>CAYNQC010000067.1:3872-7442 GCA_964399235.1 uncultured Candidatus Bathyarchaeia archaeon | reverse complement strand
TGAAAGATGGAGGCTGGTTACTTCAGTTTTGCTCCACAGTTGGGACAGAACTTCGTACCAGCAGGGGCCTCAGTTTCACATTTCGCGCATTTTACCATTGCTTGCATCGGGTTTCCGCAGTTTACACAGAACTTCGCAGTCGTTGGGTTTGCAGTTCCACACTTTGGACAGTTTACGGTTGCTGCTGCCTGTGCCTGTCCTGGCTGCTGTAATGTGGTGCCGCAGTTGTTGCAGAACTTCGATATCTGTGGGTTCTGGAAACCGCATTTCGGACACACTACCATGACCTGTTGGGCTCCTGCAGGTTGCCCTTGGAACAATGGTGGAAGAATCACTGCTCCAGCGCCGATTGCTGCGCCTCCGCCTTGACTCTTTGACAGGCTTTCTGCTGATTTCTGAACTGTTTCCATTCTGAGCACTTCTCCGGCGCCCACTCCAGTCTTGATGTAGAACAGTCTGTCTCGCCATTCTGGTGTAGTGTCGATTCCCTCAAATTTGACTTCGATCAGTTCAAGTCCTATTCTTGAAAACGCGTCGAAAAGCACGTTCTTTGAAAGCAGACTCGTCTCGTCCAGTTTGCCGTACACGTCTGAAAGCGAATATTGACTCAATGTGTCAATCAGTCTCTCGTTGAAGTAGCCTCTCAAGAAGTTCTGCAGTCCGTCTGTTGTGAAGGCGCCTTGTCCACCGACTACTTCGTTGACGAACAAGTTTGCCTCTTCAACTCTGAACCAGAAGCCTCCGAAGAACTTCAACGGTGCAAGCTCCTTGGTTTGTCCTTGGGCTCCGAATTTGCCTTGGAACTGTTTCAGTGAAACAAATACGACTGTTGATGTGAACGGAACTCTGTCGAACCCGGCGATCTTTGAGAAAATTTTTGTCAGGAGTGGAAGATTGGCTGTTGTGAGTGCGTGGCGTCCTGCTCTGAACACGTCGTAGGCTTTGCCGTCTCTGAAAAACACTGCTGCCTCGTATTCGTGGACTATGAGGTTGTCTCCCCAAGCAATCTCTTCTACTGGGTATCTCCAGACTATGTCTCCTTCTCTCGCTCCAACCCATTCAATGACTTTTGGCAATCAATTCACCTCCTTATGACTCCTTTTGGAAGCCAAGGTCTCTGTCCAGCGACAACGCTTCCATTACTAGCATCAATGATCATGGAATACGGGTTTCCTCCCATACGATACTCTATGAACCACCAGGGCGAATAGATCAATTCAGGTTCACCTATAGGATTAGCCAACACATTGAAGCGCGACACAAACGTGTACCTCGATCTAACTTCCTGCAACGCCAAACCCTTAGCTCTTTCGGCGGCTTCTGCACTCTTTACCTCAACGTTAAGGGTCTCTTCTCCTGTCTTCTTGAAAGGCTCTTTCCTGTCAAGTGGAATCTTGTATGCGCCAGGATCAGGTTGATATTCGGAGGCTTTCCTTGCAACAACCGGCACGTCCATCGCCTCGCTTATCGACATTCTCTCAGTTCTGTCTGTAATTGCCCTTCCTGCGCCTCTTCCAGCGCCTCCAAAAATGCTGCCGAGCGCTCCGCCCAACGCCTGCATAGCCACTTCCTGTGCAACCTGAGTCTTGGTGTCTTTGCTCTTCACCAGTGCCTTCTTGCCTTCAATGTCGCCGTCAAGTTGAACCGTTACAGCCCAGTTCGGAACGTATCTAAGAATTATCGAGCCCCATTCAGCTTTCTCAGCCATACCGCGCGTAACGAATATTCCCTTCGCCAAATGATCTTTCGCAGCCTCTATCGCCTGCGCGCCGACAACCGAAACTGGAAGCATGCTGTATCTCGGAGGCTGTTCGCCAGTTGTGTTGTTGATGAAGCCGCAGTAGTTGCAAACGACAAGAACTTCTTCAGGATCATACGTAAGCGGCGCACTGCAGTGCATGCATGCCTCAAGCTTGGGGGCTGCAGGTTTAGGCGTTGGCGCTGCTTGCGTCGGTGGAGGCGAAGTTGTGCCTGGAGGAATCATGCCGGCAAAACTCTTGGCAAAATCCATTGCCTGCTGTTTTGCCTGTTCTTTCCATCCTACGAGTGCGGCTGGGTTTGAACATGATTCTGCAAGGGCTTGTTCCACGTAGTCCATCAGTTCTTGGGGGCCTTCTAATTCGACGGAAACATCTTCAGGAACTCCCCTGACTTTTATCACAGCTTTGTCGAAGAAACCTTTCTTCAATTCAAGCATGAAACTGGTCTGACCGGGAATGGCCTTCTTCACATTCCAGCCTAGCTGACTCACGTATCCGGGCAGAGCCTGCTGAAAAACGTCGATTTTAGCTCCGATCTGGCGGTAACGGGCCGAGATCATCCTAACCCTCTGAGAATCTGCGACCTCTCATCGATCAAATCATCATATTCTTCAACTTTCGAAATCAACGAGTCCATTGCTGCGCCCCAATCGTCGTTTCCAGGCTGCATTTTCGCGAGTTTCCCGCTGTCAGCTTTGATGGCGTCCGCCTTCTCTATCAGACTGACATCATGCTGCAACACGGTGTCAAGTTTGTCCTCCTTCACTTTTACTGCATCAAACATGCCCGCATAGCCCGCGACTGCCCTGTCAATTCTCTGAGTTACCCTGTCGAGACGAGAATTCAACGCATCATACTTGTAGGTGTCGTCTTGAGAAAGCTTCTGAACCATACTAGGGTTTGCAAAGGCTCTTCTGATCGACGTTTTGGCGGCTTTCAGCCTGTTAACCGCTTCCATCCTTACGAGGCGGTCGCTTTCGCGTCTCAGTTCTTTTTCCTTATATCCATGGTATCCAGGGATGTAACCCATTATTTTTTCAAGAAGACTTCTTTCGCCCTTTACTTTTCCTAAATAGTCTTTTCCACTCATTTTTTACCCCTCATATATGCAATTATGCCTATTACTGCGAGAACGATGACAAGCACTCCTAGAATCGGCAAGACATATGTTACGTTATAAAACGCCGAGATAAACGCAACAGCAATCAGCACTGTGCCCCAGACCAGATAGTAGGTTGACTCGGTACCTGCTGCAAGCGAATAAATCGCTGTGTACACGCCGAGCGGGCCCAGAATCCAAGCAGGAAGGACGTACAAGTCGAAAGGAAGCAGCCTTAAGCCGTAAATGATTGCAGCCAGACCGACGGATATTGCGACGACAGCAGTGGCTCCTACACCGTAGCTGAACATCCTTTTGGATTCAGTTTTCATTTCATTCCTCGCAGTTTTTCATTCTCGTATTAGTCAAAGGGTTGCTTTTAAAGTTTGATTACAGTATCCCAAAACCCTTAGACGGTATGTCGCCCTTGATCACGCCGCCTGTTGAACCGTCCAAAATCAATTGGTAGGTCTTGCGTTTGTATTCGTATTTTACGAACCATATTGGAGCATGCAAATAGACAGTTTCTTCAATCTTTATCTCGGTTTTCATTTCGATTATCTTGTCCACGTCTTGCTGAGCCAGAAAACGATGATTGTTTTCAATCTCAGCCTTGGCCTGCTCTTCAGCTTCGGCTTTGTCTATTTCGCTGTTGAAGACTTGGGCGAACCCTTCAATTCGTCGGAAGTCATAAGCTATTTTTCCTTCCAG
>CAYNQC010000067.1:0-3772 GCA_964399235.1 uncultured Candidatus Bathyarchaeia archaeon | reverse complement strand
TCAAACGCTATCGGCGCACCGCAGTGGGGACACTTGATTTCGTCGACAACGCTCATGCAATCTACTCCTTGTTTTCTTCCCTCTTGACGATCTCTCGCGACGCGATGACGCCTGAAGCCGAAGCCTGAATCAAGCCTCTCGTGACTCCTCCGCCGTCACCGATAGTGAACAAATTGTGAACCCTTGTTTCCAAGCATGGACTCAACTGCAACCTCGAAGAATAGAACTTGACTTCTATACCGTAAAGCAACGTGTCTCTCGAGTGCAATCCAGGGTTGAGTTTGTCCAAAGCCTGCAGCATCTCCCGTATGTCAGCAAGATACCGGTAAGGCAAAACGAAACTCAAGTCGCCAGGCGTAGCATTCTTCAACGTCGGAATAACCACGCTGCGCGCTATCCGTTCAGGCGTCGACCTCCGTCCCGACTCCAAATCGCCCAAACGCTGCACAATCACGCTTCCACTCAGCAAATTCCCCAAACGAGCAATGTATTTTCCATAAGCTATAGGCTCCTTAAACGGCTCAGTAAACGAGGTGCTCACAAGAATCGCGAAGTTCGTGTTCCCTGTTTTCCTCTCCGCATAGCTTTGACCGTTGACCGTCAGAACACCATCATAGGATTCAGTTATTACTTCACCATGAGGAGCAACACAGAAAGTCCGCACTTGATCATCAAAAGACTTTGAATAATAAACAAGCTTCGGCTCGTAAAGAACACTTGTCAACTCCTCCATGACAGAAGCCAAAACTTCAACCCTCACGCCGATGTCAACAGGATTATTAAGGGTCTTCAAACCCATGGCCTGGGCTTCAGTCTGTAGCCATTCTGCACCGCTTCGTCCAGGAGCAGCAATAACATATTTCGCAAGATACTTGTCTCCATCAGCCGTCTCAACACCGTCGACGGCACCGTCTTTCACTATCAGTCCTTTCACATCAGTCTTAGGTTTAAACTCGACTTTGCCGTTCAATTCTTGGCGCATCTTCCGAAGCGTCTGAGCACATCTTTCCGTGCCCATATGCCGAATCCGCTGATGTACCAGCTTCAAACCAGCCAGCGAAGCCCTCCTCTGGATCTCCTCAACCTTTTCAACATCTCCACCATACGTGTGTTCCGTTGCACCGTACTTCAGATAGATGCTGTCCGCGTATTTCACAAGCTCTTGGAGCTCCTTGACCGATACATACTGGTTCAGCCACCCCCCAACTTCAGTGGACAAAGTGAGTTTTCCATCACTGAAAGCTCCCGCGCCGCCCCAACCCGACAACACCGCACACGGATCACAATTGACACATTCAAACCCTCGACTCGCCGGGCACTTACGTTGGTTAATGTCTTGCCCCCTGTCCAACATGAGAATGCTGAGTTTGGTTTTTTCCGAAAGTTCTAGAGCAGAGAATATCCCCGCCGGCCCAGCGCCAACAATTATCACATCGTATTTCAACCGGCTTGTCCCCTGAAACCCAGAAGTAGATGACGCAACTAGCATATAATCCTAACGAGCAAAGGAGAAAAGAAAGGGTCCGTGGTCTATTCATCACTTTTCATGGTAAGGTACTAGGCAGACGAACTTCACAAGTTTCTTACCCGTGTTCTTAAACTGATGCTTTTCAGTGGGCGGTATGAAAACAACGTCTCCAGGTTTGAACTTCTTCTCACCCTCTTTGCCCACAACGGTGCCTTCGCCCTCAAGAATGAATACTTCATGTTCCCAATCGTGAGCGTGCCATGGACTGTTGCCTCCTGCCTGCATCTCAAACAATCTCATAGCAAAGTTTGGAGCACCAATGTCCTTGGTGATGAGCCATCTGACCTTCAGTTTCACAGCTCCCTCATCTGCAGCTTTTGCCTCAACATCTGTGTAAGGAAATACCTTCATTTCAACTCACCTGATCAAGTTTGGCAGACTATTGTCTCTATAGACAACGTTAATCCTTTATGGCCTCTAACAGGCTCATGACATTCCACAATTTCACACGTGTATAAGGCGGCATGTTCGGATCCTGTAAAATCTCATCCATCAACGAAATCGCATTTGAAGCCCTAACAGCCGGCGTAAACTCTGAAGACTGCAGAGCGTTCATCGAATCTTTCGCCGCCCTCCTGATGTTTCGAGGCGTAGTGTTATCTTCAGAAACAGCACCAAGAACAACAAGCGCCTGCTTAATCCGTTCCTCATACTCCTCGCTTTTCTTCTTCCTCACCATACATGCCACCCCTGTGCAACATCACGATAACCTAGTTATATAGGCTCTGATACCTATCTACTTTGAGGTTTTAAAGCTTGTCCCGAAACGCGAACGACGATTCACACGTCAAACGAATGGCAGACCTGCTCAGACAAGGATCAACCCTGACAAACCTAGCCTGCCCAGCATGCGCCTCACCCTTGTTCAGACTCAAAAACGGAGACCTCTGGTGCGAAAAATGCCAAAAGAAAGTCATAGTAGTAAAGGAAGGAGAAGAGCCCAAGATCATCCGATCAGCTGCACTCGACAGCCTCGAAACGACACTCATGACAAAAATGCAACAAATTCAAGACAAAATGCAGAATGAGCAGAACCCCGAAGAACTGGAGAAGCTTGGAAAAACCCTTTCAGGACTGCTGGAGAACCTTGAGAAAACACGAAAAATCAAGAAAACCTAATTGGAACAAACGGAAATGCTCGGAGTCTACAGCAACTTTCCGAAAGCCATCCACAACATCGTGGACTTTTCATCGTCAGTGCCAAACAAGAGACTCCAAACAGCATTGGTTGAAGCTTTCTTCAAACTAAACAATGAGACGTTGACTCTGGAAGACATAGCCGCACACACAATCCCTCAATACACAGCAACTTTTGAATTCGGAGTGGCAGAAGACACCGACTTCAACTATCTTGACAACCAAGAAAAAGATCGGCTATTCAAAGCCATAAGAAGAAAGCCCTTTTCAACATTAGATTTCCTCTGCATAGTACGCTATCAGAAAGCGAAAGCCGAAAGAAAGGCGCCCTTAAAATCAGACAACTATATTCTCCGTTTCCAGTTTGAACCAAAAATGCTGCAAATGCAGATCTTCCACGAAAAAGGACTCATGTACGTATCACAAAAAGATCTACCGGAATTCACAACCAACAGAATAAACGCTGAATTTACAAAAAAAGTGTTGAAACCCGTAGAGACACCTTAACGAACCTTTTGCAGCCAATCTTTAACCAGGCAGGTCAGGTCTCTGGCGGCTTCCCTTTTTGACTTGTTCCCATCTATTCTGACAAGTCTGCCATTCTTCACATATTTCATGTACACCTCACGCACCTTCACCTGCGTTTGCAGGTTTTCCATAACCGATTTCGTACGTTTCAACCTGCGAACAACGGTCTCAGGCTCAACATCAATGAAAACCGCAAGATCAGGACGCAACGCATGCTTGTTGACTTCTTCAATCCAATCCAATCCAACCCCAGCCGCCCCTTGGTAGGCGAAGGACGAGAAAACGTAACGGTCGGAAACCACAACTTTTCCTTCAGCCAAAGCCGGCAAAACCTCATTCTTCAAATGTTCAAGACGATCAGCAGCAAAAAGCAAAGCCTCAACCCCAACTTGACCCCGCTTTCCTGAATGCAAATACTTCTTCTTAACGAATTTCCCAACTGTTCCTTTGCTGGGCTCAGCAGTGTAGACGGCGTCATAGTCTCTGCTGAGCCTTCTCACAAGCAGTTTTGCCTGCGTTGTCTTTCCGCAACCGTCCAACCCCTCAACACAGATGAAAACTCCACGGCGAACCATGCTT
>CAYNQC010000066.1:5731-7551 GCA_964399235.1 uncultured Candidatus Bathyarchaeia archaeon | reverse complement strand
CGGGATGGAAAAGCTGGAAGAACAAGTGGAGAGAAAAAGCATTCGAAAAGTCTAAGCGCGCGCATCTTTTTCTGGTTTAAACTTAAATTCATCCACATCTTCTCTATGCCTTAAGTCACGGCTGCCAGAAAGGCTAGGTGTGTATACCGAATGGATGAAATCCTGGATATATTGAGAAAAACAGCTTCGCGCACGCAAAAACTGTTTGATGACAGCAAAGACCCTTCTTTCAAGCGGATAGAAGCCTACGACACGACGCTCAAGTCTGAAAAAGCTTCTGAACTGCACAGGGTTCGAGCGTCGCTCATGAAAATGTTGGAATACGATAGACTAGAAAGACTGTCTTCTCAGCTGAGCCTTCTGTATATTCTTCAAATGTTTGCGTTCAAAGTCAAAATTCTGCAGATAAAGATCGAAAACCTCGGTGAACAGCTCCAGAAGTCAGAACTGCTTGGAAGGACGAAGGAAATCGAGGATGCGAAGACCGATGTGGAGAAGCTCAAGATTCTGTTGGAAGCTCAGTATGAGTTGATAAGGCAGATCGGAGAAGGTCGAAAAGAGGATCTGTTCTACATTTCCTGAAGGATTCATTCAGCCTGAAACGGCTGTGCAATATACATACAAGATAAGAGGGCAGAGCCAAACGAAGGAATGGGCCACTTGCTGCGCCCGGAGGCTTAGATGGTCGTGATTTCAAGTTTATAAGGTCTCGCTCTTCTCTTTTAGATAAGAAGGAAGTTGTCGTGACTGCCCGACTGAGGTTCGAAGCTCCTTCATGGAACCAGATATATGATATGCTGCTGGATCTGGCTGACAGAATAAGGAAAGACGGGTTCAACCCCGACACAATCGTGGGCATTTCGAGGGGAGGATGGCCTCCGGCGCGCGTTTTGTCAGATCTTCTCAGTAACCCCAACGTTGCAAATGTCAGAGCCGAGTTTTACCTTGGCGTTGCAGAGAGGAAAGACGAGCCTACTTTGACTCAGCCGGTGTCGGTGAAAATAGGCGGCAAGAGAATACTTGTCGTTGATGAGGTTGCAGACACGGGCAAGAGCCTGAAGATGGTAAGGGAACATGTTCTTCGAGAAGGCGCCAAAGAAGTGAGAAGCGTCACTGTTTACTATAAGCCCTGGAGTGTCGTCCGACCTGACTACTACGCTAAAGAGACGAAGGACTGGATAGTCTTCCCCTGGGAGATCAAAGAGACAATACGCAAGATCCTCGCGCGGTGCAAGGAAAAAGGAGAGCCTATACAGCGAGAGAATAGAAAACTCATCAGAGCGGGGATACCGTCTCAGCTTGTCAGAAGGTTCTTGAAGGAGATTTCTGAGGAAGACAAGTGCTGAAACGAATCGAAGAATTCGCAACCTATGTTGAAATAACGGGCTTCAAGAACGCCAAGATACGAGACTCACAGAAATTCCTAGACCGGATCAACAAAGAAAAGCCAAAAGGGGTTGAATCCCAGTTTTTCGATGCTCGACTTGTGGCTACGTGGCAGCACCTCTATTTTGCCGTCTTGGACGCGTTGACAGCCTTCGCCAATGAAGAGAACATTTCGAAAAGCCTTGGTATGGAAACGCTTCTTTACGCGTCTGCTGAAGGGCAGATAAGCCGGGCGACCGAGCGCATGGGCATAAAGCAGGGAATGTCAGACGTGGCAGTGCTGATCATTGGAAAAGAGCCCAGTCAAATACAAGTGGCACTTTCATCGATCTCAAGGATTGTTGGTGGAAGGCTTGATGAGAAGGTTCTCGAGCTGTCGAAATCAAAGAAGGAAATGCTTCGAGAATCTTTCAATATCCGCGAGACTGAGCTTG
>CAYNQC010000066.1:0-5631 GCA_964399235.1 uncultured Candidatus Bathyarchaeia archaeon | reverse complement strand
CTTAAATTCTGATCGTCTGGTGTCAACATATCAAGCTTGAAGGGAATAGAATTGAAGAAGCCCATGATGGTGGTTCACGGCGGCGCTGGACATTGGCAACCTGAACGCAGTCAACCTGGATTAGCTGGTGTCAAGAAGGCAACGGTGATGGGGTTTGATATCTTGAAGAACGGCGGAGAAGCCATTGATAGTGTGATGGAGGCTGTGGAGGTCATGGAAGATAACGGATCATTCAACGCTGGTCATGGTTCAAGCCTGAACATCGACAGGCAGATTGAGATGGAAGCTTCGATAATGGAGGGAAAGACGCTCCGTGCAGGCGCAGCTGGATTGCTGCGGGACATCAAGAACCCAGTTCGCTTGGCGAGGATTGTGATGGAAGACACTGATCATGTATTTGTCGTTGGTGAGGGGGCGGAGAAGCTTGCTAAAATGCATAACCTTCCGAGGAGAGATCCTGTGACTGAGCTTAGACTGAGATACTACAACGACCAGAAGAAGGCCTTGCTTGAGGGGCGGTATGAACTTCCGAAACTGGGCGAACTGGTTAACAAACATCGTGAACTGTTTAACCTCGAGACTGTGGGGGCAGTTGCTTTAGACAAGGATGGAAATGTCGCAGCGGCAACGTCTACTGGTGGGTTTCCGTTGAAGTTGCCGGGGAGAATTGGCGATTCTCCCCTCATTGGGTGTGGCACTTACGCTGACAACGAGGCTGGAGCTTGTTCCGCAACAGGTGTTGGGGAGATAGCTATGCGGCTTGTTTTGTCGAAAACCGTCTGCAACTATATGGAGAATGGAGAGTCTGCGCAGGATGCGGCTGAACATGCAATAAGGCTTGTGAACAGGAGAATTCCCTTTGGTTACAATGCCATGGGCTTAATTGCTGTCGACATGCATGGCCGATTGGGTGCGGCGCATAATTCTCCGAATATGTGTTGGGCTTATTTGACTCCTGAGTTGAAGGACCCGGTTGCGTCTTTGACGGGGAAGATTGTGAAAGAAAGTCTATGAAGAGACGCACATGGGCATGAATCCAAGTTTGGTTCTCGACAGATGACGAATGACAATACTTAAAGATTGCATTGGCACTTCCACTCTACCTATTCGAATGTGTTGGAGGTGAAAAGAATGGTTTTTGATGGGAATTGGGAAGAAGAGGAAGAATGGGAAGAAGAAGAGGAAGACTTTGAAGAGGAAGAATGGTAGGGTCAAGTTTGTAACAAGCACTTCTGTGCTATTTCTTTAACGTTTATTTTCGACATGCTTTTATTTTTGCTTTCAAGGTTCATGTTTATAAACAACTAGTCGTGAGCGTTCACTGTCGGGTGCAGAATGACGCGTGTTGCGGTTTTAGAAGCGGACAAATGCAAACCAAAGCGTTGTAACACGATGTGCTACCGTTTTTGTCCGATTGTGAGGAGTAAGATAGAGGCAATACGGTTTGAAGGCCAAAAAGCCGTCATCGTGGAAACTTTGTGTACGGGATGTGGAATATGCGTCAAGAAATGTCCGTTCAAAGCCATTTCCATAGTCAATTTGCCCGACGAATTGGAGAAAGATTGTAGTCACCGGTTCGGAGAAAACAGCTTTAAGCTTTACAGGCTTCCGACGCCTTCGCCTGGCACTGTTTTGGGCTTGCTCGGGCAGAACGGCATCGGCAAAACAACTACGCTGAAGATACTCTCAGGAGAGGTCAGGCTTAACCTTGGTGACTATGAGAACCCGCCGAGTTGGAGCGACATAATTCAGCATTTTAGAGGCTCAACGTTGCAGGACTATTTTCTGAGAATGAGTCAAGACAAGTTGAAAGTTTCACATAAACCCCAGTATGTAGACAAGATTCCCAGAGCCGTATCTGGAAAAGTTGGTGAGCTGCTTGAAAAAGTGAATGAAAGAGGCACCTTGGACAAAGTGGCAGAACAGCTGGAACTGAAGCATGTTTGGGACCGCCCCTTGGAAGTGCTCAGCGGCGGCGAACTGCAACGGCTGGCGGTCGCGGCCGCAATGTGTCGCGAGGCCGACGCGTATCTTTTCGACGAGCCTTCAAGCTATTTGGACGTTAAACAGAGACTCGTGGTCGCCAAGGCCATCAGAAGCTTGAAAGCCGACCAGAAAATAATCATAGTGGCAGAACACGATTTGGCGATAATCGATTACCTGTCAGATCAAATCTGCGTTTTTTACGGAGAACCCGGAGTTTACGGAGTGGTCTCGAATGTCCATGGCGTTCGAACTGGCATTAACATCTATCTAGAAGGGTACATCCCGGATGAAAACGTTCGTTTCAGGAAGGAAGCAATTGTCTTTCATGAAAAGCCGCCTGGACAGGCTGCTGGCGCGGGTGAAACTCTTCTTTCATGGGAACGTATGGAAAAGAGTTTCAAGGGATTTAAGCTTGTTGCCGAACCTGGCGGGATCAGGAGAGGAGAAATAGTTGGGATACTTGGGGCCAACGGCATCGGCAAAACCACCTTTGTCAAGATTCTTGCAGGGCTCGAGGAAGCCGACAGCGGCCAGAAATTTGACCGGCTGAAAGTCAGCTATAAACCACAGTATATTTCAGCTGAGTACCAAGGCACAGTTCAAGAGCTGTTGATGAGTGTGGCTAAGGAGAATTTCTCCTCGGGCTGGTACAAGACTGAAATTCTTCAACATTTCAGAATAGATTTGCTGCTGGACAGAAACGTGGCTGAACTAAGCGGAGGAGAACTTCAAAAGATCGCGATTGCGGCATGCCTTTCTCGCGACGCAGAGCTCTACCTCTTGGACGAGCCGAGCGCGTATCTGGATGTTGAAGAACGCTTGAACATGGCGAAAGCCATTCGAAGAGTTGTCGAGAACCGCAACGTGACAGGCTTTGTTGTAGAACACGATGTTGTCACACAGGACTTTATTGCTGATCACTTGATGATTTTCACGGGCAAACCGGGGGCTGAAGGTTTTGCTAAGCCGCCGACGACTTTAAGGAAGGGGATGAACGCTTTCCTGAAAGAGATGGAAGTGACTTTTAGACGAGACCCCAGTACCAAGCGACCGAGGGTCAATAAAGAAGGATCAAGGTTGGACAAGTTCCAGAAGGAAATTGGAGAATACTATTACGCACGCATTCGCAGAAAGCAGTAGCTGTAGTTCTCTTTCTCCAGGAAATGACAAGTTTGTGGTAGTTAAGTTAAAGAACGAGCAGAGTGTATCACTGAAATAATCTAGTTTGGAGAAGGTTGGGAACACTTAAGTGGCTCAGACGTTTGAAGAGATTTCAGCGGCTGATTTTTTCTACCGAAACAGAGACATTGCGGGGTTTACAAACCCGTCTAGAGCCATTTTTGTTGCAATAAGGGAACTTGTTGAAAATTCGTTGGATGCTGCAGAAAGCCATCGAATCGCGCCAGAGGTCTACGTGCGTTTGTCTTATGAGGGAGAGGCTAGCCAGAACGGTAAGGGCTTCAACCCTGTTGAGGGTGAAAACGAACACGCTGTTGAAAAAGATCAAGGCAACCTTCAGAAGACAGACGAGAAGGAAACTGCTCAGGAAACACAGGTCTACAAGTTGAGAGTGGAAGACAATGGCACAGGCGTCCCGCCTCGGCATATTCCGTCGGCATTTGGACAAATACTGTTTGGTTCAAAGTACAAGCTCAAACAACAGAGGGGAACCTTTGGGTTAGGCGGCAAAATGGCTATTCTGTACGGGCAGATCACGACGCATCAGCCCGCCACTGTGATTTCAAGCACGGGTATCTCGAAGACTCACATGTACAAGCTTATGATCGATATTCAAAGGAACCGCCCGTTGATAATGGACAGGAAAGTTCTCATAAACAAGGAGATGTGGCGGGGCACTGTTGTTGAGTTCACGCTTGAAGGAGACTATTTCAGGGCGATGCCGAAGATTCTCGATTATTTTAAGCAGACTGCCATGGTGAACCCATATGCTAATTTGACTTTTGTAGACCCGAAAGGCAGGCTGTACAAGTTTACGCGAGTGACAAAGGAGATGCCGGTCCCGCCGAAGGAGACGAAACCCCATCCGTACGGTGTTGACGTGGAGCTGCTTCAAAGACTCATTCAGTTAACGCCGTACAAGAACATGCTGGATTTCTTGAGGAACCACTTCCACAGAGTTGGAGACATCACTGCTAAGAAGTTTTTGGAGTTCGCTAACCTGAGTCCGTCTAAGAACCCGAAGAGACTTGACCATGAAGAGATCGTCAGGCTTATGCACATGTTGAAGAAATTCAAGGATTTCCTGCCGCCTGACGCCAGTTGTTTGTCCCCGTTGGGTGAAGACCTGCTGAGAACGGGCATTTTGAAGGAGATCAGGCCTGAGTTTGTGGCTGTCCATCAACGTAAACCCGCAACTTACGGTGGGCACCCGTTTGTCATTGAAATTGGAATAGCCTATGGTGGGGAAATTCCAGCAAGAGGAAGCTTCACCGTTTACCGTTTTGCCAACAGAATCCCCTTGCTTTATGATGAAGCGAATGATGTTTCACTTCGAGTGATTGAAGCAATGAACTGGCGCAGATACCACGTTGCCCCCGAAATGCCTGTTGCGATCGCGGTGCACATCTGCAGCACAAAGGTGCCCTACAAAACAGTTGGGAAAGAGTTCATTGCGGACAGGCCTGAGGTCCGAAGAGAAATTGCAAACGGGCTGAGAGAAGTCGCAAGGCAGATCCAGCTCTTCCTTTCAAGAAGGGAACACGTAGACAGAGAGAGAAAGAGATTAGGAGTCTTCAGCAAGTATCTGCCGAGAATCGCCCAATTTTCAACCGAGTTGGCAGGCAGGAAGAAGGTGCCTGATATTGAGAAGCTTTTGGCGAGCGTGAGGAAATATGGATCGGAAGAACCGTAAGTCAAGTGTAACTGAAAGAAAAAAGGAAATTCTGGAGAGCCTGGGTAATCTCGGACGCACAATTTACGATCAGCTTGACAAGGGGACTTTTCCAGCTATTGACATGCCGAGCCGTTCAACCGACAACATAACGTACGATGAGAAACTTAGACAATTTATCCTAGGCGATCGAAGAGTCAAGCGAAGCGCACGGAACATAAGTCATGTAAGACCGTTCACGCAGCTGGTTTGGGCTGCACTTTTCTCCAATGAACTTTCCTCACAACGGAAAACATCCACGCTGAGAGACGTTTACTATTCAGCACAGGCTTATGAGATGACGTTCAAGGATCAGCAGGAATCAAACAACATAATAACAGATTTGGAAACGATTCTGGGTTTTTCAAGGGAAGACTTCAACATTTTTCCAGAAGAGCGGTCAGCGGTCTTCGGCAACCTGACGATAGAATACACTGTGCCTGGATATGAAGGCAAAACGTTGGATTTGACTTCTCACCCCGACGGCGTTCTCATAGGTCCAGCCCTGACTTCGTCTGAGTTCGTGAAAACGTCCGCCGATAAGGTGATAGCCATTGAGAAAGGCGGCTTGTTCACGAGGTTCATTGAGGAGAACGTGCATAGAAAATATAACTCAATTCTTGTATTGACTGCAGGACAAGCGCCAAGGGCTACAAGGCATTTCATAAGAAGATTGAGCGAGGAGCTGAACCTTCCAGTTTACATTTTCACAGACGGAGACCCTTGGGGAATGCACATAGCCATGGTCATAATTT
>CAYNQC010000065.1:0-7588 GCA_964399235.1 uncultured Candidatus Bathyarchaeia archaeon | reverse complement strand
AACACAATGAACGCCGCCCTAGAAATCAGAGAAACCGATTGGATAACAACAACAGCCTACTATGCAAGATACTTCGCGCTCTACGCACTGCTCATGAAAATGGGCATCAAATCAGAAATCCACGATTGCAGCATCGCCGTTGCGGAACTGCTTACCGAAAGAGGAATACTCGAAGAAGGCCTAGCCAAGGGCATCTTAAATTCGAAACAAGCCAGGATAGACATTCGGTACTGCGTGGAAAGAGAATTTGATCCAACCTCTGTAGGAAACGACGTCAAAAATGCCCGAACTTTTGTCCTTGAACTAGAAAAGGTCATAGAAAACATCACAACAGACAGAATCGAAGAAGTGAGGGCATACATGCACGCGCTGTTCAATCCAAAATTCTTCCATAAATGATAAAAACTGAAGCACAAAACATCACCGGAAGACACAACATGACAAACGTTGACAGGCTCGAACAGTTCTGGCACGATCTAGTTCTGACTTTTCCTGAAACCTTACAGATTAAGGGGGCAGTTGCTTGCCACGTTCCCGGAATGCCCGTGCCCATTTTCAACCACGCTGCAAGCGTTAACGTCAAAGACGACGAGGTTGAAGATTTCTTCAAAACTGTCATCAAATACTTCTCGTCAAAGAAGCTTCCGTTCGCTTGTTTCCGAGTTTCCCCGTTGACCCGCCCAACCTCACTCTCTTCCTTCCTTAAAGACCATGGCTTCAAAAAGGAAGAAGAACAATCAATCATGGTGTTCAAAGGAAAACCATCAGAACACGAGCCGAACCCCGATGTCAAAATAAGAGAGATATCTAAAGACGAAATAGACACCTTCGACAAGCTGTTAGTCACAATCTTTGAAATGCCGACCGAATGGAAGAAAGTGATCGACAGACTGCTTCCCATATGGATACAAAAAGGAGCCAGAAACTACATGGCCTACGCCAAAAGAAAACCCGTTGGAATAACCACTCTGATGTCTTCTATGAAAACAGGCGGCATATTCAACGTTGGAACACTGAAAAAATACAGAAATCATGGTATAGGAACAACACTGACAGTCAAGGCTCTCTTGGATTCTGTCAACGAGGGAAACGACCTTCACACGCTGCAAACCGTAAAGGGGGGAAACGCAGAGCGGCTCTACCAACAAATCGGTTTCAAAACGGATCACACAGTCACATTTTTCGTCAAAAAACTCTGAGACGAAAAACGAGTTTTCATCTTCATCATAACCATTCCCAGTGTCAAGCGTTGGCACTGACCATTGTCAATGCCAGACTCTGCTCAGAACCCTGAGGAGCAAAGTTTTATCTCAACTTCCATTAACGTTCACAGTAGGGTTCAATGTTGGCGAAAAAGGGCTTGAAGACGAAACGCAACGTGCTCGGCGTCCGCTTCTGGTACACTGGCATCCGCGTGAAAGACCTTGAGGAATCGATCAAATTCTACAAGGAAGCTCTTGGATTCAACGTTATCTTAAAGGGCAAAATGAAGACTCACGAAGGAACATACGTTCACATGAGAACGCCTACGGGCAAACAGATTCTTGAACTGAACTATTATCCAAAGACCAGCAAGTTCTACGAGGACTACTTGAACGGGTCGGAACTGGACCACATCGGGCTGTACGTGAGCGACGTAAGAGGGCAATATGAGAGGTTGATCAAACTCGGATGCGAACCTGCTGTGGAGCCGTTCAATCAGGGTTCATGGGTCCTCGCCTTTGTCAAGGATCCTAACGGCGTCTGGCTAGAGCTGATAGGTAGAGAAAGCAAGAAGAAGGAATAGAGCCCCAAGTTTTCAGTTACCGTCAAGGTCGCGCTTTCGGACCCAATAAGAAGAAATGTTAAGGAAATTGGAGCAGGCAGTATAAGATAAATAAGCAACAGCCGCGTTTCAAAATAGAACAGGTCATTGGCATGCAATGTGCAAGATGCGGAAAGGAAAAACGCGCGAGCGAACTGCTCGAAGTTATGTTAAAAGCACAAGAAAAAAAGGTCTGTGGCAACTGTTTTTCTGAGCTTAAAGAGGAATACAAGAAGATCAAATCGTGCGAAGAGTGTGCTTACTTGGACGACGAATTCTGCAAGAAGCTAGATTTGAAACTGGAACCTGATACTGTGATTGGATACAAGGAATTCTTCACTCAAGCACAGGATTGCGTTCACTATATCGATTCAAAAGAATACGAAAAGAAGGCTATGACAGGCGAGGTAGCTAAAACGGAAAAAGAGACAGGTAAGGAAAAAGAAATAATAAAAGAAAAGGAGATCATCATAAAAATCCGTTGCTCCTATTGCAAAAACCTCTATGATGAAGCTCTTGACAAGTGCCCTCATTGTGGTGGAAGTTAGCCCGCGCTGGTCAGCGTTATCGAGTTGTCAAACTTGATTTCTACAACGGTATTTCGGTTATGAATTCATCATAATGCGTGTCCATGTTCACGCGTTTCTGCCATTCTTGATAAAGCCCCGCTCCTTTGGCATCGTTCTTGATGAAGACAGCAAACCTGTCCCACGCGCCGAGGTCTCGCATCTACATATGCATCTGATATCTCCTCGGGTTCGCACCGACCATGTAGTGCCGATAAAGTTCCGCAGACCCGAACCCTTCTATCTTGCCGTCAAGATAGTGCAGAAACTCCTTTGCGTTATTGAGAAACTCATCCTCGTTTACACCGTTCCTCAAGTTGAAGTACATAATCAGTTTAACCACGTTTGAACTCACCCCCCTGTTCTTTTGGTCTTGTGAAAGAAACGAATTAAACTTTCAAGGCTAACTCTTAATAAGAACTTCGCATTGCGCGCTACTTACTGTCGTTCAGATAGTGTGTACGCTGTTTTGGTCACGTGCGCGATAGACTCCGAACCTTTGCCTGAACGATGAGAAGCGAAATTAACTTCTTATGGTAATACAGTGAACGATGATACGTGGAACTCAAGAGAACACTGAATCTTTTAGACGCAAGTTCAATTGGCATAGGAGCCATAATCGGAGCAGGAATCTTCGTTGTCTTGGGAATAGCCATAGGCTACGCGGGACCCGCGGTCATCGTTTCCATCTTGGTCGCGGGCATAGTCGCCTCTTTCACAGCGTTCAGTTTCGCTGAACTCGGTTCGGCAATCCCAAAAGAAGGCGGAGCATACGCGTTCGCGTTCGAGCTTATCGCTCCTTCCGCAGGCTTCATCGTAGGCTGCTTGTGGCTGTTTGCGCAGATTGTGGCGGGAGCAGCCATCAGTCTCGGATTTGCTAGTTACTTTGTGCAGATCTTCCCGATGTTTTCCTTGAAGACAGTGGCAGTCATTGCCGCATTGTTACTCACTGGTCTGAACATCGTTGGGATAAAACAGTCTGCAACAATAAACAACGCCCTGGTCATAATCAAAATAGCAATTCTCTCTCTATTCATTGGCTTCGGAATTTTCCAGATTCACCCGCAGAATTTCTCGCAGTTCAGCCCAAACGGAGTATTCGGGATTCTTCAGGGAGCTGGCTTCATATTTTTCGCCTACCTCGGTTTTGGAAGAATATCGACCCTCGGTGAAGAAGTGAAGAATCCACAGAAGGCACTGCCATTATCAGTGCTAATCGCGTTGACCGTGTCTATCATTTTGTATATTTTGACAGGGCTCACTGCAACTGGTTTGCAGGATTACAGAATCCTCGCACAGTCAGGCTCACCAATAGCTGAAGCAGCACGAGCAACAGGCAACTTCGCACTGGTGGCAGCCGTCTCGCTTGGCGCATTGATTGCGACAGTAAGCGTCCTCCTGACCAATCTCATCGGTCTGTCGAGGGTTGCATTCGCGATGGCGAGAAACGGTCAGCTCCCCCGGTCGATCGCAAAGATGTCTTCAAAGTTTGGAACGCCATACCTTTCAATTCTCGCGATGGGCGTCATCCTGACCACCCTATCGTACGCACTCGATTTGAAGGAGGCCGCGGCAATAACGAGTTTCTCAATCCTGTGCACTCATCTGACCGTGAACGTCTCCGCCATGCGACTCAGAAAGAAAATGCCCCGCGCAAAAGGGTTCAAAGCACCGTTTTACCCCGTTCTCCCCCTGCTCGGTTTCATCAGCTGCGCTCTTCTCATGTTTTCCCTTCCAATGGAATCCTGGATCATCACAACCGTCGTTGTGGCCATCAGCGGGCTCCTGTATCTGCTTGGAAGAAAATAGGACGCTGCGCGTCTCAGGCAATATTACCGCTTGTGTACCCAGCCATAACCTGCGTAGATCGCCCGTGCCTCGTCCGAAACCAAGAAATCCAATAATTTCTCTGACAACACGCGGTCCTTAGTGAAAGTGACGACTCCTGCCACCGTGCTCCTGAACACCTGCAACTTGTCAGGCAGTTCTATGACTTCGCACGTGCCCGGCCAGACTCCCTGAAAAGCGTTCCAACCGAATATCGCGTCAACCTTGTCCGAATGTATGAGGCTCATCAACGAACCACAAGCATCGGCATGATGCGTAATATTCCGCCTTACCTCATCAGTCAACCCGGCCTTGCTTGCAACATCGTCCCACACGCCTTTCAGGCAGCCGTCAACAGCTATGCCGATACGAACATTCTCTTTACACAAGTCTTCAACAGAAGCAATCTTTGCAGGATTCCCAACAGGCACTATTATCACAGATCGACGGTATCCCAAGCTTCTCCGGCTGCCCTTCACCGTGAGCCCTCGATCTTCTGTCTCATCAAGCATGTATTCGGCTCCGCACGAGATAACATCGCCCTGTCTGGTTCCTGCTATTTCAGCAACAAGGTCACTGGGTTTGCCCACTTTCAAACTGCAGTTTACAGCGCGTCTTTTTTCGAAAACCACGATGGAGTCACGCAACGGCGGAGCAACTGCGCCCGCAGAGTATACACGAAGTTTCGGCTGCCGATCCGTCATGGTTCCTCACGTTCAGCACACGTTATCGTAGACGCCACATGGGTATTTGAAGATTCTTTAGACCTGACTTTTCTTCCTTGGAAAATATTTTCGGGTGCGAAGACCCAGCTTCACAAGCGAAAGCATCAAAGGAACCTCCATTAACGGCCCGATTACCGTAGCCAAAGCCGCACCTGAACCGATACCGTATAAAGTGGTTGCAACAGCAATAGCAACTTCAAAGTGGCTACTCGAACCGATAAGAGTCGTGTCTATCGCGGTTTCGTACTTCCAACCGAGGAAGTAGCCTAGAAGATAGGTCCACGTGATCATGGTCGCATAGTGCAGCAGGTTTGGAGCAGCCAAATAGGCCACGAGCATCGGGTCGTTAAGAATGGTCTGCCCCGCGAATGAGAAGAGCACGATCAGTGTTACCAGCAGAGCAATGATGGATACTTTGCCCACTGCCGGATTGTAGACGTCTTTGAACCATTCTTCACCTTTCTTTTTGATTATGACCCTGCGGGAAATCGCGCCCGACGCGACTGGAAGAGCTATGAAGACTAAGACGCTGACGGCTATCAAATCCCAAGGAACGGGGATCCCGCTGACACCGAGGTACAAACCAGCTAAAGGAGCGTACAGAACAAGCATCAGCAATGCATTGATCGCGGTGTTGATCAGCCCCTGGGCCATGTCCCCTTTGGCAAGGAACATCCACCACATGACCATTGCCGTGCATGGCGACAACCCCAAGAGTATCACACCCGCGATGTACTGGGGGTTTCCAGCAAGAATTGTGTTCGCGAAGAGCGTCATCAAGGGCGGCGCTATTACCCAATTGGCGATTATCGTGACCAACAGGGGCTTGGGGTTTCGTGCGGCTCTTCTTATGTCGCTGAACCGTATTCCGACCACCGTTGGATACATCATGAAGAAAAGCAGTATGCCTATTGGAATAGACAGCTTGACCAACTTCAGTGAATCCATGAACTGCCCGAATTGTGGGATGAACTTTCCAACAAGCAGACCAGCGATGATGCATATCGCGATCCATAACGTGAGGTATTTTTCCCACAGTCCGAGTGACAGTTCCTTCTTCACGTGTTCTTCAGAGGCTTCCACGTTACTCACGCCTGATCTTCGATTGCGAAGCGATAACATATTAAAGTATTTAAATATGTTGTTTTCATCACTGACTAAGAAACGTTGAACTGCAAAAGGCTCCTCATCACAACAGGGTCAGCAAGGCTGTAGAAAACCCATTTTCCATCCTTTCTATCCTTCACAAGCTCCGCGTTCTCTAATATTCTCAGATGATGAGACGCCGTTGGCTGCGTGAGACTGAGCGCCGCCATCACTTCACACACGCACATTTCACGCTTTGCAAGCAGCCTGAGAATCTTCAGCCTGGTTTCGTCGGCAAGCGCTTTGAACATTCTTGCTTGCCTCTTTAACACGGCTGGTTCTACGGTTTTCGTCGCTAGTCCGCGTAGGTCCTTGATGTGTTCTGAAATATTCTCGCAAGAACGCAAACCAGATTTTGCCAATCGTTCGAGACGCTTCTCAGCAGCTTGTTTTGGCATTTCCCTGTCCGCCTCATGAAACCAGCAAACATATTTAAATATGTTGTTCTGAAGCATCATATTGAACAGGCTCTTGCAGGCAAGATGACCCGTAAGTGCTTGTTCCAGTGCATCCTGAATGCCCAGAAGCGCGAAAAGGTGTTTGCCAATGACCAAGACGACAGTTCTTTTCTTATGTGAACACAATTCGGCCCGATCACAAATGGCTGAAGGTCTACTTAAGCACCTGTACGGTGAAAAGCATAAAGTTTTCAGCGCAGGCTCAAATCCGACGCAGGTGCATCCTCTTGCCATCAAGGTCATGGCCGAGATAGGAATAGATATTTCCAGACAGTACTCCAAGAGCATTGAAGAGTTCCGAAACAAGGATATTGACCTGGTTGTATCAGTGTGCAGAAGCAGCGCCAAGCTGTTGTGTTCACTGTGTTCTTCACCGATAATCGGTGACAGACCTGAAATAATTGGGGCAACACTGCCCAAGGCAAAACGCTATCTTGACCATGGTTTCAGCGACCCATCTGAAGCGGACGGAAGCGACGAACAGAAAATGGATGCCTTTCGACGCACAAGAGATGACATCAGAAAGTGGATATTCGATACTTTCGCCGATCTGAAGACAGAAGACTCGAAAAGCAACGCATAACAATCCTCATGCAGAACGAAAAGACAAGAAAAAGAGGAATCACCAAAGATATAGCATGCACGTAACCAGTGGAAGATACTCTGACATAACGCGAACTACGAGCGAAGTACGGGTTTCAATTGAAAACTGGAATCGTCAACGCTGCTTAGCAAGCCTTTTCTACCGATGTTCAACTGCCTCTCGCCCTTGAACGTAGAAGTCCGCGCATTTTCAATTTGAATTGTGTCTCCCGCAGAAATGCTGGCTATCTGCTCGTTCCACAAACACAGCCTGATCGACCCAGTCTCATCTGCAATCAACACGTTCGCCACTTTCGCATAGTTACCAAAACGTGTGCACACCAGGTTCGACTTCGGAATTTCCAAGACTTTGGCCTTCAAACTAACCTGTCGCATCCCGCTCCGCAAATCTTTGATTGGAACAAACGTCGACTTCCGCGCCCTCTTGTCCAGGAACCTGCGAACCTTTTCACTGCCCAT
>CAYNQC010000064.1:0-7671 GCA_964399235.1 uncultured Candidatus Bathyarchaeia archaeon | reverse complement strand
GCGCGCAGCCAGAAAACGAGTAGAAGAAGGAAACGAAAAGTAACCCTCTTTCCCAACGTACCCAAGCAAAATTCAACATGCAACTCGTTCGGAAATCGCCCGCAACCCCGCCAACACACCCGCAACGAGCATCACACAAAGCCCCTTCTACAGCAAAAACCTAGGGGGAGGGGGGTAGGGTGTTTTTGGCTGGAAAAACGCGAATAGCTATGTTAAACAGTCCACAATAAAGGCCTACATCTCTACCCAGAAACGCAGCCATTCTGTAAGTTCCGCAGACACCGTAACATATCCTGCATGCGCTGACAAACAAAGAACTACAAGAAAAAGTCGCCGTGAACCTCGTCAATCCAACAAAACGTCAAGATCTGCCTTTCTTCAAAACTATGTCATCGATCCCTCTGACAAACACCGCCGCCGCAACCGTCGTCGTCCACAAACCACCCTTGTCCCCCGTCGCCGTCTGCGTAACATTAGCCGTCTTAATAATCATACCACTCGTCTTAAACAACTGCTCCTTCTCATGCCAATCAGTCTCAGGATCAAACTGAATACCCATAGTCGTAGCAAGCATAGTAGCAGCAAGGTCCTCTGAATAATCCCCCGCCTTATCATCAGGCTGCCCAAACGTATGGTGCTCAGAAAGATAACCATAGTTATGCTTACCCGAAGGAATAGCCACCCCAATAGACGAAGCCACAAGCCTATGCGCCTCATTCGTCGAGTTGCGAGCAATGACGATGAAAGTTATCTCACCAGGGCTAATCATCTTCAAACCACGCTCCCTAGAAATCATCTTGCAGCCCGGCGGAATAATGCTAGAAACACTCACGATGTTACAGTGCTGTATCCCAGCGTCCCTCAAAGCCAACTCAAACGACTGCAACTGTTCCTTATGTTTACCGACGCCTTTTGTCAGGAAGAAATATTTTGGAATCATTTTGCTAACACATTGATACGACGACTTATTAGGTTTTTGTTTTTCAATTATCACAAAGTTCGCAACAGGGAAAAGAATAACAAACCAGCGCACATAGATAGGGTGAGGCAGACTCATTGGCGCAGCGTCAAACCGTCTTCAAAGACGAAACCAAACTCGACATCAACTACGTCCCCAGCCGACTCCCCCACAGAGAACAACAACTACGCCTCCTGAAAGAATTCTTCGCCTTCGCCCTGCAATCACCCGAAAAAATGGCCCAACGCGTCATAATAGCAGGCGACGTCGGCACGGGAAAAACAGCGCTCTCCCAACGCTTCGGAGCAGACATCACCCACGAAGCCGCCACCCGCGGCAAAAAGCTGCGCTACGTACACGTCAACTGCCGAGAATACAGAGGAAGCCTGTTCCTCATCCTCCAACACGTAGTCTCAACCTACCACCCCAACTTCCCAAAACGCGGCTACTCCCCCGAAGAACTCCTACGCACACTCACACAGGTACTAGACGAACAAGACGCCTACACAATCCTGAGCCTAGACGAGTTCGAAAGCCTAATCGAAAAAGAAGGATCAGACGCCGTCTACAAACTAACCCGACTGCAAGAAATGAGACAAAACAAACCGCAAAGACTCTCCCTGATATGCATCCTACGAGACCTAAAAACAATCGAACAACTAGACGCCAGCACAAAAAGCACCCTCCAATCCAACATCATAAACCTCCATAAATACTCGAAACAACAACTCATCGACATCCTCAACGACAGAATCTCCATATCCTTCAAACCCTTAACCGTGCCCGAAGGAACCGTAACTCTCATAGCCGAAATAGCCTTCTCCGAAAACGGAAACGCACGCTTCGCAATCGAACTCCTCTGGCGAGCCGGCAAACACGCAGACGCCGACAACCTTGACACCGTCATGCCAGAAAGCGCGCGAAAAGCAGTATCAGGCATAATTCCGGCACTACGAAAAAGCGACTTGACAACCCTGAGCCTGCATGAAAAACTGTTCCTCCTCTCCATAGCCACACTGTTCGAACAAAGCCAAAAGGCAAACGCCTCATTCACAGAAGTCGAAAAAACCTACGCAGTCATATGCGAAGAATTCAGCAAATCACCACACACCCACACCCAACTCTGGAAATACCTCAAAGACCTCACTAACCACGGCATAGTAGAAACCGAAACCTCCGGAACAGGCTCACGCGGCAGATCCACAGTCATCTCATTGCCCCGAATACCCGCCCACGAACTGGAAAAAGAACTAAGAACCCTCTTGGACAAGGAACCATGAAAAACATGAACATCGAAGACATCTTCTCCTCAAAACTCCGCATGAAAATCCTGAAAGTCCTGCACAACGTCGGCGAACTCAACGTCTCCGAAATCGCCCGCAGACTAAACATCAACTACATGTCAGCAAGCAAACACATGAAAATCCTGGAAGACGAAAACATCCTGCAACACAAACACTTCGGAAGAATCCGCCTCTACAGGTTCAACGAAAAATCCGCCAAGGCAAAAGCAGTGCAAAACCTTATTGACACTTGGCAACACCAAAACAACAAGTAGAAAGGAAGAAACAAAATGTCAATGGTCGACGTCTCAGACAAACCCGAAAACCTCCGCGAAGCAACCGCAACAGGAACAATAAAGTTGAAAACCAACACCATAAGACTGATTGCAGAAAGAAAAATCGCAAAAGGAGACCCCATTCACACAGCCAAAATCGCAGCTGTATTAGCAGCCAAAAAAACCAGCGAAATCATACCTCTCTGCCATCAACTGCCACTCACCCAAGTTGAAGTCGACGTGAGCATTGACCAACAAACCAAAGTGAGAGTAACAACCAAAGTGAAGACAAAAGCAAAGACAGGAGTCGAGATGGAAGCCTTAACAGCAACAGCCGTGGGTCTTCTCACCATATGGGACATGGTCAAACAATACGAAAAAGACGCAGAAGGCCAATATCCATCCACATCAATCGAAAAAATCCACGTCGAGAAGAAAATCAAAAAACCCGTTGAAAGAAGACGTTCACAAAAATGAGCGAAACATCCAGAAAACACAAGACTGAAGCACCTGCAAACCTGAAATACGCAATTTTCACCTGCAGCACATCCCGATACAGCCAATCCAAGCAAGCGAAAAAAGTCAACGACGTATCCGGGGACCTTGCCGAAACACTATTGAGAAACGCCGGAAACACAGTCGTCTTGCGAGACTTAATTCCGGACGACAGCGACCTCATCAAGAAAAGCGTCAAAAAATCCCTAGCCCTGCCCGAGCTCGACGCTGCAATATTCTGCGGCGGCACCGGAATAGCCCCTTCAGACGTGACAATTGAGACAATCTCATCTCTTCTAGAAAAAACACTGCCCGGATTCGGAGAGATTTTCCGTCGCCTAAGCTACGACGAAATAGGATCCTCCGCCATACTATCACGTGCCATAGCAGGGGTAGCCAAGGGCAAAGCCGTCTTTTGTCTTCCAGGCTCACCCAATGCTGTGAAGCTTTGCATTGAAAAAATGATTTTGCCAGAAGCATCACACATTGTCAAGCATGCGCGGGAGTAGACTATGATAGCTTTGATTTGATTGAAATCGCCCGCAAAATCTCTTCTAGACCTACATAACGCTGTCCGTCCACAATTAGAGCGGGCGTCTTCAACACGCCACGCTTAATCGCTCTAGCCCTATCGCCTAAACGTGAAATATCGTACACTTTGAGTTTGTGATTCCCCTTCTCCGCAAGTTCAACGATTTGCTGCAGAGTTGTCAAGTCGTCTTCCGCCAGTATTCTGCCCTTAAACTGCGCCGCAAGTTCCCCGTAAGCCCACTGAGCGAGACCACACTGCCAGTGAAAAGACATCTCTCGATAGTGAGCCACATCAATATCCTTGTCGCATGAACGAACGAACACTTCTATCAACGATGAAACGACCATAGTTCCCCACAGATTATTTCGTCGATTAACATTAGAGCCTTTTGCTGCCGCGAAGTCACTAGAAGCCACACTTGAAGGGCTTAAGATCTGAAAGAACCTTATGGATGACTTCTAGATTCTGGTGTTTTTCACCGTCAATTAAGACAACGGGCGTTCTCCTAACTCCATGTCTCAAGGCTCTGAGGCGGTCACCCATACTAGACAGATCATATATCTTCACTGCATCAGTCCTTTCGCCAATGATCTCGTAGATGCACTGCAACATGGCTGAATCGGCCTGCGGAAGCATACGCCCCTTAAACTTGGAAAGAGTTTCACTGATCAAGTCTTCAGTCGAACCGGAAGCGCAGTAAGGATGCTGAGGCATCTCTTTGATAGTCTCAACATCCATGTATGGAGAATATGAATGTACAAAAATCTATCAACCAAGCCACCAAGAGTATAATCCGCTGTTAAACACTTGGGTCTGTCGATGCATCATTGCAGATCAGCACCACAACCAAACAGGCTTTTATATGACGCGACAGCTGTGTCATCGTTAGGCACGCACGGGAATAACGATGGTCCTGAAAGACAACTGCGGTCGACCGCTTCTCAATCTCCGAGTGGCAATCACAAGAAAATGCAATCTTCGCTGCTCGTACTGCCATGGTGAGGGAGAAGAAACCCATAGAAAACCAGTCAACAGTGAGATGACCATCGACGAGATTGCCCGAATAACCAGAATCGCAGTAAGTCTAGGCATAAGCAGAATAAAACTTACAGGCGGAGAACCACTTGTGCGCCGAGACGTCCTGGGCATCGTCCGAAAAATCACCGCTGTAAGTGACCTGACCGATCTATCTATGACTACAAACGGAACTTTGCTGGAACCACTGGCTGATGACTTGTATCGAAACGGGTTGAAGCGCGTGAATATTAGCCTTCCAACACTCGACGGACACGTTTTCCACAAATTGACTGGCGGCAGCGTTCAGGATGTAGTAAAAGGCGTAAGTGCCGCGGTTGAGGCAGGATTTTCCCCCGTCAAGCTTAACATGCTTCTATTGAAAGACATCAATGACTCTGCCGTGCTCGAAATGATCGAGTTTTCGAAGGAAACCGGAACCATATTGCAGCTGATTGAGCTGGAACCAGTCAATGTGTCTGGTTCATTCTATCTGGCAAATCATGCACCGCTGGATGCGTATGAGTTGTATCTAAAGAAAAAAGCGCTGAAGGTTGATACCAGACGGTTCATGCAAAATCGGCGTGTATACCGTCTGCCCGACGTGACTGTTGAAGTTGTGCGTCCAACAGAAAATACTGAGTTCTGCCTCCACTGCAGCCGCTTGCGCTTAACCAGTGAAGGAAAACTCAAACCTTGCCTGATGAGAAACGATAACCTCACGGACATTTTGACTCCACTGAGAAACGGCGCAAATGACCGAGAATTGGCACAACTTTTCAAGCAAGCAAACTTGAAAAGAGAACCTTTCAACAAAAACTGAAGAAGCAAACAACGAGAAATTCTCGGCAAAACGTTCAAGGTCAACATTTTTATCGAACCTTCACACAACGGTGAGAATAGTCGAAAAATGAAGATACTCACCTATAGAGACCTCATTTCAAAAGACGGATTGATCCCCCTGTTGGATCATGCTTTCAATTGGGTTTTCAACCAAAAGCAATTCGACTACTTCACAAAAATAGACCCAAGACTGAAGAATGGCCCAGTCGGGTTCTGCGCAGTTGAAAATGAAGAAGTAATTGGACACGTCGGTGTTATGGACCTTACAACGCGGACCCTCAAAGGAAAAGCAGAACCTACAGGCGGATTATACGGTGTTGCGACGCTGCCTGGCCACACACAAAAAGGTGTGTGCACAGCTCTGATGGAGAAAGCGCACAATTACTTCAAGGAGAAGCATTATCGATTTTCCTTCCTTTCCACGAGCCCAGCGTTGATTGCACATTCCTTCTACAAAAATCTAGGATACCTTGACCTTGTAGAATATCCCAGCGCATACAAAGCATTCCAGAAGAGAAGACCAAAGCAATCTGGTAAGAAAAGGATCACGGGATTCGATTCCCGAGAGATACTTAGAATATACAATCAAGTCACGATAGAAAAGACCGGTTTTGTGATACGAGACGAGAACCATCTTAACATGCTTAGGAAAATTGAGGGAATAAGACCCAATCAGTGCATAATTGACGAGCAAGGATACGTCATATTCAAAGAAGACAAGGCGGGCACCTGGATAAGAGAACTCGTTGCAGTGAATCAAGAACAGATGCACACGCTCTTGGCAATCGTCGAACAGAGAGCAAGAGGCCCAGTCTACGACAGAGCCGTCCTTGATGCCAAATTGCTTGGTGTCTATGAGTCACGGAAATACATGATACTTAAGCGAAGCTATGGAGTGATGATGTTTAAGCCCTTGGTCAACGGCGCATCGTTTGAACAGACCTACGGAGACAAGTTTTATTTCAGCCGCTTGGACACCTTCTAGAAGATATCGTCATAGTTCGACCATCTTGACTTCACGCTTTTCTGTGTCCAATAGTGCAATCGTTGACCTGCCACTCAAGTAGCCGCAGACTTCACCAGGATTTACAACAAATGTCTTGCCTTTCCAATACGACTCTGCATTGTGAGAGTGCCCATGAACCACGAAATCGAAGTAACCGCTATTGACCAACGCCTCCAAGAGTTCGCCTTCACTTCCATGCAAGAGCGCAATCTTCACTCCTCCAACAACAATCTCTGCAAAGGTATCGCGCAGTTCGAGGTTTTTGTATTCACTGAACCTCCTCTTCAGCAAAACATGGTCGCCATCATTATTGCCGAAAACACCGATCAGTTTTGATTTCAACCCTTTGAACCTTCGGACTACAAACGGAGCCACGAAGTCTCCGGCATGAAGCGTGAGCTCAACATTCGCCTCGTTCAGCTTCGTCACAGCTTTGTCGACCAAAGGAAGGTTATCATGCGTGTCAGCCATCAATCCAATCAACATATTTCTCACAGTTCTACGATATTCTTATGAAGCAAATAAAACCTACGCGGATGTCTCCCCAGCTTCTAGAGTCTAGTTCTAGAGAATATGTCAATTCTTGTAATAACGTCTCGCTCGAAACATGGCTTAAGAAAACGTGAGCCTTCTTCACTTCCAGAAAACAGTTCTAAAAGAGGCATATAGAAAATGAATCCATGGGGTTCC
This sequence comes from uncultured Candidatus Bathyarchaeia archaeon, assembly GCA_964399235.1. Classification (GTDB taxonomy): domain Archaea; phylum Thermoproteota; class Bathyarchaeia; order Bathyarchaeales; family Bathycorpusculaceae; genus DASPPK01. The sequence continues at coordinate 575 of CAYNQC010000064.1, read as the reverse complement.
AATCCATCCGCTAAAAGAAGGGACAAGCTCCATATAATTGCTGAAATCCTCGAAATATCCCGAGAAGGATCACTGAAAACCCAAATAATGTATCGAGCCAACCTAAGCTTCACCCAGCTGAATGACTATTTGAGATTCATGCTCAAAATCAACTTGCTCGAAAGAGTACTTCGTAATGACAGAGAGAACTACCGGGCAACAGAGAAAGGCATCGATTTTCTACAACGTTACCACGAAGTCAATGAATTGCTCAAAGGTGACGAAGACGGCAACTGCAAGAACGGAATCAGAATTCCACCTCCACACCTGCTCAAGAAGAGCCCGGAATATAATGTACGATAGCTCCCACCCTTTTCTTTGCAACAATAAACGTCGTTAGTCCCAACAGAAAACAGAAGAATTTTTATCGCTTCGAATGTTTGGCTAGAAGATACTCCATTGCCTTTTCTCTCAGTGCAGGAAATTCGTCAAGCATTGCCTTGATCACCTGCCAGCGGATTCCTTCTGTTACCACTTGGGATTTCATTCTCTGCCTCGCGTATATTATGACACAATATATAATATAAGTTTGACGG
>CAYNQC010000063.1:0-7679 GCA_964399235.1 uncultured Candidatus Bathyarchaeia archaeon | reverse complement strand
GAGCGGGATTGACAGAAAAGCAGTTAACAAGTCTCACCAGTACGACCTAGTTTAAGAATCCCACCCAAGCAGAGGCATGCTTCTCATGGAATCCAAACTGTTGCAGAAACTCGCCGACAAAACAATGACAAAAGAAGAACTTTTCCAAAAGGTCAAACATGGCTTTGACCTGCTTCCTGAAGTGATCAAAGGCGTCTCCTCAACAAAAGCCGCAATAAGATATGGTTGCGCCAAGGTACTGATGGATCTGAGTGAGAAACATCCGGAAAAACTGTATCCTTACATGGATTTCTTCACAACCCTTCTAGACAGCAAATACAGAATTCTCACATGGAACGCCATGGCCATAATAGCCAACCTCGCCCGGGTTGACAAGGACAAGAAGTTTGATGCAATATTCGACAAGTACTACAGCTTCATGAACGACTCGTACATGGTCACCGTTGTCAATGTCGTTGGCCACTCCAGTAAAATCGCAGTCGCAAAACCATATTTAATCCAGAAAATAACAAACGAGCTTCTGAAAGTCGAAAACCTAACAACAACGCCTCATCTGACAGAAGAATGCAAGAGAGTCATAGCCGAAAAAACCATCGAATCCTTTGACAAGTTCTTTGATCAAGTGAAAACCAAGGACAAAGTGATTTCCTTCGCAAAGAAGAATCTTCACAGCCCTCGAGAGACTCTCAGACGTGCAGTAGAGAATTTCATCGCAAAATGGGACAAGCAACATCACGGAGAATCGCCGAAGGAAAGAGTGCGCGCAAAAATCTTAAGTTAAGACTTACACCTACCATTGTGGTCTCGATGAAAGCGTTCATTTCAGTTGACATGGAAGGCATGCCGTACATAGTCATACCAGGGCACCTGAACCTGAAAGGCAGCCTGTATGAAGAAGCAAGGAAAATCGCCACAAGAGTCACGTTGACAGTAACCGAAGAACTTTACAGAAACGGCTTTGACAAAGTCGTTATCGCTGACAGCCATGGCCCAATGGTCAACATCATGATCGATGACCTGCCTGAATACGTTGAAATCATCAGAGGCTATCCTCGCCCCACAAGCATGGTTGCAGGAATTGAAGGATGCGACGTTGCCTTATTCCTTGGCTATCATGCCAAATTCGGAACTGTGCGATCGACCTTCGATCATACCTACTTCAGCGGCGTCGTCAACAAATTCACGGTCAATGGCATAGCAGCGAGCGAGTTTCTGATGAACGCTTACGTAGGTGGGGAACTTGGTGTCCCCGTCATAATGGTTGCCGGCGAAGCTCAGCTTCTAAAGGACGATGTCACGAAATATGCGCCGTGGGCTCAATGCGTAGCTTTGAAAGAGTCCCTTTCCAGAGTTTCGGCCAGAAGCCCTGGCATGGCAAGAATTGAGAAGGAACTGAGACATGCCGTAAAAAGAGCAGTGATTGATTCTAAACAGAGGAAAACTAAACTCTTGGTAGCGAAGAAGCCCGTGAAATTGGGAATAACGTTTCTTAGCAGCCAATTTGCGGACGCAGCGGAACTACTGCCCATCGTCAACAGGACTGACGGACTGAACATTAAATACGCCGCCAGCAACATGATTGAGGGATACAAAACCTTTGAATTACTGATGCTTGCCTCGGTCGGTGTGACGAGCATAATGACAGAGCCCAAATAACAGACAATGAATATCCAGTACTCTGCTGTTACCTTTTCTGCTTGCGCAACTCTTTGAAATAGGTCTTAAGGGGTTTCCAGTAGGATTCGTTCCATCCTTCTTCCAATTCTCCAGCTTGTTCAGCAGGAACATCCGAGTGAACCATCAAAACCTCTGTTCCTTCTTTTACCTCTCTGAAAGTGAGTTCGAAACGTGAGGGCGGATAGCCTTCGGGCCATTCGGTGGTGATCCATTCTTGAACTATCTTTTTTCCTTCATCTAACTCTAAGAACTTGCCTGAGATGTATCCGTCCCAAGCTGTGAATTTTCCACCGACTTTTCCCTCACCGGTTGCCTTGCTGCCTGTGAACGCAGAATGCTTTTTTGCATTGACAAAAGCTGTGTAAATTTCGATTGGCTTTGCCGCCACCACCACTTTTTGCCTTATCGTCTTTTTCATAATCTTTGGTACCATGATTAACCACACACGCGTTAATGATGTTATGAAGACGTGTCATGATAAGTCTTCATCAATGCTCACTATTAAGACCGTGCATTTTTTCACGTTCTCCGTGAGGCCTAAGCATGCGCTTCGGTCTGGTATCGATTTGATAGTAAAAGGTGCTGATATTCTATTCTATAGGTCTCATCTTGTTCCCAAAAAAGACACGTAGATTACGAGGCAGATTGTCCAGGGAGTCGGGATCTGCCTGGTCAAGATTCCTCAATTTTTGCAGGGTTGCCTTGGGCAGGTGATCAAGTGATTTTCCTCTGAGAAGTAGTTCAGTCTCTTCTGCCGAGAATTCCTCTTTTTCCACAATCCAATTCAGGAAACCCTTGTCTTCGGGACAGACTCTCTGACAGTGAAGGCATCCGTACAAACAATTGTGCCAAGATGGATCGATCCATGATGGAAATGGGACATCGCCCTTCTTTTCATTGTGAAATACAATGCATCGTTCAGCATGGAGCAGAAATCGGTCCGAGGAAATTGCGCCCGTTGGGCAAGATCGGCGGCAGGCCTGACAGTTATTACATTGTTCCATCATTCGTGCTTCTCGCCAGGTGTCTTCTCGACAGGGAAGGTCGGAGTAAACGGCCACGAGCTGGAAGAAACTTCCCATACCGGGCACATAGGAGATATTGTTCCTTCCGTATTGAGCCAGCCCGCTTCGAACGGCAAGCAGCTTCAGAGGCAAGGCAGTTCGGGCAATGTTGTATCCTTTTTCCTTCAAGATCCTTGTCAAAAACTCTGCAACGCGATCAGTTGTTTGTTGATAGGCTACGTACGTCGGCGGAAGGATGCGCGCCATTGTTCTGCCTTCAAACATAAAAGTGGCTTGAGCTTGCGGGCGAGGAACGGCTACCACGATTATGGATTTGGCGTCGGGCAGAGTTTCAGGGACCTTGAAATCAAAGAAAGCAAGACGCAACCGATAGAACTCTTCGTCGAATAGCCCTTGGTTGAAACGTTCTTTGATCTCTTCCTGCAATTCAGTGAGGTGCTGGATAGACACGACGCGTCCTTGGTAGTCGTTTTCTTCCAAGTGGAGCAGAGATTCCTTTTTGTCCACATCCACGGATGCATTCCCTTTTTTTGCGCACATCATCTTAACCGCCTTAATACATTTACGTAGGTTAGATCTCAGCACGTGCGCAGGCGATTTGCGCACTCTGAAAAACTATCTCAATTTGTCCAGGGCTTCAAGCACTTCTTGAGAATGCTTTTTCACGTCTACTTTGGAGAAAATTCCGGCAATGTTCCCGTTTCTATTGATTATGAAAGTCACTCGTTTCGCTAAAAACCCTCCAGTTCCAAGAACGCCATAGGCTTTGGCCACTTCTTTCCTGTTGTCGCTCAGTAGCGGGAATGGCAAGTTGTAATGTTTCGAGAACTTTTCGTGAGACTCCACACTATCTAGGCTAACGCCCACGACGACAGCGCCTTTTTCCTCATATACCTTGTAGTCGTCCCGGAAACTGCATGCCTCGGCAGTACAGCCCGGGGTGAAGTCTTTAGGGTAGAAATACAGCACAATAGGGTTTTTCCCCAAGAAGTCTTTCAAACTCACTGGAAGCCCACGTTCGTCCATCAACATGAAATCAGGAGCCTTGTCGCCAACCTTCAACTCCGTCATGGTATTTCTCCTCTCACCTAGAGGTCAGCATTCGGTTTGAGGATTTAGATATTTCGCTAGCCCGCACTAAACTAGCTTTAGCAGAAAGAGAGGTTGGGAATCATGTTTTGCTGTTGTTTTCTTATCCATGAAGCGCGCGCGTGGCGTGCGAAAAGCATATTAGCCTTTTGTAAAACACGTAGTTTCATGAACGCCAAAGAAAGACAGGAAACAATAGCTAAATCGCCTATTTCATTCGGCTATCTGAAGCGTTTCAACACAGGAGCAGGCATTCTTCATCTGATACAAGGAATATTGATGCTGTCCCTGGGAACTCTTCTGAAGTGGGATCGCGCCATATACACCTTCTATCTCAAGCTCAACATAATCACCGGACCCCCGTTGAAAATCGAAGTCGCCCCGAACCCTCAAATATTCTTCACGGCAACTTACCTGGGGGTGATGGTCGCTTCTTTCCCCTTGATTTCAGCGTTGGCCCATTTCATGATCGCCTTTGTGAAGAACAAAGACTACGTGGAAAACTTGAAGAAAGGAATGAATCCATATCGTTGGTATGAATACGCTTTCTCCAGCTCGATAATGATCGTGCTGATTTCAACGTTTGTAGGCGTCTGGGATTTCTGGTCGCTAGTCATGATTTTCGTGTTGAACGCCATGATGATAATGTTCGGATACCTCATGGAAACGATGAATCAACGAACCGAGAAAACAACGTGGTCCCCATTCATTCTAGGATGCATTTCCGGCGGCGTCCCATGGGTCGTGCTCTTCGCCTATTTCGTGGCCGCAGTCATGTCCACTGACACTAATCCACCCGCATTTGTGTACTCAATATTCTTCATCTACTTCGTCGTCTTCAACATATTCGCTCTAAACATGGTGCTACAGTACAAAGGAGTCGGACGCTGGAAGGACTATCTTTACGGCGAAAGAGCCTATATCATACTGAGCTTCGTTGCAAAAACAGCTTTGGCTTGGCTAGTCTTCATCGGAGTATTCGCACCCTTCTAAAATGCACGTTCATTGGAAAACATTACGTGACTTACTCTATCAAGGGAAACCTAAACCTAGTTCGAATCCGACTGCGTAATGATATATCTAGAAACCATCGAAAAATCTTAGACAATAAAAAGCAAATTGGCGCGCTATTTACTCCTGATTTCTAGCATCCCTCGAATATGAGGGGTCTGATTTGTTCGTCTTGGATCGCGCGCGCTATGGTGACTTGAGTCCCGATACCCTGCTCGCGTTCAACTTGACTATGATAAAGGGTTTTTCACTAGAGAACGCAGCCCATCCTTGTTCCTTTTTGAGACCGTGCGCAGTGAGGAAATTCTCTGAGAGCATCCTTTTCCCTTGTTCAGCCATGGCTTCAATGACCCTTTCTCGTTCCGAAGAGTCACTGACAATTTCAAGCTTGCCTTTGAGAACCACGAACTTAAATTCATTCAGATCGGGCTTATACTCTTCTATTTCAACGCAAACGCCTTTATCTTTCTCCAACAGGGTCACTTTTCTTCCGTAGTCTGTGAAATGAAAGTAAAGCGTCCCGTCCAAAAAGACATACTGAAACGGTGCGATATGCGGATATTCTTCCCCTGCAAGCGCGATTCTGCACAAGAATTGTCCGCCAATAAGCTTGGCAATCTCATTATTGTTCATTTTCGGTAACCGAAAGACTTTCAAAATACTCACCACCGTTTCCTGCTCAGAGAACTGAGTGCGTAAGATCCGCATTAAGCTATCGTGCGCACGGCAACACCCTCAGAACCACGGGATATCTCTCTTAATACAAGCGGATCCTATTCTACAATTGGTCTGACTAAATGTCTAAGATGAAGCAGAGGTCCAACCGCTTAATCAACGAAAAAAGCCCTTACCTGCAACAACACGCGCATAATCCTGTCAATTGGTATCCTTGGAACAAAAAAGCTTTTGACAAAGCCGTGGCGGAAGACAAACCCATCTTTGTATCAATTGGGTATTCTACCTGCCATTGGTGCCACGTAATGGAGAAAGAATCCTTTGAAAACGAAAAGGTCGCAAGTCTACTCGATCAAAAATTCGTCTCGATAAAGGTCGACAGGGAAGAAAGGCCTGACATAGACAGCATTTACATGAAAGCCTGCATTCTGATGACGGGCACAGGCGGGTGGCCTCTAACCATAATAATGACCCCTCAAAAGCAGCCCTTCTTCGCAGGCACTTATCTTCCGAAAAACACGAGAGCAGGAATGGTTGGACTGATCGAAGTTCTTACTTCTATTGCAGAAAACTGGGAGAAAAACAAGCAAAATCTCTTAACACTCGCCGAAGAATCCACAAACTACCTGGCAGAAAGTCTCAACACAGGCTACCAAAAGGAAGTCATAGACAAAACTCTTCTAGATGAAGGTTTCATGACACTGCTTGACAGCTTTGACAACCTGAACGGCGGCTTCGGCATCGCCCCCAAGTTCCCATCTCCCCACAATCTCCTATTCCTTCTGAGATACTACCATATGAAACACACGAAACACGCAATCGAAATGGTTGAAAAAACTTTACAGAAAATGATGTTAGGCGGAATAAACGACCATTTAGGTTTTGGCTTTCACAGATACTCCACTGACTCAGAGTGGATGGTTCCGCATTTCGAAAAGATGTTGTACGACCAAGCGATGATATGCATGGCTTATATCGAAGCATATCAAGCCACAAGAAAGGAAGAGTACAGAAGGACCGCTGAGGAGGTTCTGCAATACGTTCTATCAGAAATGGTAGACGCAAATGGCGGATTCTACTCTGCAGAGGACGCGGACACCGAAGGGCAAGAGGGCAAGTTCTACCTATGGACCAAAGCCGAGATAATGAATATACTCGGTGACGAAGCTGAACTGTTCTGCAGAATATTCAACATCTCCGAAGAGGGCAACTTTCAGGCACCAACGGGCAGTAACGAAAGGGGAACCAATATTCTATACCTAAAGAGACCATTGAACGAACTTGCCTCCGAAATGCACGAAGATCCTGAGCTTCTGGAAGCTGCCGTCGAAAAAACAGTTCGCTTGCTTTACAAGGGAAGACAGAGTCGAAGTTGCCCTTTCAAAGACACGAAGATCCTTACAGACTGGAACGGATTGATTATTGCGGCTTTTGCGAAATGCGGACAAGCCCTCAATTCACAGAAATATGCAGAGGTCGCCAAGAAAGCCTCAAATTTCATTCTTAAGAGGCTTAGAACGCAAGACGGAGCTCTGCTGCACAGATACAAAGACGGGGAATCCGCCGTTGAAGGAATGATTGATGACTATGCATTTTTCATTTGGGGGCTGATTGAAACCTACGAAGCAACTTTCATACCCGATTACCTCCGAGAGGCACTTGCGTTACAGGATATCATGATTGAGGAATTCTGGGACAAAAAAGATGAAGCGTTCTTCTTCGCGTCAAAACGCAGCGAAAACGTACTGATGCACAGCAAGGAATTGAACGACGGTGCAATTCCATCAGGCAATTCAGTGGCCCTATTCAACCTGATTAGGCTCGCACGTCTTACGGGAAAAGTCGCGTATGAAGAAAAGGCAGCAGCTCTCGCAAGAACTATCAACCCGTATTCAAGATATGGAAATGCAATGTTCCTAGCGGCAGTTTCTCTCCTTGTGGGTCCAACGCATGAAATCGTAGTCGTGGGTGACTCACAATCCTCAGAAACTTGGAACATGCTGCAGAGCATCAACTCAAAGTTCTACCCCAACAAAGTCATGCTATTCAAATCCCGTAATGACAAAACGATCGAGAAGCTCGTCAACTTCACAGGTTTCATGACAACAGTAGATTCGAAAACAACAGCATACATATGCAGCAACTTCACCTGCCAAAGTCCCCTTACTGATACAGCTAAGGTGTTGGAAATATTAGACAGCC
>CAYNQC010000062.1:1871-8026 GCA_964399235.1 uncultured Candidatus Bathyarchaeia archaeon | reverse complement strand
TCATAGGCTGCCTGGTGGAACTCCTTCTGGAGAGGGTCCTTATCAACAAGGCTCTTGTAGACACTCTCTATGTATTTATCCAATATCATTCACCTTTACATTTGTAAAGTTCAGATTGGGTTTCTGAGGACCAGCTTTTAAGCATTGCCGTCTGTGGAAACAGAATTTCAGATAAAAGAGCGATCTTGCGCAATGCGGGAACCGCTTTCAATGTTACTGAAGATTTCCAAACCTCCTGTCGATTCTTCTCTACAACAGTTTTTATATGCGTATGCGGTAGGTTAGAAAGTTTGGGGAGAACAGAGGCTAGATAGGTGAGAGTCTTGGCTTCAATCAGAAATGCAGACTTTTCTTTTGAGAATTCACCAGTAAGAGTAATTGCTAACAGGAGCTGTCCAGAGATAAGACTGGCAGGACTGACAATAGGCCCCTATGAAGAGGGAAACGATTATGAAATCAGCTATTGGATAGCATCCGAACTTGTAAGGTTGGGAATCGCACATTATCGCAGTGAAGATCTGCTTGATGCCGCGAGACTAAGTAAGATCCAATGGACAGAACGAGTCCAAACCTCTGGACAAATGTCAAAGCTGCCTGAAGGCTTCTATCCAAAACTCCGCCGATATCTTTCAGAAATCAGAGAAGGAATGGCCAATAGCCCTGAGAAGATGCGAGAATACGAACGCGCTGATCACCTATCGAGAGACGTAGTCAATTCAAGACTGAAGAAGATCGTGTCCCTCGCTTCGGCGCCTGCTCAGACGGAGGGGAGCCTCAGGAACCTCACTGCTGAAGAACGATTTTTCTACGATCGACTTTTCAAGATCATAAACATCTGGAAAAGTCAGATACTCAACGGCAAGGGCGGAAGGTAAATGGTAGAAGAACTGGAAATAACAGATCCACAAGAGCGTTTTCAGAATTTCCTGAAAACCGAAGAGTACAGGCAAAGACTATCCCAGATGGCCATGGGCGGAAGAACCTCATTAACAGTCAATTTTGAAGACATCTTGGCTTTTGACCAACAATTGGCCGAAGAGCTTCTGGACAAACCTGACGAGTATCTCAAGCATGCCAATAATGCGGCATACGCTCAGCTGCAAATTGAGGATCCCGAGTACGCGGAGAAAGCCGAAACAGTCGACGTTAGAATCGTTAAGCTTCTGGAACCTGCACCTTTGCGCAAGCTTGGTTCCGGTCAAATCGGCAAGCTAGTCATGGTTGAAGGCATCGTCGTCCGTTCATCTCCAGTGCGTCCCATGGTGATGCGCGCCGCTTTCAAATGCAAGAGATGCGCAACGATAACTCCGGTCAATCAAACAGGCCTTTTTCTCAGGGCGCCTTTCGTGTGCAGCGACCCGAACTGCAGGTCCAAAGGACCATATGAATTTGTTCAGGAAGACTCCATCTTCATAGACTCTCAAGACCTGCGAATCCAAGAAAGGCCCGAAGATCTCCCGCCTGGTCAGCTGCCGAGGACATTGGGCATCAAGATTGTCGGCAAAGAAATCGTTGACATAGCAAGACCAGGCGACCACATCTCTGCAGTTGGACCTGTGCGCGCCATGCCCCCGACACTCCCAGGAGTCGGAAAACTTCGCACGTTCAATCTTCACTTGGACGCCAACTCGATTGAGGTGCTGGGAAAGGAACCGGAAACCGCAATGCCCTCGCCTGAAGAAGAGGAACAAATTCTTGACCTAGCAAAAGATCCTTGGGTCCATCGCAAGATCATAGGTTCAATCGCACCGTCGATCTACGGTTACGATCACGTCAAGGAGGCAATAATGTACATACTTTTCGGCGGTGTGCCGAAGACGTTGCCGGACATTGCCATTCGAGGCGAAATGAACGCACTATTAATCGGTGATCCCGGAACGGCGAAGTCTCAATTGCTGCAGTATGTTGCTCGGATTGCGCCACGTGGTCTGTACACTTCTGGACGGGGCACGACGGCTGCAGGGTTGACTGCGGCGGTCATTCGCGAGAAAGGCGGCGGGATGAGCCTTGAAGCTGGAGCTTTGGTGCTGGCCGACAAGGGCATTGCCTGTATTGACGAAATGGACAAGATGCGTCCGGAAGACAGAGTGGCCATCCATGAGGCTATGGAGCAGCACACTGTTTCCGTCGCGAAAGGAGGCATCGTTGCGACGCTAAATGCTCGAACAGCTATTCTCGCTGCGGCGAACCCCACGTTGGGAAGGTATGAGGCTCATCGCACAGTTGCCGAAAACATTTCTCTGCCCGTGACGATACTTTCACGGTTTGACTTGATTTTCGTCTTGAGAGATGTTCCAAATAAGGAATCTGACAGCAAAATGTCCGCGCACATTCTTGAGTTGCATAGGAAAGGTTCGAGTCCTATTGAGCCGCCAATTTCGGTGGACCTTCTGCGGAAGTACATTAGTTACGCCAAAAGTGTTAGACCAGTTTTGACTCAAGACGCTTTGAAAAGGCTGAATGATTTCTATTTGGCGATGCGTGCCGCAAGCGAGACCGAGGGTTCGCCTGTCGCCATTACCGCGCGGCAGTTGGAGTCTCTTGTCCGCACGGCCGAAGCGAGGGCGCGTGCGGCTCTGAGGAAAGAGGTTCTGGCTGAAGATGCTGAGGCCGCCGTTGCTATTATGAAGAGGTCTCTGGAAGAAGTTGGTATCGACTTGTCCTCATACAAGATAGACATTGACATAATCATGACTGGCAAATCTAAGAGCATGAGAGACCGGTTGCAGATAATTCTGACAACGTTACGGGAATTGGAGAAAGACACAGGCATGGCTGAAAAGGCTGCGCTCGAGGCTGAACTTGAAGAGAAATATCAGGTTTCGAGAAGCGAAACAAACCGTCTGCTTTCGCAATTGCTCCGCGAAGGCACGATTTACGAGCCCAGGGAGGGCTATCTGAAGAAGACTTGATATTGTATTCTGTTTTTCTATGGGGCCAGATCAAGAAATGTAGGTTACTTTCTTGTCTTCTTCTTTCTTGGTTTCCTCGGCTTCTAGGGCTCTTTTTTCCTCGATCTTCTGCAGTCGAGTCACCATTTTCTCACCTTTGGCTATTTCCTCATCCAGTCCTGCTATGTTTGCGTCAAAACCAAGCAGTGACTGCAATATCTCCAACACACTTTTCGCAGACTTTGGGTCGGGGAGGTATCCTCTGGTTTCACCGAGAAGGCACAGTGCATCAATTGCCCTGAAGTGAGATAGTCCGAGAATCAAGCCGGCTGTTCCTACGATTGGACTTCCGGTCGGGCTGACTTCTGCACCCGCTTTCAAAGCTTTGCTCAAGAGGTCTTGGTCGGTGGCTGCTGCAACGACTTTAGGCTTGTCCTTGGCCTCCATCCTGTATCCGCCGATGGTTATGATCAGTTTTACGCCGTGCTGTTTGGCAAAGTCGAGTATTCTGTCGGAAATCTCGTATTGTCCTTCTATGGTTTGTGCTTGACTGTCTCCGGTGAAGAAGATCAAGTCATTCTTTCCATTGGGATCTTTCCAATGGTAGAATGTTCCTCGAAGAAGTCTGACGCTTCCTTTCTTGCTGACGATGACAAAATATGGGAAATGTGGAGAATATAGGAAAGCAAACTTCGGGGCGTGCAGCTGTTTGATCATGTGTCTTATGGCGATTTTCCCGACAAGACCGAGCCCTGGCAATCCCTCAATCAGAGTGGGATTTTTCAGATCTGCTTTGGCCAGTTCTTTGATGAAGGTTTCTTTCATTCTGTCTGACTCTCCCTCTTCAGAGCCATCCTATATTTCAGGTACTTGTCATCTGGAGAGAATTTCGGAGGATGTGGGACATGGACTTTTCCTCCACAGTGTGGACATATTTCCTCCTTCAACGTGTAACTGTGGCACTTTTCACATTTCCTCAAAAGCCACACCACTACTTTTCTCTCCTGAACGTGCCCTCTCCGCCGGCCTTGTTCACGCTTGTCACGATGTTTTCTGCAACCTTCTGCAGGATATCTTCTCCATGTTTGTAGTCTTCAGCCAGAACTTCGATACTATACTTCGGCGCGGCTATTACATAGAAGCGGAGTTTGGCACTTCCCAGCCGTTCGCCTTTCTTGGCGTTCGCAAACGCTTCTTTTATGACTTTCACACCGTTCGGTTTCACGCACCGGAGCTCAACTACCCCTTTGACTTTGACCATAGGGATGTGTATTCGTTCTTGGGCGACCTCCAAAAACGCTTTGGCAATTTCCTCTGGTATATCCAGCTTCGTCAGTGTTTCAGGACCCTCTTTCACGGCCTTTTCGAAGCTTTCGTAAAGGCCATACTCGTCTAGGAGTTTCCCTGCCTTTTCATACAGCTCTTCGACTGGTAGGCCTGTTTTCTCGGACACTTCTCGAAGTAGGGCTTCTGCTTTCCTCTCCTTCTTCCAAACCATTATTTTCTCGATTCTTTCTCTCTTTGTGACACGTCTCAACGACAGGTCTATGTGTCCCTTTTCTGTGTCTACACGCAACACTTTCAAAACGACTTTTTGTCCTTCACGCACGAAATCGCGTATGTTTCTGATCCAAGATGAGGATATTTCGGAGACGTGAAGCAACCCTCTCTTGTCATATTCGTCCAACTTAACGTAAGCCCCATAATCAGTGACGGTTTCAACCGTGGCGATTATGAGGTCTCCTGGTTCCGGCCATTCTTGTTTCTTGAAGGCCATCTCTATTTTTCATCCCTACTCAAAAACTGCTACTATTTCGCCTTTGATCTTCGCCTTTCCACCAGAAGGCTCTGCAAGTTCAAAGCCGCAGACATTGCACACAACCTTGTTTACGGCGTGACTGAACACCATCTGTTCGTTGCCACATTTCAAACATTTCACTCTAACAAAGCTGCTTCTTGGTCTTGGAATCAGTTTATCCCATTCAGTCATGAATTTCCCTCCTCTTAAGCAATGACGAGTTTCCTCAGCCGAATGCCATCTTTGTGGCGCATGTACCCACAAACCTTGCATTTCAGCTTTAACGTCTGTTTCTTTGTTGTTTTGGCGAATTCTTTCTGAAGAGGATAACTTTGTCCACCGTAACCTCTCTTGTCTCGCAGACTGTGGTGGCGTTCTCCCTTTGCTTGAGGTCTGCGTTTCCCAGGCTTGTAAAGTGTGACTGAATGAGCTTGATGCTGCTTGCATCTTGGACAATATGTCTTGATTTCCTTGGGAACATTCACGCGATTCACGACCAGCTTTGCATAGAAAAGCTCCCCCCGTTCTTATACTTTTTCACCGCTTTCGACAATGCTCAGGTCGATTGACCGATCAATGGCAAAATCTGCTCTTCTTATCTAGAGCCGGCTCCAGCTCGGCGCCAACGCCACTCTTAAATCATTGTGACGCAATCTATTGAGGCGTCAGAACAATGATAGCTGGGAAAAATGTCACATGCCAGATCGGGCGGCTTTGATGGTTAGATTTCATTTCTTGCTGAAGGTGTTTCCTCTCTTTGCTTTCATGATACCGTTCATGATATTATACTTCCTTTATCCAGCTTCTTTCGAGTCAACTTGGAAAGGCAGAACCTTCTATCTTTTTTTTATGTGGCTTGTTGTTCTGGAAATCATTTTAAACTGGGACAGGATTTCAGGAACCAAGATTCAGAAGTTGAAATCCGCAAGAGCACTGGCGTTCATCGCTGCCGCCGCGCTTCCTGTACAATATGTTTTGGCGGCCAACTATTGGGGACTGGACACTGCAATTCTGAATTTTGGCAGAAGCATCAACGTTTCACCTAACGTTTTGGGATTATTGCCACTTTCGACAGAATACCTTGTACTGACAGTGTTGTTCATTTTCTCGATCGCTGCATACTATGGAATTGACAAACTCGGAAACTTTTCGATCTCCGCTTTCTTCTTGGGCATGATGGGAATGATCTACACGATTGACAACTTGTACCCATGGGGTCGCTTCACCCCATTTCAGATTCTCGTTCCAACCACGACTATGCTTGCCGCCGTAGTCCTCGGCTTGTTGGGGTTCGGTACCAGCATCACATACATCAATAGTGCCGAAATGGGGTCTCTTACGCGCCTGGAAGTTAAAGCGTTGAGTGGAAAGATTCAGGGATTCAATATAGCTTGGCCATGTTCAGGCGTGGAGAGTCTTCTCATTTATTCGGTGACAATTCTCCTTTTCCTCAAGAATAGCAGCAT
>CAYNQC010000062.1:0-1771 GCA_964399235.1 uncultured Candidatus Bathyarchaeia archaeon | reverse complement strand
CATCTACTTTCTCGGCCAAGTCTTGCTTGACTAGGATTTTCGCGTTTTCCACAGGCACAGTTCCTACGTCCTCCACTTTGAATGGGCCATAGGTCTTCATGTCTCCCCCTATTATCGCCGGGACCTCCTTCAAGAACCGCAAGGCAGCCCTTCGGTGTGCAGCCTCAACCTTCACTTTCGGCGCCTGCCCTTGAACAATCTCTTTGGCGAAGTTTTGGACTATTTCTGAGGAAGGCGAAATTTTTGAGTAGATAGTTTTCTCCTCGGTTGTCAAGGAATCCTGTGGCATTTCATGTCCTTTGGCAACTAACGCGACTATTTTTCGGTGTCGGGTCTGAATCAGCCCGTGAACCATGATTCTTGCGTTTTCCATTTCCTTTTTGAGAAGGTTTGTCTTCGGAGTTCTCTTGTCTAGCATGCGGCCTTCTTCCTTGAGTCTTCTCATGTAATCTGCAACTCTGGAATAGAATTCGGGGGAAAGCTTTCCAAGTTCATTCTTTTCCTGTTCAAGTTTCCAGGCATTAAACAGTTCATCATACATGTTAGGCTGATACCTCCGCTCTTTTCTTGCATATCAACAGTACTGCCGCGGCAGTGGGCAGTTCAACCCTCTCTTTTTTGAAAGGGCCAAACTCTTGGGCGCCCAATCGGAACTCAGGCGCGTCAGAGACAAGAACCCTCACGTTGCCTCCTTTAAAGGCTATCGCACTCTTGAACGGATCGAAATCGTCCAAAGATTGGACCGGAAAGCCTGCTTTCTTGAAGCCCGTTTTGCCGTGCAAAGTACCAGGCAATCGGATGAGTCGATGAATATCAGTTGTGACAACAGTGTCCACTCTTGCAGATTGAGACTTCTTTGAGAAGTCAACGAGTCTTCCATAAGTTTCACGTCCCAGACCTTTCATCACACCCCACGGTTTGGATTCATCAATGCTTTTCAATATTCCATCCTTGTTCTTAAGCAACAGCTCAGCCGTGTTTTTCTTCAGTCCGATATTCTGATGGTCCTCGGTGCTGGCGTTGAGTATAAAGCTGTATATTCCTCGGGCTATTCGTCCACGCCACCCGGCATCTTTCAAAGCCATGGTTTTTGCATTCTCATCTTCCAGCTCATGCAAACGAGCCTCAAATCCTAGACCGGTGACATAGTCGATGATTTCTTTGCGTGCCATAGCGTCAAGATTTTCAACAGCTTCGTTCTCGACGTGAACGTGGTATCCACGGTGCCCTGAGAAGAACAAACTAACGTCTTTGTCCGAAAATCCGAAATCTTTCAGCAGAATGTCCAAGAGCTTAGACGTTTCAGCTTTTGCAGATGCCAGACATTTTTCGCAAGGCCAGGTATTCTCCTCAAACTTTTCCCCACCGCAAGTAGGACAGGTTAGGGGCACCTCGCCTTTTCCCCTGAAACTACATTTGATGCATGTCCACTCGTCATGCACTTTGTCACAGGAAGTCGGAATATGATCTGCATCAATGTCAAAAACCAAGTCCGCCCCGATCCAACCTTTCATGCCCATTTCTGGAGCGTCAGGCTGTTCATAATAGGCACTTGAATAGTACACGTCGGAGGGGATCATTGAACATAGAAAATCCTGCAGTTCATCCCTGTTTTTGAAGCCGGTGTGTCTGACCATGATTTTGTCTCTCATGAGTAAAGCGGCGAATTCGCGTTCTTCGAATCTACGTTTGACGTCAACTTCATCAAAGCATTCGGTATAGTATTGAAGAAACAGTTTTTGAACAAAGTCACGGGTTGGGTCAGACATTT
>CAYNQC010000061.1:0-8041 GCA_964399235.1 uncultured Candidatus Bathyarchaeia archaeon | reverse complement strand
CCAGCTGTGTAGCTTGTCACGTAGATGTCGTTAACGTAGACGGAATAGTTTATGGCTGAGGACTCGAAGTTCACTTGTCCATACGTGGTTGCGTAACGCACTGTTTGCGTGCGCCCAATGGTCCAGGCGACGTCGTCGAGTTGAAGTCCGATTGTCTGCATGAACTGTTTCATGGCGCTGAATTCGTTTTCTGCTATGCGTTGTGAAAGGTAGTTGTTGGCAAAGACCGTTGTCACCATAATCATGACTATGACGGCGGCTGTGAGTATTGTCGAGGATATAGCCGGGCTGATAGCTCTCTTGTCTTTTCTTAAATGCTGCAGCAAGCGTATGTTTGGTTTGGTTTTCATTGCCGTTCCCTGTCAGAATGTTAAGAACATGGGCACCAGTTTGGCAGCCAACAGCGATATCAACACGAGGATTGCAGCATGTTTGAAACCGGAGGCAATGGATTCCTCGCTGATCTTGCCTGCAACTATACCGATTAGGTAACTGTGGAAGATGGTTGAGGTCGTGAATATTGACTTCACGGCATCCATGTTCTTAGGTGTCGCGTCTGCAGCTCCAAAAGTGCCTGAGGTGAAGCCTAGCATCATTGTTGTTGTTGCGACTAGAAGCAAAGACGCAAAGTAGGGCATTATTATGTATGGGCGCACCGACGCCTTCTTTTCTTTCTCAACCTCCTGAGTCAGATTGTTGAATCCTGCAAGCGATTCAATCATTGCGATCGTGCCGCCGCCTACGTCGACTGTCTCAACCAGGAGAAACATGACTATTTGGGTCATCCAGCTTTTTGTGCGCTTGAGAAAATCCATTATCACCTTTCTCACCGGAATTCCCCAGGAAATCTCTGCGCTTATCTTGCGCAGTTCTTTGCTGAAGACTCCGTATTCGCGGTGTGAAAGACTTTCAATGCATTTTTCAGGGGATAGACCTGTTTTTCTGACTTCTGTCAAGTCTCTGAGAAAGCTGTTTATTCCCTGCTCAGTCTGTATTCTGTGAGTAGACAGTTTCTGATGTACTATGGCGGCTGGTGCTGTGGCGACGAACAGAGATATTGTTAAAGCGATGGGCAGATCGATTAGTGAACCAAAGATTCCGGCAACGTAAAACAGCAGAAACAGCCCTATGCCTATTATGCCCGAGACGGCAAATACCTTGTATGGCCGCATGTCTGTGATCGGTGTCTTGGGTTGCATGCTATGTGCCAGATAGACGAAAACCATTGAAAGCAAGGGGCTCAGCAAATACGTGTAAAGAAGTATACCTGAGGTGGATCCTCCACCGTTGCCGGATACGCCTATGTTTTCGACGCTGAACATAATGTAAAAGACGAGCGACATCATGACGTTGACTATTATGAACGTCTCCAAGAGCATTCCAAGCCTTTCAGCCGCGGCTTTGACACGCATGGCTCTGGCTTTGAATATGTCTTCAGCTTTTCTTTCAAGAAAATGTCCGATGTCTCCGCCGATGATCACCGTAGATGCATATCCTGATAGGAAGTCTTTGAAAATGTCCAACGGGTTTTTCTTTGCGGCGTGTTCAATCGCCGTCAAAGGGTCGATGCCAAAGATTTCAACGTCTTTTATGATCTCTCTTGCTTCGCTCCTCATGACAGGCAACAGTTCGACGGCGGCGAGCCGTTTGAAACTTGTATATGGTGCTATGCCTCCTGAAGCCATGACGCTGATGTAGGCCGAAGCAAATGGCATTTCTCTTTCCAAATTGGCTGCTCTTTCACCAGCCCTGGACATTGGAACCAGGAGAAACCCAATCATGACAAAGAGTGGCATTGGTATGAGGAAAATCAGTGGAATGAAGCCTGTGAGCAGTATGATAATTATGGCAGCGACTGAAATGGGAACTGTCAAGACGGCAGTGAAAAGCATCAGTGAAACGTAGGTCTCGGCGTAAATCTTGATCTTTGCGCGTTCAAGGTAGTCTTTGAACTCGATGATGTTCCTAAGAAACGAGGGCGCGGTCTTCCCGAAGAGGCGGAAGGACCAGGCTTCAAGAGTCTCTAGTAAAGGCAACGGGTTTGACCTCCTCTCCTGAGAGAATCTTGTCGTAGATCTGCTTTGGTCTTGAGAAGTATTCTGCAATTATCGCGGCTACGTCCTTGTAGCTTCTTATATTGTGTTCTCGCATCCAATGGAGTACGGTCCTTCGCCTCTCGATTTCCGCGATCAAGTCTTTCTTGCCGGTTCCTGAGCGTTCGGAGATCTCTGAAAGCAGGACGCTTTTGTCGAAGGTCTGAAGATATTCGTCCTTGCCTGGGTTCCATTTGAAAACGTTTCTGTAATCTTCATAGTCAGCGATTTCGTTAACGTTCATGACTCGTCTGAAGGATCTTCTCTCATTGTTCTTGGTAAGGTGTACCCTTTGAATCGAAAGGACTACGTTCATCAACGGTATATATGCCGGCGAGATGTCCATTGGTTTCTGAGTGAGACGTTTTATCGCTGAACCTAAGTTTTCGGCGTGCATCGTGCACATTCCTCCGTGGCCTGTGGCCAGCGCTTGGAACAGCACGTATGCTTCTTGACCCCTCACCTCACCCACTATGAGTACGTCGGGACGGTGTCTCATTGAAGTTTTCACTAGATCGAACAGCGCTACTTCGCCTGTGCTGTCTCCGCCCAAACCGTAACTTTGTCTGGCGATCAGTGAAACCCAGTTGTCATGGGGCAGGTTAAGTTCTGCCGTTTCTTCGATAGTGATGATTTTGCTTCCAGGTTTGATCAGGCATGCAAGCGCGTTTAGTGCCGTTGTTTTTCCTGCAGCCGTTCCACCTAGAACCATTATCGATGCTCTATGCTCTAGACATTGCCAGAAATAAGCTGCCATTTCTTCGGAGAAGGTTCCAATGTTAATCAAGTCAACTATTGAGTAGGGGTCTTCTCGGAATTTTCTGATTGTGAAGGCTGTTCCGAAGGGAGTAACTTCGCGTCTGTAACAAACGGCGAGCCTGTGTTTTCCGGGCAACGAGGCGTCGACGATCGGGAAGGCTGAGCTCACGTGCTTTCCTGCCATATGGACAAGCTTGACGACCATGTTGTCAAGCTCCTCGTCTGTCCCGAATTCTATGTTTGTTTCTATGCTTTCGTAGTTTCTGTGCCATATGTAGACGGGTCTGGTTACGCCGTCACAAGAAATATCTTCGATGTTTTGATCTCGCATAAAGGGGTCGATTTGACCGAACCCTACTAGGTCTCTTTCTGCGTGGTAAAGAATCTTGTACCAAGAGACGTCTGGCAGCCAGCCGAGGCTTATTCGGTATTTGTCGACGATTTTCTTTGCTTCGTCGGCAAAGAATCTCCTTGGGTCGAGGATTTCCTCTTTGGGAGATTCTATCTCGGCCAGTAATATCTCCAGAATTCTGTGGTATACGCTTCTCTCGAGAGGATCAAGCTGCAGTTCATCTAAGATGTACTTGTGTTCGCCTGTTTTTGGGTTTTGGGCGATGGCCACGTGGGCGAACGGTTCGTACAATGGGTATTTCTCGACGACTTTGAATCCTCGGGGTAGAGGTCTTGGAGGAGGAGGCGGAACTTCTTGTTGTACTTTCTTTCCGAAGTTGAGTCTTATCTGTACCGTTTTCAGTTTTGCAAGTTTTCCTTTGAGTCTCAACTGTGTCATTGTAGTTCTCCTGTTCCATTACTGTTGATGTACTAACAGTCTATTAAATATTATGTCTCACGAGACCTTACTCTGGGGTGGTTTCCTCTTCCTTCGAAGACACAACGATCAACTTCATCTTGATCAGAACAACCACTATGACCACTATAGCTATTGGAATGGCAATCATGAGAATAGTCAACCATGACAAGCCTCCTTCGGCCGGAAGAACATTCAACGTCATGGTCACCGTTCTCTCTTGGAATCCAATTCTGTTAGCGGTCAGGGTGATATTCCAAGTGTTATCCGGCATTGACGGCACGTTGACAATGAATGTGCACGTTCCGCTGACGTCGGTAATGTTTGTGAATATCTGCTCGTCTCCGTAGAATAATGATACGAGCGCTGCATCTGCGTAAGATCCGTCTTCTTTGCATGTAACGTGGAAAGTGAGCACTTCATCCTGTCCTGCCTTGACCGTTGAGGGCGACACTTGAAACACAAAAGTCCTGGGGCTCACTAGGATGTCGAGTTGATTTGTTGTTTCGAGATACCCCTCTTTGGTAGTGGTCACTGAAAGAGTGATGTTGAGGTGGTCGCTCACTTGAGGAGCTTCGAAGGTGAATGTTGCATTTCCATATTGATCAGTTGTTCCATCGGTTACGGTGAAGGTTCCATTTGTCGTTGCTACAGTGATGTTTACGCCCGCAACCGCTGTACGGTTGTAGGTTGTTTGAATCGTGACATTTACTTGCGCTCCCGAATATGTGCCGTATGTAGACGGGACGATGTTGACAGACATTTCTTTCGGTTTCACTGGCACTACCAACGTGTTCTGGGCATCTACGTATCCATCTCTCCCTGCCATAGCAGTGATTGTCAGGTTGATCCCTTCGGCAGATGAGACGAGTGGCGCCGTAAAGGCGAATCTGGAAATTCCAGCAAGATCTGTCTCAGTTACTGTCGTGGAAAAGTTTCCATTTCCGTCTGAAGACACGGTTACTGTGGCGTTCGGAACCGGGACTGAATCCATTGTCACATAGGCTGTTATAGTGGTTGTCTCTCCAGAAACCAGTTCGCTGGGAATAGCCGCTACTTCTACGTCAAGTCTCTTCGCTTCGACCGTTATGTACGCTTCTTGTTCACTATCGGCAAAGTCCTCTTTGGTGGCTCCTATCTTCAATGTGGCATTTACGAAGTCTAGAGTCCGAGGAGCTGTGAAATTGAAAACCGCCTTTCCATACGTGTCTGTGATCCCTGTCACATCTGACAAGGTTCCGTTGCTGCAAGCGAGAGTCAAATTTGCTCCAGCTATTGGTTGATCAAAATAGTCAGTGACGAGAACGTCGAAACGTATCGCTTCTTCCGATTTCACGTTGTCTTTTGCAGGGGTTATATGAATTTTCAGCGGTGAGAGGACTCGGACGTATTTGTAGTCTGAACCGTCAGCGTATCCGTCCATTGATGCTCTGGCTATGATTCTAACGTCTGTCGTTTCCGTAACGTTTGGTGCTGTGAACTTTGCTGTGAAGTAGCCGTTGGCATCTGTCACGCCGGATTGAGGTTCGAAACTGCCGCCTTTCACCGAAAACAGTGCGACGTTTGCGCCTGCAGCTGCACCTGCGCCGGTTGATGCGTAAACTGTGACAAACGTTTCACCGTTGTATGGGATGCTTGTGTTGCTTAAGGAAGCTGATGCTTGAAGTGGTGTAAGGTTTGCGACGTTTATAGTGGTGAATGTAGGAATGCTTGAAATTCCGAAATCATCCTCTACTGTCAGACTGGCTGTGTAGGTGCCTGTTGAGGAATAGCTGTGGTTGAAGAGTGTTAAGGTGGTCCAGCCGCTGCTTGCTGTGTCATTGAAGTCGAAGAGGTATTGAAAGATGCTTCCATCATCTTGGGAGTCTGTTCCTATGTATGTGACAGGCTGATTTGGCGCCACTAACGTCTTGTCTGTCCATAGGACTGCCGTGGGAGGTGCATTGTTATACGTAAATGGATGGGTGAGAAAAGGCAAGAAATCAATGCTTACTCCATTTCCTTCCACGGAATTGCCTTTTCCATATGGGTTTATGGAATCGTGTTCGGGTCCCGTGTTAGCGCCCCAATAATTGCGTGTTGCGTCGACGAAGACTGTTGAAGCGGAGTCAAGATCCATGCCGATGCCATTTTCATAAATGTCGTTGAATTGGACCCGATGGAAGTTTCCTGTGGCGTAGTAAAAGCCAACAGTGTTGTTTGAGACATAGTTGCGGCCTATGTATGTGCTCGTGTTTGCGGCTACGAGGAAGCCATATCCGTTTCCGTTTATAGTGTTCTCGGCTATTGCGGTGTTTAAAAAGAATTCGGCTTCTAGAGCTATTCCGTTTCCACTGTTGTGGGATATTTGGTTCTGAATTATTGATATTGTTCCAGACAGCTGGCCTGTCAAAATTATGCCGTTTCCGTTTGACTCTATCCTGTTGTTGTGAATGTTGACTTGGTTTCCGCCGCCTATGTTGATGGCCGTTTCGTTGTTGTTGACTATTTCGCTGTTTTGCATCGTGAGGGTGCCACTGTTGACAGCGATTCCGTTTTGAAGGTTGGATCTGACAATAGTCTTTTCAACGTTGAGCAGGCCGCCTTCCACTGTGGTTCCGTTTGTTCCACGTTCTATGATGCAGTTGATGAGCGATGAGGGCTGGTTCCCACTGATTGATATTGTCTGCCAAAGAATCTCTTGCGTCGGGTCATTGGTCGTGAAGAGGATTTTCTTTTCTTCCGTTCCTTCTGCGACGATGCTTCCGTCGACATTGAGCGAGAATTCTCCTCCGAATCTGACTTGCACGCCAGGCTCTATGGTCAAAGTCACACCGGGGTTGACTGTGACGTTGTTTGAGAGTATGAATGGGCTGTCAACCAAAGTCCATATGGTGTCCTTGGTGATGACTCCTTCAACATAAGTCGCATGGGCAGCTGGCATGGTTCTGTATAATATGCTGAAGGAACTGAACAGTATGGTTGATAAGATGATTAGTAAATTGATTTGTCTTTTCATTTTGAAGCATTCCTCTGAAGTCTGGTTTGACGTATGTCTCTGGCCAGAACGAGCTTAAGCGTTATGAATTCAGAATCAATGTTCTGACTCGTAGAACAGTTTCTTCTGAAACCAGGTCGCCTCGTTGTCTAATATCGCAAGATTTAATAAACATTCCCGTATATGCGCTCAACAACAATACAGATGTCCTATTGCGGACGGGCAAGGGATTTAACGATGTACACTAAGAAACTAGCAGTGTGGAGAGTGCTCATCATGAAGTCCTTCATGGTTTTTGCTTTGGATGATTTTCCGATGGTTAAGGCTGGCGACGACGTTCCGAGGATTATTGTCGAGGCTGCTGAAAGGAATGGTTTGAAATTGCAGGATAAGGATGTGGTGGTCGTTGCAGAGAAAGTGATTTCGAAATCCGAGAATCGAGTGCTTAAGCTAAGGAATATTGTTCCGTCGAGAAGAGCTAAAGAGCTTTCGAAAGTCACCAGAAAAGATGCTAGGTTTGTTGAGCTTGTTTTGCGGGAAACGAAGAGGGTGCTTAAGGCTTCTCGTGAGATATTATTGGTCGAAGACAAGCGAGGGTTGATCTGCATCAACGCAGGAATAGACAAGTCAAATGTGGCTGGTCGCGGGAATTATGCTTTGTTGCCTGAAGACCCTGACGGGTCGGCGCGACGATGTCGCAGTGGAATTGAGAAACTCACGGGAAAGAACGTGTCGGTGATCCTTTGCGATACGTATAGCCGCCCTTTCAGGCGGGGTCAAGTGAACTTTGCGATAGGAGTAGCGGGTTTGAGTCCGTTTAGAGACTATCGCGGAACCTTGGATCTTTTTGGTCAGGTTTTGAAGGTCAAGAATGTTGCTGTCGTGGACGAAATTGCCGCTGCTGCCGAGTTGTTGATGGGGCAGGGCAAAGAAGCGAGACCTGTCGTTGTGATCAGAGGCTTAAGCGGTTCGATAGAACCTTGTGAAAATTGTGAGGCAAGCGGATTGAAAATCTCGAAGAGGGAGGATCTTTTCAGAGGAGTTCTATGAGAAATGGGTTGCAGATTTTTTCGTCGCCCAGTTTCGTTGAAGGTCCGTGACCAGGATAAACCGTCAGTGAATCCTGCAGGGTCTTCAATTTTTCGAGTGACTTCTTCATTTCTTCTTGGGAGCTTTCTGGAAAATCTGTTCGGCCTATGGAGCCCATGAACAGGGTGTCGCCTGTGAAGATTTCTTCTTTTCCTATGAGGCAAATGCCCCCTTTAGTGTGGCCGGGGGTTTCTATTACTTTTAGGCTTTCTTTTCCAAATTCTATTGTGTCTCCGTTTCGCAGATGGATGTCTGGTAATGGTGAAAAGTTGTGGATGCCAAGGATCTGTCCGATTTGCTTGCTTAGATCTCCGA
>CAYNQC010000060.1:0-8067 GCA_964399235.1 uncultured Candidatus Bathyarchaeia archaeon | reverse complement strand
AGTACAAGGTTAAGCAGGCTGGTATCAAGGC
Source organism: uncultured Candidatus Bathyarchaeia archaeon (assembly GCA_964399235.1). Lineage (GTDB taxonomy): Archaea > Thermoproteota > Bathyarchaeia > Bathyarchaeales > Bathycorpusculaceae > DASPPK01. The sequence goes on along the minus strand of CAYNQC010000060.1, from coordinate 8,036 downwards.
GAGGATATAGACAACTAACCTTAAATACCTCTGCAAGCCCAAAACTGGTGTCTCGTATTGATGCCGCCGTAGCTCAGTCCGGTAGAGCGGCTGGCTGTTAACCAGTCGGTCATAGGTTCAAGTCCTATCGGCGGCGCCAAAGACTATTCGATGGTGTTGGGTACCCCTCCTAGGTTTCTATGTATCATGGATATTTGGATCCAAATATGTCCGCTTCCAACGTTTCTTGTAGGCGCACTCACATCACTTTGTCAAGGAGACAATCCAATGCTCGCGCGATGCATTCTGCGCTTGTGAGCCTATTTTCGATTTTGAAGCACGGTTTTTGTTGGGAATAAGTCGATACTTATGAAGGTAAAAAGTCTGGAACAGCAAGCGCGTGAGCTTGTTCTCTCGGTCTGTCCTGGCTAGTTTGTCGCGGGCTCAGGTTCTTCAAAATTGACTGTTCAGTATGATGTCGAAGAGCTGTGCGATTTGCATGCCTGTTGGAAGCCCAAGAAGTAGACTCTTGAGGCTGATTGAACAGTAGTGTGCAGTGGTGTGTTGTACGTTCTTATTCTGTTCGAGCCACAGATGAAAGTTTTTCACTTCTTCTTCAGCTTTCCTTTCAAGGTTTCGTTTGGTCTCTCTGTCCGCCTTCTCGTAGTCGGCTCTGCGTGTTCTGACTATCTCGTCGATGTCACATTGACTATATTCCTGATACAGCTGGCAACTTCTTGGTTGTTTTTTCTGAGCATCGAACGCCTCAAGCTCGGTTGTGTTTTCTTCAATCTTTGATTGCATGAAGAAAGCTTTCGGAATTCAAGATATCTTGTTTGTGATGGCTCCGTTCATATTCGGAATCCACTGTGTCTGTAAATTGCAGTTTGCGCGCGCCACGTCCGTAAGTCTGGACGAATAGATTGAGTATGGTATGTGAAAACAAAAAAAGGAGGGTTATTGGCAGCAACCATGGTGCATGTGTGGTCTGCCAAAAGCCAAAGATGTTCCTTGAGCTGACAAGAAGACCTGCCTTGGAGTGTTCAGAACCGACTTGTCTCCATCGCAGATGAAAGACATGTCTTTTGTGGTGTAGATGAGTCTTGGGCAGTTCAGTAAAAGCAGGTCCAGGTTGCTTTCTTCATTGGGGAATGCAAAGATTGATCCCTCGGCTTGGCGAAGGTGCTCGGACCCGTGGGTCGCTTCTTTTCCCATGAACTTGGCAAGCAGGTTTTGCGCTTTGGTTAACAGTGTCTTTTCAGTAGACCACAAGCACTCCAAAGTTGTATTGGTCTCCACTTACGCTTTCTGGGAAATGGATAACTTCAATCCTTTAGTTGCTCATATGCAGGCGATCTGCAAGAACGCGTGTTGGGAATATGCCGGGTCTCTCCAGAGACCACACGGCAATGCTTTGTGGTATATGCTGAAACATGACTTGCAGGTTCATGATGTCATTGAAGCTTCTAAAGAAGCTGGAAGACAGATCGTGCGGGACGGCAAAATGAAAGAAGAAGCCCTGAAGACCGTGAGCCGAGAACTTGGTTCAATTGACGTCTATCTGGAGAAGATGAATGCTGATTTCAGGAAAGCTTTGAGTCGGAACTAGAGCCATGGCACGAATTTTTCCTGTGATGGAAGAGTTTTTACCCAACGCGTGGATTATCACAGTTGATGTCTGAGTCCAAAGCGGTCTTCCTATACCCTATGAACATCAGGTTTCATTGCACGAGGTGCACCACTTGCTGTGGCGACACTGAAACAAAAACCAGGCACATCTTCACTCTAAAGGATGAAGCAAAAGCGATTTCAGAAGTCATATCGAAGCCCATCAAATCATTTGCTGATCTAAGAAAGGGTCATGAACCCTACGGATATGAAATGAAGAAGAACGAAGATGGCAAATGCGTCTTTCTCGAAGACGACAAATGTGCCATTTACAATGTCAGACCGCTCATCTGCCGTTATTACCCTTTCGAGCTGAAGTCACAAGAAGATGGACAATATGCGTTCCATTATACCACTGAATGCCTAGGGCTTGGTTCAGGCAGAATTCTCAAAGAGTCTTACTTCAGAGTGCTGTTTCGTATTGCCTGTGAGCGGCTCAGGTGAAGCGAAAATCTAACGTTTGGCTAGGATCTGTTTGAAGATCGCGCGGTCTTGAAAGCGGCTGTTTGAAGTGCGACTGATGATGGTGCGTTTGCAACGATCGGTCGTTGTTGGACGTGTTTGTGACCGCAACCACACTCGAAACCAACTGTCTGACCTTGGTGCTTTATCTGTCTCCACCTTCTGCAGTCGCAGCTGGACTTCTGCCGGTGTATTGTCCATAGCTGTTTGGCTTCCATAGGCGTTATTGGCGCATAATGTTTGGCTTTCGTTGAATACCATATTGCATAAACTATGAGGCAAGCCCATAGGGCGGGCGCAATTAGCCACAGGTTAGACGTTAATGGGTCGATCATGTTTTCACCATGTGTATGTTTGTTGTGCAGGCATACAATATGTCCTAAAGCGGACATATATCATTTTATAGTATATGGCATATTACGATATAAGGGTTTTGGAGCACTAAATATTAAACTCAGGGGCTAAAACTGCTGAACAATATCCTTCTTCTCGACAATGTACCCACAATAATGACACTTCAACAATAAGGGTTCGTCACAGTCCACGTAAAACTTCGCCTTGACAGGCTCGTTGCTATTGCTCACACAAGCTGGATTGGTACACTTGATTATGTTATCGATGACCTTAGGGAGTTTCACCTCCTCTTTCCTCACGACTTTATAGTCGCGGATGATATTGATGCTTGCATGCGGAGCAATGAGGGCAATTCTGTGCACTTCCTGAGGCTTCAATTCTCTACCTTCGATCTTCACGATATCCTTTCTCTTCAACCGTCTGCTTGGCACGTTAATAGCGATGGTTATTGGTCCTTCCTCTTTCCCAGTAATTCCCAGAATCTTTACAACATCCAATGCGTGCCCATTTGTAATGTGATCAATGACTGTGCCATTCTTAATTTTCGAAACACGCAGTTCTGTTTCGGTCATTTGTATTCCCTGACCAAGAAGACGCTTATGCTGTGAACCCACATAAAAGACTTTAATCATTAGCATGAAACCTGTTTCAGAATGGTCTCAAGGCTTATTAGGAATCCAAATGGATTTGTTCAGAGGGAACGACGTGGGCAGAAAGAAAAGTTGGACCGAAAAACTCGAGGACAGCAAGAATCTTCCGAGAGTAGAAAGGATCACTGAGAAAATGAGCAGGAAATGGGGTTCGGGCACCGTGGTAATTCCTGCACCGAAAGAAGTTGACGGACCGATGAAAAAAGTGCCTTTTGGCCAGATCACAACTGTAAACGAGATCCGCTCGGCACTCGCAAGAAAACACGGCGGGACGATTGCATGCCCCATATGTACCGGCATTTTCGCACGAATAGCAGCTGGTGCTGCTGAGGAGCAGAAAGGGAGAGGTAGGGAGATCACTCCTCATTGGCGGACTTTGAAGGTTGGAGGGGTCATTAACGACAAGTACCCAGCCGGAGTTGAAGAACAGAAGAGAATCCTGCAAAATGAAGGACACAGAGTAGCCCAGAAAGGCAAGAAATACGTCGTTGCTGATTTCGAGAAATCATTGGCAACATTATAGGGGGTTAGTAAACAATTTCTGTGGGGCAAATTTCCCTCAAACTTCCGTCGCTACAAATTCTTATTTAGTAGTTGTGTAGAGTTGTTTTGGGTGCTAGTTTGGGTTTCGAAAGTCGAGACATAATCTCGATCAAAGACTTGTCGAAGGATGAGATAAATTATGTTTTCAAAGTCGCCAAAAACATGGAGCCCCTAGCAGTTAAGGGCTCTGAAATGTTGCGAGGCAAGATTCTGGCGACTCTGTTCTTTGAAGCGAGTACTCGCACTCGTTTGAGCTTCGAATCTGCGATGCACCGGCTAGGAGGCTCAACGATAGGTTTTGCAGAAGCGGAGATAGCCTCAGTGAAGAAGGGGGAAAACCTTGCTGACACAATACGGACCGTGGAAAACTACGCGGATATAATTGCGCTGAGACATCCGCTCGAAGGTGCGGCTCGGCTAGCAGCAGAGTTCTCAACCGTGCCCATTATTAACGGTGGGAGTGGGGCCGAAGAGCATCCGACTCAGGCTTTGTTGGACATGTACACGATGGTCAAGGAAAAAGGAAAAATCGAGGGGCTGAAGATCGCCTTTGTAGGGGATTTGAGATACGGCAGGACAGTTCACTCTTTGGCGTATGCTCTGTCACTGTATAATATTGAACTGTACTTGGTTTCTCCTGAGACTCTTAAAATGAGGCGAGAGGTCTTCCAGACAATAAAAGAGCGTATTCCAGTCACGGAAAGAACGAATCTGGAAAAAATAATCCCACTAGTCGACGTTTTGTACGTCACAAGAATACAGAAAGAACGATTTCCAGATGCCGCAGAGTATGCCAAGGTCAAAGGTTCGTATAGAATAGACCTGCCGGCTCTGAGTGAGGCAAAAAGAGATTTGATAATTCTGCATCCTCTGCCGCGAGTGGATGAAATTGCTCCGGAGGTCGACAACACGTCCTATGCTCGCTATTTCCAGCAGGTCCGGAATGGCATAGTAGTCCGCATGGCACTCTTGGCTCTGATACTTGGTGCGGTCAAATAGCTCAGCTGCTGTTTAGGTGTTGCTTAATCGATCGAAGAAGGCTAACGTTCCTACCGCTCCGCATGAAGGACACTTGTGGAGTAGACCAAACCAACTCTTTCTACAATTGATGCAATACGTCAATTTTCTTTCATAGACAAAGAGATTCGCCGGACTTTGCGCAAGCTGCTTGGTTGTTTCCATCAACTCAAGGGGTTCATATTTCGATTCGCCGAGATCAACTGATATGAGGCGTCCGCCAGAATGGGCTTCAGCCAGTTTGTTTTCAAATATCAAGTGATCTTGAGGAAGTTTTCCGTCAGCTAGGGCCAGTTTAGTGATGGTAGAGTAGAATGGTTTGTCTCTTGATCCTGAAAACTTCACTTTGACAATTCCATATCTTTCCATATCTGTTCGGACTAGTCTTTCGGAAGCTTGAAGACTTGGTAGCTTTGCTGAAGAGAGACGTTTTCCGCGTCTTCTGCCGATTTTATGGATATAATCCGAAATGTTCTCCGACACCTCTCCAGCAAACGCCAATGTTATTTCGTCGTTCATGCTCTTTTCACTGAACACTTGAATTGCTTCTTCCAGCCCTACTATGTTTATTACGCGAGAACAATTTTCAAGTCTGAAGTATTGATCACCATTACCGCCTTGCGTTATGAACGGCAGCAAGTTTCCGCCGCGACTTTTCAGGGCGCGATGTTTGATTTCCAGGGCTCGGCTCGCCATTTCCATTCTCTCTTTGAGTGTTTCAAAGAATTTCATCTTATCTTTCCCAGATTCATAGGCAATTCTCGGCGTGTTCAAAGTCACGACTCCAAGACAGCCCGTGCGTAAGGTGTCAGTTTCCCAATCGCCATCGAAGTCTTCATCCAGACGGAATCCTGACGAAGAAAACACTGAATGTCTCCAGCTCTTCTGCGTGGCATTGGCGAAATAGGGAATTCCGCTTTCGGAGCCCAACTTATGAGCCTTTAGAAGCAGTGCCTCTGCTCTCTTGTCTTCGAAAGTCTCGCCTCGGATTTTGACAATTATCCTTGGCCAAATGAAGGGTTTGTGTTCGCTTTCCTCAGTGAGCACTTCGAAGAGAAGATTTGCTATAAGTTGCGCCTGCTCGAGGAAGTCTGAGTACATGCCAGAGCGCTTTCCTTCGGGTCCATATGCTCGCTGCTTTGCCAAGAAATCGGGGACGTTTAGTTCTAGGCCTAAGGAAACCTGTGCATGTTGGGTCAGATTTTGCACGAACAAGCGGAGGGCATCCTTGATTCTTGGGGCTTCTGCGTCCTTGGCAAAGGGCGCCAGAAATATGTTGAAGTAGTCTATTGTCTGTTGGGATTCAACTTCTTTTGCACTGTGGAGACACATGTTGAGGATCAAGGCTAGGGCCGATTCCATGTTGTGCGGTGGTGGGATTGTTGGTTGGAAAGAGTCTTTCTTTTCTAAGTTCAAGCCTTTTTCAAGGAAAAACCTCAAGTCGTGACTGATTTCGCTTGGTCGTAGGATCCATGAACTCAGGCCGTTGATGTGAAGAGCTCCCGACAGGTGCGCGTCTGAAATGTCTCTTGGAAATATGTTCAGCAACGCGTATTCTTTGAAAATTCTTTCCCCCGCCAGCTCCTCCACTGATGTCTCACGCCTGTGGTCGCTTTTTGACTCAACCAGTTTTGCGACGTCGTGGACTGGGATTCCTAGGCGCGTGAGTTTGTGTCGATATTCCTCCAAGCCTTTCTCAATCAGCATCGCATTGACGACTTCTCTCACTAGAGGCGCGGTCAGATACTTGATTTTTGAACGGATCAGCAGTTTTTCTGCTTCTTTAGCTACTTTTTGAGCCAATTCGGCAGGCATCTGTGCCTCTCTTACCAGAGAATTTGCGATTTTATTGGCATCAAACTCTTCAAGTGCGGGGCGGCTGGTTCGGACAAGGGTGCTTTTCTGTTTGAAAGCTTTTTTGTCAATTCTGTCTGCTACATCAATGACCATTTTGCCAAGTTCAGTTAGAAGGTACTTTCTAGCTTCAACATCTGCTTCGATCAAGTCTGCTTTGAGCAGAAACTTGAGGTGGTATGCAAACCTGCCTGCATCTCTGCTCGCGTTCATCTTCAGCGACGCCATCAATTCTGTGTAGGAAAGTGGACCTTTGTCAAAGAGTAAGTTCAAAATCTGCAATCTCAAAGGTGAGGAAACGGCTTTCAGGATTTTGACTCCACGAACACGCTGCGGAACAGACAAGCCTCTCCCCCCTCAAAGCGGTGAACCTACTAATACAGAATAAGAGTTTAAAGCTGTTAGGGAACGACAATTCGTCTGACTCAAGGCTCTAGATAATTGACGACTGAAACCCTGAAAGTGCGTATGAAAGTCAAAGTGAACGTTCCTAGAGCTCCTTCTTTCTTGCTTATGCTGGTACAGCGAGAGCGCCTCATGGTAAGAGCCTTTCTGTTTCAGCTTGCAACAAATTTATTAGATGGATGGCTCTCAAGTCCAAGAATACGCAGTAATCTTTCAGAGAAGGAGAGTACGAATGAAACCTGCCTTGCTAATAATAGACGTTCAGAAGGAATATTTTAAAATAGATCAAGCTTGTTCAGACTCGCTGAAATCAGCCATTGAATATATTAATGAAGCAATCGCGCTTTTCAGAAAGAAGAATCTTCCCATCGTCGTGGTACAGCACAAGGATGAAGAACAAGGTCCTGTGCCCGGTAACCCAGGTTTTGATGTGCCTGAGAGTTTGAAGCTCGAAAGTCAAGACCTGCGCATCGTCAAGACCTACGGCAACTCCTTCACGAAGACTGGACTTGCAGAAAAATTGAGAGAGCTTGGGGTTGACACTGTAATCGTGACAGGGTTCTGCGCAGAATACTGCGTTCTGTCCACCTACAATGGAGCAAAGGACTGTGACTTCAAGCCGATAATATTGAGGAGTTCCCTTGCGTCCGGCAATGTGGAACACATCCGATTCGTGGAAGAGATTACTGAAACAGTCTCTCTAGGAGCTCTCAGAGCGCTGCTCTGATTTCGTGCAGTTTCCTATCTTAGGAAAAACCAAGGTCTCAGGGTAATCTGAGCAACGCTCGGACCACGGAGTTTCCTCTACGTTACAAGTCACTTCATACGATCTGTGTTGCCGTGTGAAGTTGGTCACTGCACAAGTAAGGGTTTAAAGGCTTTGGGCAATACTTATCTTGAGTAATTTAAAACCCATACATCGTGTTTGAGGGGCTGTCGGCTAGTTTGGTCTAGGCTTGAAGCCTCGGGCGCTTTAGACCCCGGTTCAAATCCGGGCAGCCCCATCAGAATAATCTCTTCTTTTTCGTCTATGCCATTGTCTTATTCGCGCGCGCGTCTTGTATGAAGTTGCTGAGGCAGTTCGGCAGCAAATGGCACCTATCG
>CAYNQC010000059.1:0-8112 GCA_964399235.1 uncultured Candidatus Bathyarchaeia archaeon | reverse complement strand
TCAGAAACTTCTTCAGGTACAAATGGTGGCTCGTAGGCTTAATCAGCATGAACCTGGCCGACCTCTTCATCATGGCCGTAGTCTACAATTTCATGCTAAACTCCCAGGTCACCGAGAAAATCGAGAGCTACTTCAACTTCTTCGCACCTGGACTCGCAGTAACAGGCCTCTTCGCATCAGCTTTCATGATCGGGCGCGAAGTAAACATGGAACGCCGTCGAGAAATCCACCATTACATGCTCAGCATACCCATGAGCAGATACGAGCTTGCTTTTGGCCGTGTTATCTCAGGCGGCATTAGAGGTCTCGTTTACATGACACCCTTATTGCTGACGTGCTTCGTATTCGTGGGCTTCCCCACCGTACCACAACTACTGTTGATCGTTTTCATGCTATTCATGCTGGCAATGGGCATCTCAGGGCTAAGCATATCAATTGCCGTATCCACCTCGAGCTTCGAAAAATTCGTCACCGCCAGAGGCCTCGTCTACTACACCTTCTTCTTCTGCAGCAGTGTCTTCTACCCGCTCTTCCTTATTGAAGACCTCGGGCGATCCGGCCAGTTTCCATCCATACTCGTGACCTTTGCAGAAGTAAACCCCCTGAGCAACGCCTCGGACATGATCCGTTCTTTCCTGATGGGCACTCCCGCGTTTTCCCCATACTGGATACTCTCCGTGGCGATATTCGCCCTAATATTCGCGTTGACCGCAGCATTTGCCTACATAAAAATCCTAGCGAGATAGACCTGGAACTAACTGTCATCTAACGCGTTTGTGGTTAAGCTTATCAACATGAAAGACCTATGTTTCTTCCTTCCTCACTCTGCGATCTTGACCTGAAGGTATTGCTAATGAATGAAGTCAAGACCATCTTCGAGCCCAAGTCGGTTGCACTAATAGGTTCCAGCAGAATTCGCGAAAAGGTCGGAATGGCTTCACCACAACTTTTCGGAAACGTCACTTACAACATGAAACGGTTTTTCAAGAAGAAGGCTTACGTCGTGGACGTGGACGGCTACGGCGGCTACAAAGACGTAAAACGACTGCCTGAAACTCCTGACCTTGCAGTTCTCATGCTTCCCCCAGATCAGTCCATCATTCAAGCCGAGAAATGTGCCAAGAAGGGAATAAAGGCGCTCGTAATGATAACCGGAGGCTACAAAGATCATCAACGCGCAAGCTTGCTGAAGCTCAAAGAAACGTACGGTGTGAGATTTCTAGGGCCCAACACAATCATGGGCGTTGTGAACACCGCAAATGGCTTGAACACAACTTTTGAAATCGACCTCATGCCTGAAAAGGGCAACATCGCCGTTATATCCCAAAGCGGCGGCGTAGGGGCTTGTCTGCTTGACTGGGCTTGCTTCTACAACGTGGGCATCAGCAAGTTCGCCTTCGTCGGCGACAAGATCGACGTGAACGACGTTGACTTGCTGCGGTATTTGGGAAAAGACAGGCAGACGAAGGTAATCTGCCTCTACATGGAGGGAGTCAAGAATGGAAGAAAATTCATTGATGTAGCAAGAAGAATCGTAAGAAAGAAACCCATCCTAGTGCTGAAAGGCGGAGTCACCCAAGAATCCGCACAGAGAGCCAAATCACACACCTCATCCATAGCTGGTTCAGACCAAGTCTTCAACGCCGCTTTCAAAAAGGCCGGTGCAATCAGGGTGGAAAATGTTGAAGAGCTTATGGACAACGCCATAGCGCTTTCAAAGCAGCCTCCTATGCTTGGAGACAACGTGGCAATAGTCAGCAATGTCGGTGGGCCAGCCATACTTGCGGCGGACGCGGTTGAAAAATGCGGCTTGAAGCTCGCAAACCTGACGCAGAAGACTAAGAAAGAGATCGAAGCTCTTTATCCAGGTGTAGATGCAGCCAATCCGATAGACATGATAGCAGATGCTAAAGCTGACCGTTACAGGAAAGTGTTAGAACTCGTGCTTGCAGATAAGAATGTGGATGGTGTGCTGATAATCAACATGCTCAAATCCACATTCTTCGAACCTAAAGACGCAAGAACCTTTCCGAAGATCGCTTCCAAATTCCCACGTAAACCGATCGTGGACGTGCCGGCTGGAGGAGAGGATTTCGCTAAGGTTTATGAGGTTCTGGGGCGATCACGCATGCCCCTATATAATCTTCCGGATAAAGCGGTCAAGGCACTGAAGGTTCTGCGAGCGTATGGCACGATTCGCCAAAGAGAATACTCATACTGATTTGAATCTAACAGTTACTTTATGCATCGCATAAGCATCAATTATATCTTCTAGCACCACAGATTCTATTTGAAACCCTTCTCAAATGTCAGGTGGAAAATTGGCTGAGCCCACGAAAACCGCACACGCAAAATTGACGCGAGAAGTTCTTGACTTCTGCAAACACGTGGCGGAACCTTGCGAGATAGTTGCAGCTTTCCGAAGAACCGACTATGCATCTCTCTTTCCTGCAACGAAGACGATTTCACAGGTTCTAATAGTTGTGCGCAACTTTCAGCCCAGACTCATGAATTATGCCAAGGTTTCCAGCGACGGCACTCTTTCTGTTCTTGCTGTGGATGCATGGGTGTTTGAAAGAGACGTAGACAAGGGTTTCCTAGGCGAAGCTCTCGCTGGCGGATTGATCTTCCCATATGCGGTATTAGTTAACGAGGATTACTTGCATACGCAGGAAGTTAAGGTAAAGAAGAGATTAATCGTCGAACTTCTGCAAAGTCTTGTCTTGGATTTCCCAGAGCTTTCTTACGAATTGCGAATAAAACCCGAGTATTTCATGTTCGAAACCATGTTGACAAGAGGGCGACTCTTTCCACCGACGCTCTATGCTGTTGCAGGCTTCACAGGAACCAGAGAAGGAAAGAGAAACCTTGAATGCGTCCTCAGTGGTTTTCAGCAAGCTTTGAATGAGCTTGAAAAAGAAGGAATAGTTCATTACGTGAACGGGTACTGGGTCATCTCCACACGGTTTGCTGATAAAGCAACCAGCCTGCGAACCCGGTTCATAGACCTCTTCAAAACGGGACCAAGAACCTTGTTCGCTGCTACACTCGGTATTTTTCCCCAAATTCTAGAAGCACTCTCACAGAATAGAGAACAGCTGTCCAAAATCCAAATGTCGCTCGACGATTTGAGAATGAAGCAGACGATCGAAGATCCCGAAAACTACGTTTACATTCCAACAGCCACGGGAATGACACCACTCGCAAACAGAATGGACATAAGAACCTTTGCCAAGAAAGCGCTGTCAGCGGACAAAGATGCACAAGTAACGATCAAAAACGTGGGCGGCATCTTAAATGATGTCTATCTAGTTGAGACCTCTACAAAAGGGAAATCCAGCAAAGCAATCATCAAACAGTTCAGAGACTGGTCCAATTTCAAATGGTTTCCTCTTACCCTATGGAGCGTCGGCACAAGAACCTTCGCCGTTTCCGGCAGTTCAAGGCTTGAAAGAGAATGTGCTATCAACCGTTTTCTTGATTCAAACGGTTTTGCCGTTCCGAAACTTCTGCACGTAAGCCCAAACAAACGTCTCATAATCATGGAGTATATAGAAGGAGAAGCTGTGGACAAGGTCATAAAACGCGCCGTTAGTTCGAAGAATCGAGATGAAACCAAAGAGGCTTTACACATTGTTGAAAAAGTTGGTGAAACATTTGCCAAAGTCCATTCCAAAGGCGTAGCACTAGGAGACACAAAACCAGAAAACATCTTCGCAGGAAAAGAAGGCAAAATCTATCTGATGGATTTTGAACAAGCGAGTCGAAGAGGCGACATAGTATGGGACATCGCAGAATTCCTTTACTACTCCGGACATGATGTCTCACCTCTGGTTGACATGAGCAGACTTCAAGAGTTCGCACAGACGTTTGTCGAAGGGTATTTGAAGACTGGCGGAAAAACGGACACCGTCAAGAGTGCAGGAAACCCAAAGTACACCAAAGTCTTCAGCATCTTCACCTTTCCACATATAATGCTCACTCTCTCAAACGTATGCAGAAACGCAGACAAACTGAAGGTGTGAACATGGTCAAACAAAAGACAACACTCACTTTTTATGGAGGAGTAGACGAGATCGGAGGCAACAAGATACTGCTCAAAGACAGAGACACCAAAGTCTTCTTTGACTTCGGCATGTCCTTCGCCATGAAGAAGCTTTTCTACTCCCCACCATTTCTCTCCCCAAAAACCGGAAAAAGTCTTCAGGAATTCGGCATCCTGCCCAGGCTCGACGGCGTCTACAAGTTCGACGAAAAGAAACCCGACATTGACGCCATCTTCATTTCGCATGGTCACCTAGACCATTCAGCCTATCTGTCCTTTGTTAAACGCGAAATTCCAGTATATTGCGGTGAAACAACACTGACAATCCTGCGCGCGCAGAGCGAAATGCGCAGAGCAGACCTCGAATTTGACATCGAGGACTTGAGCTTCAAGACTTTCAGAACCGGCACAAAGATTCATGTCGATAACTTGGAAGTCGAACCGGTTCACGTGGACCATTCAGTGCCAGGCGCCTACGGGTTTGTGATTCAAACTTCAAACGGCGCAGTTGTCTACACCGGAGACTTCAGGCAGCATGGGGCAAAATGCGAAATGACCAATGATTTCATTGAGAAAGCACGCGACGCGGAACCTGCGGCTGTAATTACGGAAGCCACCAACATGACCGGCGCCTCGGTCTCCTCGGAAGCCGAAGTCGAAAACAAACTTGACAGTATTGTCCAACAAGCAGATGGCATCGTGCTGGCAGAGTTTGCAAATGCAGACGTCGATCGGCTCAATAGCTTCTTCCGAGTTGCCAAGAAGAAACAACGATGCCTTGCGATTTCACAGAAACAAGCCTACTTGTTGAAGGCACTTTGTGATGATAAAGGACTGAACCTTCCAGACCTAGGTGACGAGAGCATATTGATTTTTCGAAAGTCGAAGTCCACACGATACAAGTGGGAAGAACAGATTGAAAAGCAATACCCAGATAAGGTGAAGAACGCCTTCGAGCTTTCGAAGCAACAATGCAAAGTCATTCTGGCCATGTCATTCTATGACTTGGAAGAACTTGTCGACCTTCAGCCCAACCCTGGAAGCTGCTATGTTCTTTCTGCGTCCGAGCCCTTCAATGAAGAGATGGAAATCGATTTTGGTCGGCTCATAAACTGGCTTCAGCACTATGGCCTACCTCAGTATCACATTCACGTATCGGGCCACATAATGCCTCTGCAACTCAAATCCGCCCTCAAGAACATCAATGCGTCAAAGATATTTCCTGTCCACACGGAAAATGCCGAGTTGTTCATCAAATTCATTAGAAACATAAATGGCCAAAAGATTCGTACTGTAAAAGGAATGGAATACAGCATCTGACTTTTTCTACCTGTCCAAGAGTCAACTAGGCGTCACTCATGACTGTTTCTCGAAAGGTCTGAACTGCCAAGATTCTTCGCTGTCGTAAAGGTTCCTGAGAATTTTCGTCGCTCGCTGGTTGTCAACTGACAGGAACAACTTTGCTACGTGCTTGCACAGTTTCTTGGTCGAAGAGACCCTTGCCCAGTCGGCACAATCATGGGTAATCGTCTTGTCCTCAGTGTTTATGGTTATGTGGTATTCCCTGACCGTTGCTTCAACCTGCTCATCAGTTTCCTTCACAACCTGTAACTCATCGTTCTGTATCTGTTCTGCCCTTTTGAGTCTTTCAGCCGGAACAAAATATTCAATCAAACTGCGGAAGCTCATGTCTTTGGGAGGCCCAAACGATTCAAGCGTGGAGAAGGTCTGTTGAACCGAGTTCTTTCGATAACTCTCTATCTTGGCTTTGGCTTCAACTTGCCTCGGCTCAAGAGAACCCATCATCTCCATTATCTGCAAGCAGTTTTCCACGGCATAGCCATGATAGTGATTGTTGAAGTAGCCGTACACTTTCTGAACTTTCTCTGCAATTGTCTGAACTTTGGGAGCCCACGGCCGAAGTTCATCAACACCGTAGCGGTAGTCATACCAGGGCCTCGAACCCTTGCCATGCCACCGCAGATAGGCGATGTCCGAGGTCAGATGTATGTCGGATGGGAGCAAAGGTTCATCGACAATCGTGTAGGCAACCTTGTATCGTTCCAGCAAACTCCATGTTTCCGCTCGCATCCAAGAAGGGTCCCGAAACTCAACTGCAAACTTAACGTGCGTGGGCAGCAATTTGAAGAAGTCTTCTAGTTGGTCAGGTTTGTAGCGGAACTTTGGAGGAAGCTGAATCAATACGCACCCGAGTTTGCCACTTAGTGTAAGGGGTTCCATGAGCTCTAGGAATCTCTCAAGGTCCTGTTGAATACCCTGGGTCAATTCGAGCTTTTTGTCATGTGTGATAAGTCCAGGCAGCTTTGCGGCATAGACAAAGCCCTCAGGCGAATATCTTGTCCAACCCATCACAGTGCCTTTAGAGGGATACCTGTAAAAAGTCGAATCTATCTCCACGGTTCGGAAAACTCTTGTGTAAGCTCGAAGCATACTTTTGTCTGCTTTGGTGTAGAACGGGCCAATCCATTCCTTGTAGCTCCAACCCGAAGTGCCGAGCAAAATATCGCCGAGACCCTTCGTCAACCTTATCACCTTACGATTGATTCAAGTTTGTTCGTCGCGTCTGCAAGGCAGTTGTAGACTCCGTCAGGAAGCCTCTCCAGATATTCTCCGACGCGAGGTCTCTCTGTCTCCGTCAGATCGAAAAGCTTCCATCCCTGCCTGCTGACAAGGTTTCGTTTTGTTGTTGGAAACGCGGCGTCCTCGCTGAGGACCTGTTCGAGTGAGGTAATTCCTGTTGATTTTGTGACCATTGGAAACTTGCCCGTCTGCCTGTAAGTTTTGAGCCTTGCCGCATCTTTGTACATTCTTACAAAATGAAAGCTCATGACCGCTTTTTCAGCTTTCGAACTCGAAGCTTTATGATCGATTTCCTCTAGCTCCTCATCTGTTGGCTGATAGATGTTGTGGCGGCCTTTCCCAAACAATCGAGAATACAATATATCCGAGTCATAAGCAGGGATTTCGCCCTTGGATAGATCCACGCAGTGTATCACGTTGTTTTCCTGCATGATCTTCAGCAATTCTACAGGCAGTTTTTCACTGCCCGCGGTTCTCACTTCGAGAGCCAATCGTACTTTGCTAAGGTTGACCGTGGACAGAAGCTCATGAAAATCAGAAATCATTTTTCCATCTACGTCGAGCGCCGGTGGCGTTTGCAGATGGATGATTTGGGCGTTTAGGAGCTTGCATATCTGTCGTATCCTGTCAAACGCCTCGTAGACTTCCGGCACAGGTCGAAGTCTGTGAGTGTGAGTTATTGACTTATGGGCTCTCACGCTGAATTGAAAATCCGGTTGGACAAGTCGTCTCCATTTCTCGACTTCTTTCAAGGTTGGCATCTGATAGAAGGTCGAGTTGGCTTCAACAAAGTTGAAAACCTTGGAATAGGCTGTCAGGGGCGTGATTCCGGGGACTTGAAAATAGGCCCATCCGCCTGTGCCGATAAGAAACTCCTTCAATATCCTTTGCCCCGTGACTCAGACCTTGAACATTTATTATGTTAGGTTAGGGTTAAGAATCGTTTGGTAACCCACATACGCAACAATCTGTCACTGGACGAACCTTCAGATTTGCGTGCGTCATAACAAGCATTTGCCTTGGTTGCCAAGTTTTAGCGTGGATATTGACGGTGGATTATTAGGGTTTGTGTTGTGCATGGATTCACAACTTATTAATTAGCGTCTAGACTCTTGCTATTTGCGATAATAATGACTACTGAGACAAGGCAAGACCGCCGTGCACAGGTACTCTTCCACGTGCTTGGACTCAGCTGCCTCGGTGGAGCGATATTCCTACAAGTGCTAGTCTTCACTGACATACTCACCAACGGGTACTTCATGGCAGTGGAAAGAAACCCCACAATCTTGTCATTCGAAGTACTTCTGACCGCGTTTTCCCTGATATACTTCGTCTACATTTATCAACGTTTCATTCGCTCAATAAGATAACCCAAACTTATAATTCGAAATACTTTGACTTCGCTCGCGACTTTTCTTTGAGCGATAGAAAATTTTAAATAACGCTCCTTGTGAAGACTCGAATAA
>CAYNQC010000058.1:0-8178 GCA_964399235.1 uncultured Candidatus Bathyarchaeia archaeon | reverse complement strand
TCACCATTGAATTTGCCTTCCGCTTGTTCTCCCGAATCCTTTGCGAAGCTCTCCAAGGAAACATAAGCAGTCGGAATGTATAAGGTTTAATCAATGCAGCGTGCAGATGGCGTGTGCAGTCAAACGCGCTTTGTCTTTCTCTTCTGCCTGCGCGCGCAGACTAAGATGTTTGAACAGGGGGTGGCTCTTCTTTCTCTATTCCTGATTTCATCATGTACAACCCTATCAGTATGAACACGACGCCTCCCACGATTGGAGGAACCAAAACGTTCTGCATATAATACCAATAGGGAATAACCGCCGAGAAATACCACAAAATCGCGAAAAGAACTACACAGGCCCAAGCCACAACATTAAGCCCGACCCAGAACACAGTTGTTTTCTTACCACTGAACAACATGCACCGGCCACCATTGTGTGTTTTGCACGGTCTGGCTATTTCTGAGTTTCGCATGATTCAGAACGGCGCCACAGCGCAGGCTGCCTACTTAAATCGATTGAAAACCCGGAGGAGAATGCATATATTTCGAAGGTGCAACCTGTAAGCTATCAGAATGGTGGTATATATGCCAAGGGTTGTTCATTTTGAAATAGATGCCAAAAAACCTGAAAAAGCCATCAAGTTCTATGAGAAGGTATTCGGCTGGAAGTTTGAAAAGTGGAAAGGACCCGTCGACTACTGGCTGGTAATGACTGGAAACGAGAAAGAGCAAGGCATTGACGGTGGATTGGCAAAGAGAACGGAGGCGGAACCTTCAACAGTCAACACGATCGATGTTCCCTCGGTCGACGAGTATTCAAAGATAGTTAAAAGCAACGGCGGATCAATCGTCAGACCGAAGATGGCTGTTCCCGGAGTGGGATGGATGGCTTACTTCAAAGACCCAGAAGGAAACGTTTGGGGTATGATGGAAAGCGACGAAACCGCTCGCTAGCGATACTGAAAGGGCGTTCTATTTTCAGTTTGCCAGATACAGATGAGAATGAACAGAGTCTTACACAAAATAAGAATCATGGGTTCCCTTGGTGTTTCATTTGGTAGATGTGCATAAGGTCAGGATAACTGTGCTGAAACGCTTCAGTCCGTCTGAGGTGTTCAAGAAGGCTCCTGCGACATTTGTGCCTCCAATGGGAGCGTGCGGCGTTTTCAAGGATGGTCAGCAGTTTGTTGTGGAGTCATTGGAAATGCCGAAGGGTTTCTGCACGTCTGCTTGGGCAACGCTGTACGGCAGGATCCAACTGTTGGCGTTCGGAGGTAATCTTCCCTGGTTCAAAGAGGAAGGCGTGTCCGTCAACTGTTGCATGGACGGGATGAGACCTGTTGTTTTCAAGCTTGAACGCATCTGAACCGTGAACAATCGCATGCATTGTTTTCTGTGTTAGACTATTAAGTGTGAAGAACATTGACTAACACGAAAAGGTGAAATCTAGTGTCCATAGGTCAGCTTCGGGAAGATACAAGGGCAGAAGTCACGGACCTACTCAGAGACTTGATACGCATTGATACGACCAATCCTCCAGGTAACGAGGTGAAAGCTGCCGAATATGTTGCTCAGACTCTTGAAAAGGAAGGATTCAACTGTGAAGTGCGTGAGTCAAGGCCCGGGCGGGGCAACGTGATAACTCGGTTGAAAGGCAGCGGGGAAAAACCCAGTCTTCTTCTGCTTTCGCATCTAGACGTGGTTGCTGCAAACCCGCAGGAGTGGAGTGTAGATCCTTTTGGCGGCGTGGTCAAAGACGGTTTTGTTTGGGGACGCGGCGCATTGGACATGAAATCGCTCACCGCCATCGAAATCATGATCATGAAGCTCCTTAAAAGAAATCGTGCCAGACTGAAGGGCGACGTGATGTTGGCAGCGACAGCGGACGAAGAAAAAGGCGGAGAAGAAGGCGCTGGCTGGTTGTCCCGCAATTATCCCGAGAAAATTCATGCCGATTATGTGATTAATGAAGGCGGCGGCTTAGCCATACCCGCAAACGGCAGAAATTTGTACACGATTCAGACAGCCGAGAAAGGAATCCTCTGGTTCAAAGTCAAAGCGGCAGGCACACCAGGGCACGGCTCAATTCCCGGCGCAGCGGACAACGCAATTTTGCGCATTAACAGGGTCATCAACAGGCTCCGAGAATACCAGCCCGAAATCACGCTGATTCCGACTATCAGAGAATATATCTCGCAAATTGTTAGCGGAGACAGGGATCAGAGACAGATGTTGAAGACGATTCTTCAAGATCCCGAGCGCGCTGACGCCGTGTTGGACGAACTTGCGAAAACCGATAAGTTCTTCGCCGAGGAATTGAGGGTCAAGCTCAAGATGACACTGACTCCGACCATGATAAAAGGCGGAGTAAAAGAAAACATTATTCCATCAGAATGTGAAGCCGTCTTCGATTGTAGAGTACTGCCAGGGCAGTCAACGTCAGAAGCAATGGATGTGATACAGAACATGCTCAGAGAAGTCGACTTTGAGAAACTGAAATTCGAAACGATCGAAGCGAGTGAACCGTCTGAGTCGCCACTGGATACTTCGCTGTACAAACTGATAACGGATGTTCTGAAAGATTATGATCCCACTTGCTCGGTGGCGCCTGACATGCTTACAGGCGGAACCGATTCCCGATTTTTCAGAAAAATGGGCACAGTGTGTTACGGCTTCCAACCAATGCGCCCAGACATGCCGTACGGCAAGATGAAGGAAGGGATACATGGGATCGACGAGAGGATTTCAATTGAAAACCTCGTTTTCGGAACCAGTGTCCTCTATGAGGTTGTCGAGAGGTTCATGACATAGAGTGAACCTATAAATATCCTCGACTGCTTCTTTATACGATCTTGAAGGAGTGTTTAAATGCCGGCAATAGAAGTTGGCAGGATCTGCGTCAAAGTCACAGGACGCGAAGCTGGAAAAAAATGCGTAATAACCGACGTGATGGACAAGAGTTTCATTCTTGTAACAGGCCCCAAGAAAGTGACGGGCGTAAGAAGGCGAAGAGCAAACATCAATCACGTTGAACCGCTGCAGGACAAGGTCGAAATCAAACGAGCCGCTTCTGACGAAGAGATTGCAGAGGTTCTGAAAAGCGCTGGTAAGTTGGAGATGATGACGCAGGAAGTCAAACCCGTTTTGGCTTCGACTTGAAAATCTTTGGAATTTAACTTTTTCCAACGTATGGAAGGAGCCTTAAGTTCAGCTCATTTGGCGAAGACGATTTGAACAAGTTGTCTTTGAACCATGGCAAGGCATTCTTAACTATAGTTCTTGTATTCCTTGTTGTCAACGGCATGATAGGACCTGTTGCAAGTTTTTCCCTTCCACCAGAGAAGATTAGAACTGAAAAAGCTAGGGCGAACCTAGTTCAGCCCAAAACGACTATTCGCGACAAAATGACTCAATTGGCAGAGTCTTTGATTTCACCTATGCCTGTGCCTGTTTCAGGCGTCCTGAAAGTTCTGGCGATCCCTGTGAAGTTCTCCAATTTTGAAAACACGACAAATCTGGAAGCGAACTTGGTCAACCAGACGCTCGTATCGTTAGCTTCCTACTACGATGAAGTCTCTTACCAAATGTTGACACTTGACGTACAGACTTTGCCAGACTGGCTCACATTACCTCATACCAGAGAGCACTATGGTAACGATAGCGACACAGAGATTGACTTGAACTGGTGGACCTTCGTCTTAGATTCGCTCAACGCTGCGAATCCGCTTGTGAACTACCGCAATTACGATCATGTTCTTTTGGTGCACGCAGGAGACGATGAGGCTCAAAGCGGCGACATTCTCGACCTCTGGTCCCAGGCGTCATTGGGAAAGCAGTATTTCACGTATGACGGTGGAACGAGCTTTGGCTTTGCCATATTAGCCGAAGAAGATCCGTACGGTGTTTACGCGCACGAGTTCGGCCACAACCTCGATTTGCCTGACCTGTATGATTACAGTTATGATCAGACTTTTGCAGGTGCTTGGAGCCTCATGGACTACGGCAACTGGCTCTATCCGCCTTCAAGCCTAATGGCGCCTGAAAAGATCTGGTTAGGATGGATACAACCAGGCAACACGACCACGGTGCAAAATGGACAAATTCTGAACATCACGCTTTCTCCGCTCGAAAAACCCGGCGACACGCTTGCTGTAAAGATACCTCTTGACTACGCATACTACGTTATTGAATACCGGAGAGAGATACTGACGGATTCTGAACTTCCGATGGAAGGTGTGATAGCCAGCTTTGTGGATGAAAGCATAGGATCCGGGTTTGGCCCTGTCAAAGTGGTTGATGCGGAACAGTCTTCGACAACGCTTCGAGACGCAGCCTTCACTTCTGGAACAGGATTTGCGAATTCGAACAACGAAGTAGGGCTAAAAGTGCTTTCTTTGAATAGTGAAAACGCAAGCATCAGGGTGCAGAGAGGTTTCGCAGACCTTGTTGCGGAACGCATTCAATTTAGCGGCGAAATGCTGCAGGGTGAAAACGTCTCCTTCGCAGTCTTCATAAAGAACGACGGCATCACCGACTCAGAGAACTCGTGGGTTTCCCTTAGAATGAACGGATCAGAATTTCAGCGGAAAGAGCTGGCCACCTTGACCCCTGGCTCAGAAACGGTTCTGGAGTTCAGTCCCTGGCAAGCCGAAGCCGGGCTGAATCAACTTGAAGTGAAAGTTGATGTGAATGATGATGTTTACGAGAAAAACAAAACCAACAATGTCGTGTTCGCCTTTCTAGACGTGCCTGAGCATTATGTGAGTATCGATCAAGCCACAGTCAACAGACAACGCGTAGACGTGAATTCAACTCGACAGGCATATTTCCATGCAAAATGGAGCGACAACGCTTCAGACATCGCTGATTGCACTTTGTACATTAATGGCTCTACCTGCCTGACTAACTCAACGGGATGGGCAACACTGGACGCGACTTCCTCCGTTACTGCAAATCTCTCCTGGATTGTCACAGGCGTGGACATAGGGGGATTTCATGCATTCAAGCAAGAAGCTTTGGCTCCTTGGATTGTTTGGGATGCCCTTCAAACCTATGACTATGGTTTGTCGAAGGAGAGATGTGACGTTAATTCGAGTCAGATGATGTGGGTCAAAATGCAGTATGCTTACGATCAGAACATTTTTGACTCGTCTACCGGTTCGTTGTGGATCGGCGGACGACCCGCTGAATGGGACGTACAGAATTCTTACTGGGCGATTACTGTCTCGGAATCAGCGGTCGGTCTAAGTAACTATACACTTCCTTCTGGTTTTGAGGACAAGCTCTTTGGGTTGACGTCATTGATTGACCCCAGGCAGGCTTCGATAATTTGGGACATGATCAACCTGGTAGTCGTGGTGAAAAATCAGAGAATCGATGTTGGATCGACGGCGCAGATTGAGACACTGGGGTCTTATGCTTTCGATTCAACTGTATGGAATGGTAATGCAGTTCTCAACGATACGTTCACGAAAAACGACGGGGGCAGATTTGCCTATGCTGTGACTTCTGTATCAGACCCCTCTTACGGCTTGAGCATCTTTGAATCAAATGTTGTTTCCGTGGTTTTTGACCGTGTGGTGCTGAATGTTACGGTTGCTGACACACGCATCAACGTGAGGGAAACTGGCAATGTGAATGTTGTTGGATCTTACCAGTTCGATGAAACAACGTGGGAGGGCAGTTTTGCGCTAAACGACACGCTCACGAAAGCCGAAGTGGGAAGCCACGGTTTCACAGTGACTTCTATCACCGATCCGAAATACAACTTGACCGTTTTCAGCGGGAACAGCGTTTCGATAGTTTGGGATAGAGTAAGCTTCGTATTATCATCTTCCAAGGAGCGCGTCAGTGTTGGCACAGAGGCTCCGATAGTTTGGACGGGAAAATACGAGTACGATCAGACTGTCTTTGATGGAAACGTAACACTGAATGCAAATGTGGTCCAAAACTCTGTGGAGCAAGCTAATTACAGAATCGAGGGTATTTCGGATGCGCTTTACGGCCTGTCCAATTTTGCCTCAAACGAGGTCACCGTAATATTCGACCTGTTGAATTGCCACATAGAAGCAGACAGGTCATTGATTGGAAGAGTCTTGGTAGAAGTCGATGTTGCGTATCAGTTTGACGGAAATGCTGTGACCGACGCCAATGTGACAGTCGGAGGCGTAAAGGCCAAGGAAATTGGAAATGGACGATACGAGGCCACCGTGTCGGAGTGGAAACCATATGGGGCATGCAGTGTTAGAGTGGAAAAGGAGAGTTTTGTTAAGAACGTGGATGTCGCGTTTGTGCTGACTGGTAACATTGCCGTCATGTTGCTTGTGGCAGTCATAATTGCGATTGCCGTGGTTTTTGTGAGATTCAGAAAGTTGGGGACCAAGAGTTAGGAACGCACGCGACACACTCGTTGTCTTCAGTTAGGCTCCAGTCGTGCTCTTGGGTTTAGGTTCTTATACTCAAAGCGTTTTTCTATTCTGCAAGGAGTGATCTTGCCGCAATGCCCAGATCTGTTGCTCCATGGGAAATGAAACATGAATTGCTGGTGAAGGCTGAAAGCGAGACTGACCCTCGCTTCGGATGCAGACCCGAGGAAAGATCGACTGAGAACCGTATGAGGTATGGCGTGGTCAACCTCGACAAGCAGGCTGGTCCGAGCAGCCACGAGGTTGCAGCGTGGGTCAAGCGTATCCTGAAGCAGGAACAAGTCGGCCACGGCGGGACTCTAGAGGCAACTGCATAAGCCAGAGAAATCCCAAAGTGACCGGTGTTCTCCCAGTTACCCTAGGTGACGCCACGCGGATTGTTCAGGCCCTGTTGTACAGTGGGAAAGAATACGTTTGCGTGATGAAGCTTCACGGCGACACGAAAATAGAACATTTGAAAAAAGTTCTAGGTGAGTTTCAGGACGTTGTTTATCAGCGTCCGCCTTTGAGGTCTTCTGTCAAACGCCAACTGCGGACGAGACGCATTTATTATCTGGACTTTCTAGAGGCAGACGGACGCAAAGTGCTCTTCCGAGTCGGATGCGAAGGCGGCACCTACATTCGAAAGCTCTGTTTTGACGTCGGCGAGGTATTGGGCTGCGGGGCGCACATGCAGGAACTGAGGAGAACAAGAGCCGGCCCGTTTGTTGAGGCAGAAAGCGTTACTTTGCATGATCTTGCCTACTCGTTTATCGAGTGGCAGGAGAAAAAGGACGAGGAAAACCTGAGAAGACTCATACAGCCGATGGAAAATGCACTGGGACTTGTTCCGAAAATCTATGTTCGAGATTCAGCCGTAGACGCGGTGTGTCATGGTGCAGACCTGACTGCGCCGGGAGTACTGTCGCTAGATAGCAACGTCAAAGCAGGCTCGATGGTTGCAGTTTTGACGTTGAAGAATGAGGTAGTCGCCTTGAGCAAGGCTCTAGCTAGTGCGCAGCAGATTTTGGACATGGAACATGGAATCGTCGCCAAGACCATGAGGGTGATCATGCCAAGAAGCACGTATCCGAAGCTCTGGAAGGGTGCCAACAAACAGAATGAGCGGAAAAGCTAGGGACATCGAACATTACTTTACTGAAGATCCTAAGTCGAAGGCAAGGTTTGGCCTGATCCGAGCCTTCTTGAGGGGAAAACCTTTCGAATTCTTAACCAGTTCAGGAGTATTTTCGAAGAACAGAATCGACTTGGGCACTAGGCTGCTGATAGAGTGCATGGTGCTTCCGGAAAAGGGCTGTCTGCTGGATGTTGGCTGCGGCTACGGAGCCGTCGGCATTGCTGCGGCGGTCTTCAATCCGAACTTGCACATTGTTATGGTTGATGTGAACCGCCGGGCATTGTGGCTTGCGAGACAGAACATTGTGAGGAACCTCGTTGCGGACGTGGAGGTCCGGCGTAGCGACCTGTACGCATCCGTGGGCGATTTGCTCTTTGACTGCGTGGTCTCGAACCCGCCAGTGAGCGCAGGGATGGAAACTGTCAAAGCAATAGTCTGTGGGGCGCCTAAATCCATGGCCAAGAAGGGCGTTCTCCAGATGGTTGTTCGATCCAAAGTCGGCGGGAAAAGACTGCGAGACTTTTTCGAAGAATCTTTTGGAAACGTTGATGTTCTGGGGCGGGAAAGTGGTTATCGAGTGTTGATTTCCAGGAAGTATTAGCGCGCGCAAGTCAAATCCAGCTTTACGCCTGACGCTTATAAGAGGATTATGAAG
>CAYNQC010000057.1:0-8396 GCA_964399235.1 uncultured Candidatus Bathyarchaeia archaeon | reverse complement strand
AAGTACGAATTCGCGCCTGGGCTGTGGTAGCCCGGGAGAGATTCGAACTCTCGTCAATGGCTCCAAAGGCCACTATGCTTGTCCACTACACCACCGGGCTGCACGCAACGTGATTTCTGACTTACCTCCCTAATAAGCTGTTTTTCATTAAAACCTTCCTGTCCAAGGACACCTGATCCTTGTTCGATCAGTAGCGTCAGTAAGTATTCACGATTTGTTAGTAGAATATTCTTGAAAACACCGCAAACTTTATATATTAAAACATTGCACGTGGATAGCTACGCGGAACCGAACTTACTCCTTTCTGAAAAATGATGAAGAACCGCGACGGTTCTACGAGAAAAATACAAAGGCGATATGGATTGAGCAAAAAAGAAAGCGGCGTTCGCCAACGCCTAGTCGACAAATGTCCCGAATGTGGTAGTTCAAACCTCGTTCACGATTACGACACCGGCGAAACCGTGTGTGGAGACTGCGGACTCGTATTATACGAGCAGATGATGGATAAAGGCCCAGAATGGCGAGCCTTCACCCAAGAAGAGAAAGCATCAAGAAGCAGAGTCGGAGTCCCAACGTCTTACTCCGTACACGACAAAGGCTTGTCTACAGCCATAAGCCAAGTTGACAGAGACGCCTTCGGAAGAAAACTCCCATTATCAACGCGCCTACAAATGTGGCGTCTAAGAAAATGGCAAATAAGATCAAGAGTCCACTCATCAATCGACAGAAACCTAGCCCAAGCAATGGCCGAACTCGACCGACTCTCAGACAAAGTGTACATCCCACCACCAATAAAAGAAAAAGCCGCAGTAACCTACCGAAAAGCACTAGACAAAGGACTAGTGCGCGGCAGATCAATCGCAGCCATAGCCGCAGCAGCACTATACGCAGCATGCCGAGGAAGCGGAACACCAAGAACTCTACGCGAGATTGCCGAAGCAAGCCTAGTTGACAAGAAAGACGTTGCCCGATGCTACAGACTACTGCTTAGAGAACTCGATGTCCACATGCCCATAGCCGACCCGTTAACATACGTCTCAAAAATAGCCGAAAGAACCGGAATATCAGGCAAAACGCAAGGAATAGCCATCCAAATCCTGCGAGAAGCCAGAAAAAGGAGAGCCTCAGCTGGAAAAGACCCAATGGGTCTAGCGGCTGCATCACTATACATCGCATGTCTAAAGAACAATGAGAAGAAAACACAAAAGGACATAGCCGAAGCAGCAGGCGTCACCGAGGTCACGGTGCGAAACCGCTACAAGACATTGAGGAAACAACTGAACCTTGAGATCCCAGACTGATCGAAAACAAAACCTCGGTCCAGTCAATCATTCCCCTTTTTCAAGCTCCATAACAAACAGACCACAGTATCCACAAGCATCGCAAACATAACGCTTAGGCTTCACAAAAACATCTCCATTCAAGCCCAAATGAATCTGAGGGCTTCCACATTCTGGACAATAAATCTTCGACGGTCGACGGCGCCTAACGGTCTTCAATACATCACGTATGTCACGCAGCAATCCCATGTAGCGGTCGCACCTCTGACCCAGTGGTTACTGAAGCTCTATGTTCTCTTGTGGATATCCCATCTTCACTAAGAACTGGCGAACCCTTTCCCGATGGTCTCCTTGGAGCATGATCTGACCGTTCTTCGCGGTTCCACCACACGCACAATAGCCTTTCAGTTCCTTAGCCATGCCTACAAGGTTATTGTTCTTTGCATCTATACCGTCGACTATGGTCGATGGTTTCCCAAATTTGCGAGTCTCAAGGCGTATACGGATCCGCTGTTGCTCCTTCTCGATTTCACCACAAGCGCATAAGTCCTTCGGCAGCCCGCACGTGGAACAAATTTCAGCCATTTCGCTCAACCCTAAAAACGTCCTTGCAGTATATAAAACTTTCAAATCACTACTACACGTCTTACACGCCATGAGAAGCAGTTTCTCAGATAAACGGTAGACTTAAAAGCCATCAAAGAAAGCATATTTGCGTGCCAACCAACCAAAAAGGAGCATTATAATGGAGAACCGTCCGGCAATAGTAGGTGCTGGAAGAACACGTTTCGGAGAACATTACGAAAAAGAACCTGAAAAATTGATCGAAGAAGCCTGGCTCAAAGCTTCCACCGAAGCTGACATAGAACGCAAGGACCTAGAAGCCTGTTACCTTTCAGACTACTTCCTGCCGATAACGAACAAGCTGGGCTTAGAGGAAGGTTTTCTCTCTGAACTAACCGGGCTACACACCCCAATGGAAGTCACACGCTCCTTTGGCTCCGCTCTATCAAACGCCTGCAACGCGATTCAGGCTGGAAAATACAAAATGGTCCTTGTAGGCGGCATAGAAAAAATGACAGACCGCTGGGACAAAATCCGTGACGATCTGATGCTTCTTGAAGACCCGTGGAGTTATTACGCAGGGTGCACGCCAGAAGCAAATCATGAACTGATGCTGAGAGCCTACATAAAAAAATACGGTCTGGAAGGAGAAGACCTCCAGAAACTCTACACGGCTCTGGCACAAATAGCTGTGAAGAATCACTTCCACGGCTCAAAGAATGAATATGCACAATATCAGAGAAAGATAACGATCGAACAAGTTTTGCAGGCACGAAGAGAAGCACACAAACCCTTAGGTCTCTATGATTACGCGCCAATATCCGACGGAGCAGCCATACTCATCCTGACCAACGAAGAAATCGCCAAGAAACACACAGACAAACCCGTCTACATCCTGAGCTCGTCTTCAGCAACCGACTATCTGACGTACCCCGCAAGAGAAGACATGACACATTTCCTAGTGACACAGAATTCGATGAAAAACGCCCTCAAGATGGCGGGAAAAAACCTGTGGGACATCCAACTTGTCGAACTGTATGATCAGTCCACACTCATGGAATTGGTCTCACTTGAAGATCTAGGCTTCTGCCAACCTGGAACGGCCTGGAAAAGCATCACCGAAAGCTGTGCTGATTACAAAGGCTACTACGAGTTTGACGGTCACCATGTTTTCGTCAACCTGAGCGGCGGACTGAAAGCTGATGGAAACCCCTTGGGTGCCCGAGGTGGAGCCGAGATCTTTGAAGTTGTGAAACAGTTGAGGGGCGAAGCCTGTGAACGCCAAGCCAAATGCGACAAAGAACTGAAAAATGGCTGTGTTTTGGAACTTGAAGGCTTTGGAACCAAGGGCTACGTCTACATTTTGGGGAGAGACCTAGAATGAGTAGCGAACCGATTGAAAGAAGGGTATCATACCTCGGTGACAGATTAAGAGGCAACCGCTGCCTCATTTGCGGCAAAGAATACTTCGAAATCAGAGACTACTGCGGTAACTGCGGAAGAAAAAGCTACGGAAAAATGGTCGCGACCGACCTGTTTTACGAAAAAGGAACTCTCGAACTGTGTACACTCGTCAATGAACCGACAAACAAGTTCACAAAACTCGGCAACTACATATACGGCATAGTTTCATTCCATGACGGCAAGATAAGGGTTCCAGGAAGACTCACAGACAGAATGCCCAAATGCAATGACGACATTGACTTCTCATCTCTCGAAGGACGAACCGTCGTACCCAGGTTCCGAAGACGCTATTCAGTTGACAAAAGCGACGTCATCCCCACAATCTCGCTCACATTCACCTTTGCCGACGAATATTATCCACACCAAGAGTACAAGTGCACAAAACCGAAGAAAGAAAACGATTCCCCAGGCATCGTTGGCTACGGAGTATACGCTTCAAGATTCAGAATCAAAGAGGGAAACATCGAACGATCAGTTCCCTTCATCGACGAGGACTCCGTGACAGCTGCCGTCGAGGCAGGAAAACTGGCACTGATACACTCTGGCGTCGACAGCACACAGATCGGCAAAATCTACGTAGGCTCTGAGTCAAACCCGTACGCCGTCAAACCAATAGCGTCAAAGGTGGCGCAGGTCCTGAAGCTCGGAGAAGAAGACGAAGACGTCCAAGGTGTAGACGCTGTGGACACCGAGTTCGCCTGTAAAGCAGCCACAAGCATGTTCAAAGATGCAGCTTCACTCGTCAACTATCCAAAGTCAAACATAAAATATGCAATGGTGACAGGCACCGATAATGCGCAAGCCGCACCGAGAGACTGCCCCGGTGGAGAACTGGACTTGTTTGTAGGATATGGCGCGGCCTCGTTCATATTTGGAAAGAGCGATGTGATCGCCGAGATTGAAGGATGTTACTCTTGCACTTCCGACACCCCTGACTTCTGGCGAAGGGACGGTGAACCCTACCCGATGCATGGCGGCAGGTTCACCGGTGATCCTGCCTACTTCAAACACGTCAGAAAGTCGTCAAAGAAGCTGATGGAAAGACTAGGTCTAAAGGTTGCTGACGTGAACTATTTCGTAGCACATCAACCTAACGTTCAGTTTCCAGTACGAATCGCGAAAGAACTTGGTTTCAAGGAAGAACAGTACCTGCCAATGCTCCAAGTGGCGAAATTCGGCAACACCTATTCTGCCGCTTCACCTGTCGGTCTTGCCGCAGTACTAGACCTTGCTAAGCCTAACGAGCGAATCCTGATGGCAAGTTATGGTTCAGGCGCTGGAAGCGATGCTTACTCGCTCATCGTCACAAATGAGATTCTGGCAAAGAGACAGCAGCAGAAACTCACAGTGAAGTATCAGGCAGACAACCCGTTCATAGAATACGTCGACTACAACACGTATAGACGATTGAAAGCAGGAATGTAGAAAACCATTAATAATCCTTGTACAACTTAAGTGCGGAGTTTAACAAGTTGCGGATACCGAACATTCTTGAAGTCATCTACGCCCCTCAGAAAGCATTCAGAAAAATGGCCGAAAACCCAACAATCATCGCCCCCATTCTCATAATAGCCATTTTCCTCGTTGCAAACCTAGGCTACGCTTACGTAAGCGCTTCCAAAGTTTTTGTGGAGCAGACGGTGCCAAACGGGTTGAACCAAGACGAATGGACACAAAACAGCACTCTATGGACTTCAAACGCTCAAATGTCCGAAAGCAGCGACGTGGTCAACGGAAGCAAGTACCTGTCTTTTCAATACTATGGGAACACGAGCCTAGCTCTCTCGACCATCAACGCTGATCATGTTTGGATGAAACTCGACGGCATAGGTACAGTAAACTGTTCGAATCCCAATGGTTACGATAAACTATCTTTCCGTTTGAAGCGGACGAGCCCAATAGCGAAACCCGCAAACGTCACTCTTCAGCTCTTCTCCGGCAACTCTTTAGAAAACTTCTTCCAGAGCCTAGGCGATGATTTTGCAGACTCCACCTACAACGCATGGGCCAATGAAACGATCCTGCTTGCATCCGAAAACTGGTCTCAGACAAGCTCTACTCCTAAATGGGACAGTATCACAGGTTTGAGGCTGGAATTCACTTGGACAGAAATATCGAACCAGACGATATTGATCGATGGACTCTTCTTCCACGGTCCATTATTATCAGGAATCGACCTCTACGGGACGAGCTACCTGCTCAACGTCGTTTTCGCTGGAGTTATGCAGTTTACTATAACCTGGGTCATTCTGAGTGGCTTGATATATTTTATGTCTAAGAGCTTTGGTGGAAAGCTGGTCTGGCGGGTCATGCTGATTGTCATCGGTGGAACCCTCATAACGATGACGGTATTAGCTCTTGTGAATGCCATCGCAACCGCTACCGTATCTAGTGTGAATTACCCCTTTCAGTTGGTTGCAGGTTTCAGGGGAGAAGCAACTGCTGACGCAGCTTACAACAGTATTCTCGACCAAACTGCGTGGGTGGATATAGTCGGGAGGTACGGTTGGATTGTCATACAGATCTGGACCGCCGTCCTTTGCTCGGTTGCCGTTCACGTTTTGGCAGCATTCTCTTGGACGAAGAGCTTCCTCATCGGTGCGACGGCTTACGTGATTGACCTTATAATCGGTTCCTTCCTGTTCGGACTGTGATTCTGAAGCAAGCAATTTTGCATGAAAAGAGCAGATGAGTTTCTGGCCTCTTGAGGCGGGCGAACAGGATAACCGAGGTCGCTACAGTCAAAGATGTGAAAAGGGACTGTCAAACGGGAAAAGTCATTGAACAGGCTCTCGAGGGAGTGCGCTTTCGTGTAGGCCAAAATCGAAGCCTGTCGAAGCCTTGTTCTATGAATAGTTCGCAAAACTTATATGGCTGAAGGGCTTTTCTGCAAGTAAACCAGCCTTAGCCGAGGCTCAAGTGTCACTTCGGCACAATGGGTTTTTGCGAGCGAGGTTGGTTCCGCGAATAGGACGAAAACACAACATGCCAAGAAGGCTACCTGATAAAACCAAAAACGCACCCGGAAAGCCAAGAAGGTTCGGAAGTCAAAGCAGGTATCGTCCGAGCAAACCTTTCTTGCAGACGAGACCAGTGAAAGAGAATCAAGAGATAGACGTCGTCATAGATGACATTGGAAGCAGAGGCGATGGAATAGCTAGAATAGAGGGTTACCTCATCTTTGTGCCTGGCTGCAAAATTGGGGAGCGAATCAGAGTCAAAATCAGATCGGTAGGAGAGAAATTCGCCCTAGCGGAAAGAGCTGCATGAGTTGAAAAGATGAGTGTGAAAATAAAAGAACTGCGCGATGGAATGAAACGCGTCAATGTTCAGGGCACGGTGACCGAGAAATCTGATCCACGAGAAGTCATGTCTAGGTTCAAAGACCAGACATACCGCGTGGCAACGGCCACGATAGCCGACGAAACAGGAACTGTTCGATTGACGCTTTGGAACGATCAGATCGAAATGGTTAACGTGAACGACAAAGTACGGATTGAAAACGGTTATGTGACAAGTTTCAGAGGCGAAATCCAACTTAATGCTGGAAAATTCGGCACATTGACGGTCGAATGAAAGAAGAGATTTTTGGATTCAGTTTCTATTGTATCAATAGTATCGAAGAAGAGTAGAGTGCTTTTTTTCAAGCTATTAGTTTGCGGTCACTTTTTCTTGAATAGGAGCCAGTTCTTTCCTCCCTTGAGTCTCACGAGGACGTACATGCCTTTGAGTCTTTCTCCGTGTATTTCAACAATTAACTTGTCTTCCTTGCGGTCCACCAGCTTGTACGTTCCTTTGTCCCATATTACAACGGTTCCGGCGCCGTATTCGCCCTCAGGAATGGTTCCCGCAAAGTTCGCGTACTCCACAGGATGATCTTCAACTTGTACGGCGAGCCTCTTGATGCCCGGGGTGAGCGGCGGTTCTTTTGGAACTGCCCAGCTTTTCAACGTGCCGTCCATTTCTAGTCGCAAATCGTAGTGAAGATGTGTCGCTTCATGCTTTTGTATGACATAGATGTTTTCAGGTCCGTTGCGAAGTTCGCCTCTCGGTTCTTTCGTTTCTTTCAGGTTCCTCTTGCGAGCGTATTCGTCTAGGCTCAAATCATACTCTTCCTCGAATTTCACTCTTGGTTAAGATGTCATCAGCTCTTCGAAGAACTCGGTGAGATCTGCGTTCGACATGCCTGCAGCGTCGCTTATTACCTGTTTGGCTGGCGGATTGGTCATGTAAAATGGGATTCTGCGACCGATGCGCTCGAGAAAGGTTGGTTCAAGTTCATTCTTGTAGAATACTCCTATAGGAATTCTGTCTCCCCATTCTTGAGCTTTGTTCAGGGCGGCGATCTTCTTGCTGAAGTCGTCGTCTTCATTCTGCACTGCGGGATCGTAACCCACATCTCCTAACTTGTACAGTCTGCCTCTTGCCTTTCCTGTTTCAGGGTCTTTTCTGTCCTCGCCTGCATACCATTCTTTTGTGTTTATGTCGTTGTAAGTTGGACATGGCTGCAAGACATCTATGAATGCCAAGCCCTTATGCTGGATTCCTTCGACTATCGTATCTTTTAGGTGCTGCACATCGTAGGCGTATGATCTGGCGACAAACGTGTAACCCGTCATGAGTGCCAGTGCAATCGGGTTGAGTGCCTGGTTGATATTTGGTTTTGGAATAGCTTTCGTCTTGAGGCCCAGTTTAAGTGTTGGGGATGCTTGTCCTTTCGTCAGCCCGTAGACACCGTTGTCATGAATTATGTAGGTTATGTCCAAGTTTCTTCTTCCTGTGCTAACGAAGTGACCGGCGCCTATTCCAAGTCCGTCGCCGTCTCCTCCTATGGCTATGACCTCTAGGTCAGGATTTGCGACTTTTATTCCTGTGGCAAAAGGCAGCGTTCGTCCATGCAGTGTATGGACGCCATAGGCTTTTACATTGTGTGCCTCTTTTCCAGAGCAACCTATGCCTGAAACTAAGACTACTTGATGCGGTTGTACTCCAAGTTCAGCGAGCGCTATTTGGAGAGCCGTCATTATGCCAAAATCTCCGCAACCAGGACACCAGTCTGCGAAGACATCTGTCTTGAAATCTGACGGT
>CAYNQC010000056.1:5299-8569 GCA_964399235.1 uncultured Candidatus Bathyarchaeia archaeon | reverse complement strand
GCGCGCTCACGTGGTGTGCTGAAACTTCAAAACCGATATGAGCAAAAGACGTTTATGGAATGAAGTTCGATAAATGTATGTAGGTGGGGACTTGAAAAAGACTGCTGAAAAGCAGATCAGAGATCTGTTGAGGAAACATCAGTATCCACCCCTTGATGTGATCGTACCTATTCTTGGAAGGTCAGGGCGTGGAGAACAAGAGCTGGCAGCCCAGATCAACGAAACCGACTCGATTGTCATCAGGGGGATAAAAGAAATCCTTGGGCTGAGAGACAGTGACATGAAGACCTTGGCAAAAGTGTTGGAAATCTATCTTAGTTTTGGTGGAGCAGAGTTCCAGCCAGTCGAGTTGACAGAATCGAAATTTGCTATTGCCATATCAGATTGCCCTATGCTTCATGTCGGTAAGGACGTGGGTCTAAATGTTAAGAGCAAGTTTTGTGATTTAATCTGCGCGAGTGCAGCCAGGGTGATTATTGACACTATGCTTGGTCCGAACAGAGGTATCTGCAATTGGGACAAGGCGTTGATAAAAGGCGCTGGCAAATGCACTTTGACATTTGAATCAGTTAAGGGCAGATGAATATTTGAAGAACTCCTTGTTTCTCGTTTCCATTCTGTTAGTGGCTGCCGGAGGAACTGCCATCTTGACGTGGCTGAGCATGGTTAATTCCGTAAGCTACGGTGATTTGAAAACTGTTTTGGAAACAACCACGGCAACATTTGGAACACTGCTTGGAATAATCACAGCAGGACTGATGTTCACTCAGGGAAGATTCAGCGAACTCGCAAGCGACCTCACCGAAAAGTTGCCGCATTATCTTCTTGAAGTTTTATCATTGCAGAAAATGCAGTCAATTGAAACCCATTTGCATTCGTTGGAAAAAACGTTCTCTAAGCTTGCAGCGACCACGACAATTGCCGAAGAGAGAAATCTGTACGAACGAGTTTCTAGAAAAGCGTCTTTGATGTTTGTCAATTTTGCGGTGCTCTTGAATTTGAAACTCAAACAAGAGGGACTGCCCGCAACGGGCCTAATGCTTTCAGAAATGGACTCGAACCTTTACAAGGTTTACCAGAAAAAAAGACAAGATATCAAGAAAGAATGGCAAATATTCGACCTCCTTAAACAAATAATCGACACATGGGAAGCACCATCTGCCTTTTTTGTTGAGAAATCAAGCATGGAACGAGGACTTGAGGTTGATCTCAGAAGCTCTATGGCTGTTTTGAAGCTGAATGAAAAAATCGACAAAAGTTTAGCAGCCATTTGTCGTCAGGTTGTCGACGCACTGAGTGACTTGAGTAATGAAATCACCAAAATCAGCAAGAGGCTTCACGAAGATAGAATCCTTCAACTCTTACCTCAGATGCAACAGGCGAGTGCGCTCCGTGGAAAATACTTCTTTCTAGTAATCTTTTTCGTTGCGGCTCCACTTCTCATCAACCTTCTAGTCATGCCGCAACTTTCAGAAACTACAGCTCAAATGTTTCAGCCAGTCATTTCAATCACAAGTCTGTTGAGCGTCCTAGGGGTGATTTTCCTGCTTCTCTACATCTACAAGATTCTAAAAGTCTAGGCTCGATGCCACTAAATCCGGGGAAACACCGAATCATAGACGAGAAAGCACCTCGGGCACGTAGGGGGCGCTCTTTGACGACGTTTTTTTGACAGTTTTGAAGTTTGGAAGGCTTTTAGCCTACGTTGGAAGAATGGTGAAGTGTAACGAGTGACTTTGCGCGCGTCGCGAGGGCATTCGGGCTGGGTAAGCATCTGAAAATCGTTGGTACTGAGAAGCATGTGTGACGGTCACTGCGTAAGTGTTTTAACTTGCCTAACCTAAACGTTAATGTGTTCTTGAACTGTGAGGGCGGGCACGGTTGAGCTGCAAAGCGATTCTAATCATTGCAGATGGAATGGCTGACAGGCCGATAGAGGAACTTGGCTGGAAGACGCCTCTGGAAGTGGCTTCAAAGCCAAACTTGGATCGAATCGCGGAGAATGGTGTCTGTGGAATAATGGACCCAATCGCGCCTGGAATTCCTCCTGGCAGCGACACTGCTACTCTTGCAATGCTTGGTTATGATCCTTGGAAGGTTTATTCCGGCAGGGGGGCGCTGGAAGCTGTAGGCTCAGGCGTTGAAGTTTTGCCGGGGGATGTTGCTTTCAGATGTAACTTCGCAACCGTGAATGATGATCTTGTTGTCTTGGACAGACGTGCTGGCAGAATTGCGAATGAAGATGCTGCAAAACTGGCGGCGAGTCTGCAGAAAATAAGACTTCCGGCAGCCATTAATGTTAGGTTTTTGTTCAAGAACACTATCCAGCACCGTGCAATATTGGTTCTTCATGGTCCGAGACTGTCGTCGGCAATAAGCGATTCTGACCCGGAGACAACTAGAAAGAGAGTCTTGGAAGTAAAACCATTTGAAAGGAGTTTTGAGGCTGAGCGTACGGCTCAAATTGTGAACGTGCTTACAAAAGAATTTCACAGGGTTTTGGAAGTGCACGCTGTTAACAGACAAAGGGTCAAGCGCAGACTGCCTGTGGCAAACATGATTCTTTGCAGAGGTGCAGGCGGCATACCTCGACTGCCCACTCTTCAGGAAAGATATGACATTAAACCAGCGTGTGTTGCAGCTGTTTCTCTCATAAAGGGCGTGTCTGGAGTCGTAGGCATGGACTTAATCGGCGTGAAAGGTGCAACAGGAACCCCACAAACGGATTACATGGCAAAGGCGAAGGCAGCTGTTCAGGCTTTGAAAACACATGATTTCGTGCTTCTGCATGTGAAGGCGACAGATGTGGCAAGCCACGATGGAAACGTCAAAGAGAAAATCGAGATAATTGAAAAGGTCGACATGATGCTTGGTCATATAATCGACAACACAGATCCACGTCTCACTTACATCGCGGTCACAGCCGATCACACAACTTCCTCGGTTACGCGAAACCATGAAGGCGACCCTGTTCCAGTCGCAATTGCGGGACCAGGAGTTCGTCGTGACGACGTTACCAAGTACGGTGAAAGAACATGCGCCAAAGGTGGCTTAAACAGGATAAGAGGAATGGATCTAATGCCTACGATGATGAACCTGATTGGCAAGGCAAAGAAGTTTGGAGCCTAGCATGCAAGGCTATTGCACTTGCACAAGTCTCCATTCTCGGTAGTCCGTCACAACTCTGATGTATCCTTTGAGCATTTTGTCAGTTTCGGCATCTCCGGTATCAATTCTTAAAACATTTCCCTCGATGCTCTGCAGTTTACT
>CAYNQC010000056.1:0-5199 GCA_964399235.1 uncultured Candidatus Bathyarchaeia archaeon | reverse complement strand
CCGAGCAGTTCTGAAACCCTTTTAACGGTTGTTCCAGGTCCCAGAATCCATTTTGCATTTCTTGGCACCTGTTCCAATATGAACTTGGCTATTGCTTTCTGATTTTCAATTTCATCGTCTGTTTCGGGGCTTACTTGTTTGCTTCCTTGGATTCGAGCAGGAAGAAATGGTCCTTGCAAGAATCCGTGTAACTTGACTGCGAGGATGTCGTCTCGTATTGCTTTTTCATCAGAATCCATGATTTCGAGTTCCGTCAGCTGTGCTTCTCCACGGGCGAAAGCTAGGACAAGTTCAACAGCGTCTGCGGGGTTCACAGCGAAGATGCCGCTGTACATTTTGACGCCGGATGGAACGCCGAGCACTGGTGTTTGACGGCAACCTTGCATTGCGTCGAAAATATCTTTGGCTGTGCCGTCGCCACCTACGAACACTAATAGATCAACGTTTGCAGCTGAAAGAAGTTCAACTGCTGTTCTCGTTTCCTGGGCGCTTGTCTCTGTTCCGATTTTCATAGGCAGGAGCTTCGCAGGGAAACCTGCATCTTTTGTCTCTTTTTCGCCCATGATACCAGGGCATGTCGTGATCTCGATCTTTTCTTCTGTTATGTTTCGCTTTAGTCTCTGCAGAAAATCAGTTGCCCTGACCGGGGCTACAGGTTGGGCTCCTTTGGCCAACGCCTCTTTCAAGACGCCATCCGTGCCTTTCAGGCCTACGCGGCCTCCCATGCCCGCTATTGGGTTGACGATGAAACCTAGACGCATTGTTATCCATGAGAAGATCTGTTGCCTCAGCTATAAACTATCTTTCAAACGAGATTATCGAATGAGGTCGATGTGAAATGGTTTTTTTCTGAAAACTCTTATATGTTGAATTCTCAGACGGTTGAAGACAAAAGGAGTCGGGTTGAATGACGTCCAATAAGATGAAGAAGCTCCTCGTGACGGGTTCCACGGGTCAAATCGGTTCCGAACTCACCTTGGCTTTGCGGAAAAGATACGGCGGGGACAATGTGGTGGCTGTCGGTCATCAGAGGAAGCCGAGTGATAGACTGTTGAATTCGGGTCCGTTTGAAATTGTTGAAATTGGTGAGAAGCCAAGCGTCGAAAAAGTTGTTAAGAAATATGATATCGACACTGTATATCATTTGGCAGCTTTGCTTTCCGCCACTGGAGAGCAGAACCCGCAGCTTGCTTGGAACCTTAACATGGGAAGCCTGTACAATGTTCTTGAAATCGCCAGGGAACAGAACTTAACTAGGATTTTCTGGCCAAGCTCAATCGCAGTTTTTGGACCAAGTACTCCTCGTGATAATACTCCTCAAGAAACAGTCATGATTCCCGGGACAATGTACGGCGTGACAAAAGTTGCAGGAGAACTGCTCTGCAACTATTATTTCCATAAGTACGGGGTAGATGTTCGAGGATTACGATATCCAGGCATCATAAGCAGTGAGACTCCTCCAGGCGGCGGGACGACAGATTACGCCGTTGAGATCTTTTATGAGGCTGTCAAAAAGAAACAGTATACCTGTTTCGTCAGGGAAGACACGGTTTTGCCGATGATGTATATGCCAGACTGTCTCAAATCAACGATTGATCTGATGGAGGCCGATCCTTCTAAAGTGAAGCGGCATGACAGCTACAACGTGGCAGGTCTAAGCTTCTCGGCAGGCGAGCTTGCAGCCGAAATCAAGAAGCACATTCCTGAGTTCAAGTGTGATTATAAACCCGATTTCAGACAGAAGATTGCCGATTCATGGCCGATGTCTATTGACGACAGCCAAGCTCGCAAGGACTGGGACTGGAAACCCAGCTACGACTTGGCCACGATGACGAAGGACATGTTAGACAAACTGTCGAAGAGGTTTGCTGAGGGCAGACTCTAGAAAGGTCTCACCGAGCGGGAAAGAGTTAAGAGAAAGAATGTGGGAATAGACGAAAAAGGGAGCACATGGAAAATGCGAAACCCAACATCATTTTTGCGGGAAGAGTATGAGGCGCTTGTAAAGAGCGAACTCGACTGGAGAATCCGTGTATTACAGGGCCCAAGCACTCCGTGGTGCAATGTTGACGGAAAGAAAGTCCTGATGTTTTGCTCAAACAATTACCTGAGCCTCAGCAACCATCCGAAACTGAAGGAAGCGGCAATAAAAGCCGTTGAAACTCACGGTGCAGGTTCAGGCTCGGTGCGTCCCATTGCCGGAACCATGGACATACACGTTGAATTGGAGAGGCGCCTTGCAGAGTTCAAGCATGCAGAAGCTTCGTTGGTTTATCAAACCGGGTTTGCAGCAAACGCTGGACTGATTCCTCAACTGGTCGGAAAAGAAGACTTGATGATAAGCGACGAACTCAACCACGGCAGCATCATCGACGGCGTGCGACTAGCTCACGCTGAAAGAGCTGTTTACAAGCACTCCGACATGCAAGACCTGGATCGAGTGTTAAAAGAGGCAGAGAAACATAATCCGCCTTACAGACGAATTCTGATAATCACAGACGGCGTCTTCTCAATGGACGGAGACATCGCTCTCCTCGATCAAATAGCCAAGCTCGGTGCCGAACACGGGTGCATGGTTTACGTAGATGATGCGCACGGGGAAGGAGTTCTCGGCGAAGGCGGAAGAGGAATCGTTTCCCATTTCAAGCTCACGCGCGACATGGTTCAAGTAGAGATGGGTACGTTTTCAAAAGCCTTCGGAGTCGTCGGCGGACATGTTTCAGGCTCTGAAGACTTGGTCAACTTTGCCTACAACAAGTCGCGCACGTGGCTCCTCAGCGGATCCCACCCACCTGCGGTTGCAGCAGCCTGCCTAGCAGCGGTTGACGTTTTAGAAAAGGAACCGTGGCATGTCAAGACACTGTGGGATCACACAGGATACTTCAAGAAAACAATGAAAGACTTGGGTTTCGACATTGGCAGAAGCCAAACACCAATTACGCCTATCATGGTCGGAGAGAGCGGTGTAGCCAAGAAACTGAGTGCCAGGCTATTCGAGGAAGGGGTATTTGCACTGCCAATAGTATTTCCAATGGTTGCACGAGACAAAGCCAGAATCAGAACGATAATGAACGCTGCCTTGACAAGAGATGACTTGAACTTCGCCATAGGAGCTTTCGAGAAAATCGGCAAAGAACTACACATAATCTAAAACGTCTTTTCATTTTCTTCCCCACACACAAATCGCGTGTGCACAGGTTTTTGTAGATAATCGCTACAAAAGATCATCTTTTTCCTTGGAGCCCGCATTTGATGCCGGGTGTCCTGATCGTTATGCGTACCGGTTCAGTCTCAATGGTTCTCTTCTCACCATGCTCAACAATGTATAATATTATGTGAAGCACTCCTTGGATCAATTCTGTGAAGTCTTCACAGGAACTGTTCAGAGAGAGATAATCGATTAGGGTTCTCTTAATGACGAACGATCGATCATATGGACTTGTTCTAGACCAAGACTTGACAGAACCTGATTGTAAGTTATAAATTCGTTGAGTCCTATTTGAATTCGGGGTGTATGCTTGAAGATAATGGTGCTGGGTTGTGGAAACATAGGTGCAGTGATCGCTAGAGATTTGGCGGAGAATTTGTCCACAGCTGAAGTTGTGATGGCTGATTCAAACAAGAACCGAGCTCGCCAAGCTGCAACGCAAATCAGTTTGGAGAATGTTAGCTGGGTTCAAGCAAATGCGATAAATCGTTCAGAACTTACAGCTAAACTGAAGAACTTTGATATGGTTGTAGGCGCATTACCCGGCGAATTGGGATACCGGTCGTGCAAAGCTTCAATTTCGGCAAAGGTTGACATGGTTGACGTTTCGTACATGCCTGAAGACATCATGACTTTGAACACTGCCGCTTTGAAAGCTGGTATCAGCATTGTCCCCGACTGCGGAATGAGCCCAGGACTCTGCAGCATGCTTGTCGGTCGCGGTGCTAGCAAACTCGACGAGGTGGAGGAGGCGCACATGTTAAACGGAGGGCTTCCAGAAAGACCAGTGCCTCCTTTAGACTATGTAATAACGTGGTCGGTAAGGGATCTCATAGACATGTACTCCCGAAAGGTCAGTATTGTGAAAGACGGCAGGGTGATTCGAACAGAAGCTCTGAGCGGCGTTGAAGAGATAGATTTCCCTGGTGTTGGCAAGTTAGAGGCTTTTTATACCGATGGTTTGAGAACACTCCTCCATACGGTGAGAGCAAAAGAAATGTGGGAAAAAACCCTGAGATATCCAGGGCACATTGAAAAGATAAATCTACTTAAAGCCTTGGGTTTCCTCGGGCCAGAAAAGGTGAAAGTCGCCGGAACAGAAGTTGATCCAAGAGAAGTCACTGCAATACTTTTCGAAAGAAAATTGAAAAGACCAGAGATTCCTGACATTGTGGTCATACTTATCAGAGTCAGCGGATCAAAAGACGGCAAACGAATTAAATATGTTTACCATATACTCGATCATTATGACAAGGAGCACCAAATTACATCCATGGCGAGAACAACAGCGTACACCGCCTCTATCGTAGCCCAACTAATGGCCAGAAAGACGATAGAGGAGAAAGGTGTCATTCCGCCTGAGAAACTAGGAATGAATGAAACTTTCTTTGACAGACTGATGGGCGAAATGAAGAAAAAGAAGGTCATGATCAGAGAGAAAAAGAAAATGGTAGATTGACATTTTTCTTTAAAAGTCTCCATGGGCTTTCAGCGCCAACGGACTACGACAATACAGAGACCGTCCTAACAGCTGACGAAAACGATACAGAATTTCGACCTAGCACTACTCAAGCTAAGCTTCGTAAATGACTCTTGATGCCCGTGCGCGTTCACGAGCGGTTTGGTGATAATCCAAAATGCCATGCTTGGGCTAGACTGCTCTGGCGACAAGACACAATTATACGGCTCAATCATCGCAAACACAAACGGTTCGGTAACAGCAAACTACACGTCACAAATAATCCCCGAGTACGCCACACCAATGTTCCTGGCAATCGCACTATTCGCCACGCTGTCAATCGCAATGTTCAAGAAGAAAACAAAAACAAGCCGCGCCTCGCAATAACCGCGCGGCATCTTCCACATTTTTCCATCCAAGTCCAAAACTCAAATCAACAGAAAAATCCTTCAACATCCGAAACCCGCACAAAACCAACATGCAAACCTCGCAAACAGCACCGCAAACCCTTCTTCCATGCCTTCACTAAGGC
>CAYNQC010000055.1:0-8671 GCA_964399235.1 uncultured Candidatus Bathyarchaeia archaeon | reverse complement strand
CTGTTTCTGTCACCCTTACTGCGTCGTCGTCAACACACACAAGGGTAAAGTTTTATCCCAAGAATCCTAGCCCTGAGCATCAACATTTTATGAACATTTTCAAAACACGGAAAACCCCATATAATATAGTATATGGGAAAATCCCTGTTTTGACTTCAATCAAAGCGCGTGCACTGTCAACAGGCATTAGTAGTTAGTCTCTGTTTTCATATGAGAAGAAGGCGGTAGCGTGGGTTACACAAGAGGAAAGACAAGAGAAGAACTGAAAAACCCTAAACCCGAGAAAAAGAAAGAAAGAGAAGACAAGCGAAAAAAGAAGAAACTCGCTCGACTTGAAAGACAACAGTATGGGTAAGCTAGGCTTCGATTGAAAATCGTTATCGCGCCGCATGGGCACAACTTCAATTAGCAGGATAAGGAGCATATCAACTGGGTGCATAGGAAGTGCGGGTATGAGAAATAAGGTTCCTTCAGAAGTTACAGAAGAGAAGGCTCATAGAATCAGAGACATTGTTGTTGATTGGTATGAAAAAAATCGCTTGAGAACTGAGACAGAGTGTTACCATTATGACCTTTCTAAAAAGGAAGGTAGAGTCAAAATCTTCATTCTAGGAATCTTCTACAACTGCATCTTCCAAGAAAAGAAGGCCATCAGGATATTTTCAGAGATGGAAAAACGTGGTTATTTGGAAACTGACAGGTTGGACGATTTTGAGACTAACATAAAGAATGTGATGAAGGGGTTGAATGAGAAGACAGGAAGGTCGTGGAAGGTCCTGAAGATACAAAATATGATAGATTCCATTCGGGCATTGGAGGAGATTTTTTCAAAAGAAGATGATATTATTGGCATACTTCGCGAAAAAGATGTTGAAGACTTTATTAATTACCTCTACGAGAAGATGTCGGGCATCAAGGCCAAATTGTTTTGGATCTGTCGAGAATGCAGAGGTTATTTCAAGATTTCAGAAAAATATTGCTATGTCCCTGATAGCCACGTTATTAGCTTTCTATACAATGTTGGGTTCTTGGACAGGAAAGGAGTCTATTCTTTAGTGGAGTGCATTGATATAAGCAGAAATATGGCCAAATTCCTTGGTAACAAGTATTTTGATCTTCCTTTCATGCGGTATCACCAAGAAATGTGCAAGAAATGTGAACAAGGAAATGAAAGCGCGTGCAAGATTGATTGTAGGTTATTCTAGGGGAGACTCTTCAAAGTCTTCTATAAATGATTATCAAAGAAAAAGAAGGGAAGGAGACTTTGCTATTTTCGTTTTCTGAAAAGCTTCACGCCATCGACATCGCAGATGTAGTCAAAACCCTGTTCAATCAGCTTCGCTGCTTCATCAACAGTCTTTGCTGTTGCAGAGTAATATCCGTCTTCTTCGCTGAATTGCACAAGCTGAGTATAAATGAGAGTAGTCTCAATTTTCTTATGCCCTAATTGCTGTTTTACTAAGAGAATGTCTTTGGTTCTGTGATAGAGCATAGTTGCATAGAAATGTCTCAGGTCATAGAGACGAATCGACTTAATGCTTGAGTCTTTGAATTTCTCAGCTACTTTGTTGCGTATTCTTCTCCAAACGCATCCCATCCAACGAGCATCAGGAAACGGTTTTTCACGGTAGTATGTTCTAATGTATTCTTTTAGGCATGCGAGCGTCTCATTTTTGAGTTTGAAAGCTCTCGAACTGTGTCCTTTGAATCCTCTGACTGCAAGTGTTCCTTTGTCCAAGTCGATATCTTTCAAAGTGACATTTGCCAGCTCAAAAGGCATTACGCCAGTCTCCATCAGAACTTTGAAGATTGTTGCATACTTCCTGGATGATGCTGAAATCACAGTCATGATCGCTTCTTTTGTCGGCACTCTCGGAAGCTTCTTTTCACATCTAAACTTCGGCTTAACATATTCAAGTCCATAGAACTGTGCATAGTGATTGTAAGCTTTCACCAAACCATCTTTGTGAGATTCTAGACAGCGCTTTCTTGCAATGAAAAGATTAACAGCGTTTGCATGGTCTAAGTCAACATGTTTCGCGAGATACTTCAATCTGTCACTGACAAACTTTACTGTCAAATCCGCTTTTCCAAGACTCTTAAGATTTAAAAGCAAGCTGACTATTTTAGCATCGTAACTGTATCGCAGTACAGTGCTAAGCGCGCGTAGTCTAGTTTGGTCTAGGACATCAGCCTGCCACGCTGACGACCCGGGTTCAAATCTCGGCGCGCGCACCACTCGTCCAGTCGAAAGAAAACATAGGACGGATTTTGGCACAAAATCAGTTTCACTGGATGGCGATGAAAAAGGTGAAGTGCTGAAGAATGACATTGCAGTGAGAGAATGCAAAGAACCGGCTCAGAAAGTGATAGTTTCACCGAAAAGAAGATAGCGCGGCCGACGGCGAAGACAAATGCGCCAAGCTTAAACGCAGTATCAGCATGTGATATCTTGCAACAGTCAGACTGGCGTGTCGCTTTGTTTATGGTGATCAAATGAAGCCATATGACGAAATGATCAAAGAACGCAGAATGATACTCAAGTCCCTAGGCATCGAAAGTGAGGAATACAAGTCACATCAGAGGAAAGGGTTTCCGCCTCCGCCTCTTGAGAAGCCATGTCCCGAACGTGGATTTCTCGTTGATTTACCGAGACCCAGCACTCTACATCTGGGAAAAATGTCTTTGGCAGAAGCGATAAAGCAGAGACAGAGTCGACGCAAATTCACGGACTCAGCCCTAGGCCTTGACGAACTTTCGTTTCTGTTATGGTCAACGCAGGGAGCGAAAAACATCGACAAGAACAAGGTATGGACAAGACGGACAGTTCCCTCAGCAGGTGCCCGCCATCCGTTTGAAACGTACCTTATCGTGAATAGAGTGAATCAACTAAAGTCAGGCGTCTATCGATACTTACCAATTGAGCACAAACTGCTGCTGGTGAATGATAAGACTCCTGCCGCCGATCGAGTGTCAGAGGCATGTTGGGACCAGCCCTTTGTCGGTGACGCCGCAGTCGTCTTTGTCTGGACTGTCCTTCCCTATCGAAGTGAATGGCGTTACAGCATAGTCGCCTACAAGGGAATTCTCGTAGATGCAGGACATGTCTGTCAAAATCTATACTTGGCTTGTGAAGCAATCGGGGCAGGCACCTGTGCAATCTTGGCCTACGACCAGAACGCAATGGACGCCCTCATAGGCGTCGATGGCGAAGACGAGTTCACAGTATACTTGGCACCAG
The DNA here is from genome assembly GCA_964399235.1 of uncultured Candidatus Bathyarchaeia archaeon. GTDB lineage: Archaea > Thermoproteota > Bathyarchaeia > Bathyarchaeales > Bathycorpusculaceae > DASPPK01. The sequence continues at coordinate 5,430 of CAYNQC010000055.1, read as the reverse complement.
TTGGAAAAGTCTAGGACAATCGGGAAACTAACATGCGCTCAAGCTTCCACTTCGGATCAGCAATTGCAGTTTTCTGTGCACGGGGCAGTCTGCTCGTTCTGCACAATCCAACATGCTGACCTCAAAGTGTGCTCCTGAGGGACTAACTGCAAAGCCAGTGAAAGACCAAACTGCAGATCTGCACGCGGAAAAAACCTAGGAGGAGGGGGGTAGGGTGATTTTGGCTTAAAAAACGCGAAAAAACATGTTGAACAGTCCATACCACAGACCTATGCGCCCATGCCGTAAAATTAGCATCTTAAGCCCATGTCTCCGCCGATCGGCACACGCAGATCGATCGAATTGCAGCGCAAATTCATATTGTGAATTCATAAGTGCCTTAACCACCAAAACCAAACAAGCTGTTCTGAAAGGTGAAGCCCACGCGCAACAGAACACTCGTCCTGCTTCTTCTTCCCGCCATACTCTTTCTCTGGATAATCGGATGGAGCCTCTACACAGCCGGAAACCAAAACGCACCCGCAACCAAAAGACAACCGCGCAAACGAACGGAAAAAACCATCGAGATAACAGTAAACCTTCCTCAACAACAAGAAGTTCCACAATGACTTTCCCGTTCAACAAAGGTGAGAACGCCAAATTCTAGCGTCTCAACTGCGCGTGCTCCTAGCGCACTGGGCTTCGCTACACTTCTAAATTGATCAGCATTTCAACGGCTTTTTTCACAAATTGGGCGCATTTTTCTTCACGCACATTTGACTTTCGCAGTTTCTCCAATTCTTCAGGATTAGTCAAGTCATATCCGATGAGTTCCCTGCAGAACGGGCTGCCACACTCTCTTACAAACTGATCGTAGAATTTCAGAGCTATCTCGTACGCCTCTTCCTTGTCTATTAACACCGTCTTGTTGGCTCCATGCTTCAACCCTATAGCCATTATGGCGCCTGTCAATGCTCCACACAGTGAGCCACGCCTCCCTATTCCCCCTCCAAAAGCCATGGCGATTCTTGGAATTAACTTGTTCCTGCGAACGCCATAATACTCCTGCATGGCCAGGAGAACGCTTTGAGCGCAGTTGTAGTCTCGCTCGAAATAGTTTGCAGCTTTCTCTGAGAACAGGCTTGACCGTTCTTTCATAGGCGGCTTTCCCTCTCTCTTGAGTACCTTGGTTGTCATATTATGTAAATTCTGGCTGCAGTTATTATTGCTGACGCCTCCAGTCTTGAAGTAGTAATATGAGAATTGGTGGCATGCGCTGTCTACTAGAGTGCAGGTGGATATCGCTCCAACATTCCGTTGCTGAGGAAATAGTGAGTCAACTGTTGGCTTGTACGAGCCGCATCTTGCAGTTTGGCTTCGTCAAGCATGAACACGTTGCCATCTGGGCTGTAAATAGATGCGTCTTCGCTGTCTGTGAATTCAATCCCAACATAAGCTTCACTGATGGAGACGTTCAGCTGAAGTATGTGTGGATAAACCTGCTGCGGGGAAAGACGCGGATAAATGCGACTGCCATTGGAAAAGAAGGGCTCTTCCGCCAACACCCGCAACTGTTCACATACAAACAGAACGTCGTTCCAAACGCCCACATGAACCTGATCCATATATGTCAAATGCACCAGCGCGCTTGAAAGTCGGCTCCACTCGGCAACTATGTCTCCAGAAAGCGCCGACCTATTCAAATCGGCATCTAGCGCGAAAAGATCAAACGAGTCTTTAACGGCAAGAAACTCTACACCCATAGCGTATTTGTGCATGTTTCTCTCATAGTAAAACGATTGAGAAACAACAGAGAGCCCAACGCCTAAAGTCACTACCACAGCCAACAAGACGACTGACGCAATCCTCAACCGATTGTTCCTCAAAAACGACAGTGAGACCGTCATAGATCTTCATCCTGGAATACGAATACTCATGTCAGGGTCTAATAAATGCTGAACCTTGAGAACCAGGGCAAGCCAGTGGCATTTTCCAAATAAGAGGCGGCAATCCATGGCAAGCGCCCCCTGGCAAAATCTCTTTCTCTGCCCGCAGCCCACTAGGGAGTCCGGCACAGATATCCGGCTGATAGGGCAACTGTTTCGAGTATCGGTTCCAACGCGTCTTCACCAGTTCCCCTTAAACCGCAATCCGGATGCAAGAATGCAACACGGTCTCGCCCAACCTTGTCTACAATAGTCTTCAATCTCCGAACTACCGAATCGAATGGTTCAACGTCCAGCTTCTTGCTTGCCTGCACTGAAACACAGCCTACTCCAAGCATTTTACCATGAGTCTCAAGAGCCTGGTTCGAGACTGCTTCTACATTCTTCCTCACACTTGGAGCACTGAACGCGAGGCTCAAGATCGGCGCGTCCAGGTTCACCAGGTCGGCAAACAGTGGAGGAGTAAGAGGACCACAGACATGAACGATCAATTTTCCCTCGTCGCAAACCGAAGCGGGAACACCTCTGAGCGTTTCGTTCACGATCTTAACAGCTTTCGAAGACTCCATCACCCTGATCGACAAGCTCGGCTCATCGACCTGCACATAGCAACCGGTCTTCGCGACCTCCTCAACCAAAGGCTTCAGCGCAGACGCAAAATCGGAATAAAGCCTCACATCCCTCACGCCACTGTAATAGCTGTCCACACCGTTGCAGGCACAAGCAAAACCCAAGGTTACCGGACCAGTGATTGAAACCTTCACCTTCACATCGTCTCTTCCTCTGCTTGCCAAATAATCTCTCACAAAACGAAGATCATGAAACTTCATGAAGGATCTCGTATCGCCGAAAGGCTCCACTCTAGACTTGACGTATGGTCCAGTCGGTTTGTTTCCAAGCCCGGGAAGAGAACTGAAGTAACCAATCATGTCAGCCCTCTGCTCACCGTCCGAAACCACGTCGATTCCATGAGCCAGTTGAAGATCCACTGCCCACTCGATGGCCTTCTCCAAAACAAGTTTCTTAGGCGGAAAGCTGCCTATCACTGTCTTGAGCAATTTCACAAATCGCATTTATGCCTTCAAAGTTAATAAATCTTGGACAGAGCACATGATAATAACGAGTGATCAAAGAACTATGCGGCTTGAAGTCTCTTTTGCTCATCAAATCTACGTGCGAAATCCCTAATCATAGGTTGCATGGCTACAGGATACACTTTAAGGCATGATCGCCCCTCGTGTGGTTCCAAGAAACACCGTGCCAACTTCTTCTCTAAGAGTTCCTGTTGAACTTGCCTTCTGACTTTCCAAGCGATCTTCATACTCTTGACGGTCTTGACATCAAACAGTTTGACTTTTTTCCTTCGCTTCATACCCTCTACGTCCTCTGCTATCGCAATCTTATATCGTAAATCTCAATAAAGCCATTGTTTCAACTTGTGATATATATCAGAAAACGAAACATCAGTGCACTAGGGTGATGAGAAAACACCTCGACGCGCGCGCATATACATGTCACCTCGAAAGTGTTTAGATTCCATACAATCTGTCAGGAAGGACATCCCTGTCTAGATGCCCAAGTTTACAAAAACGCCGGTCATGATTCCTGTTGCTGTCGTCAAGAGCAAAGCGATGACTAGATGTTTGCGCATGATCTGAGACTCAGTTTCGTGCGGCTCACCGATGGTCACAACAGCGTTGTTTATTTTTGCTGGCGTGACAGCGCTCGCTACGCCGCCTGCAACGGCGTGGCTTCCGTAAACAGTCATGAACGCTGCGTGATCAAGCCCAACGTTGTCTGAAGCTGTTTTCTGAATCTTCAAGAAAAGCACGTTTGAGCTCGTTTCCGAACCCCCGACTATGGCTCCGAACAAACCTAGACTGGCTGCCACGAAAATGTATCCGGCGCCAAACACCGCCGCCAAGGTGGAACCCATTATGAAGTTCATATTCAACTGGAAGTACATGTTGGAAGGCGTCAACACTCCGTTCACAACTTCCATCGAGGAATATGCCATTACGAAGGCTATAGAAAAGTAAAGGCTGAAGGCCAGGAAAGGACTCGCCAAACGTTTAAGCCACACGGTTGCAGCGTTTTTGACTTGCTTCTTGTTGACGCGCAACGTGATCAACGACAGTAAAACAGCCGCAAAGATCCAAGTGTAAATCTGAGAAGGAAGGTCCAAGTCAACAGTCTGATTCGCGAAAACGGTTATTCTTTCAAGGCTGCCTAGAAGACTCGAGAGCCAATCACTTACCTGCGGAACACTGACCGCGCTTGCAAACACTGTGAGAAGGATCCAAGGAGAAAACGCTCTCAGAATCTCGTTTCTCCCAGGGTAGTCAGGCGGCTTTTCTTTCTTCATTCTCGGTTGAGCGACTCTGCTGTAAACATAGACAGCCAGCATTGCACACAGACCGGCTATCGCGCCCACCAATCGGAGCGGAACATATTCAACTCCCGTGAAGAAATCGACCGCAGACGCAGCCAGGCAAGCTAATGCCAAAACCACGCCGCATATGACCGCCGGTACGGCCCCCCTGCGCATAGACTTTTTTCCGCCCACAAGCCATAACACTGCAAAAGCGAAACCGGTTGAAATCAACGGCAGAAAAAGAGAGATCTTGTAGGCAAATTCGAACCTGTTGATGGCCACGCCGATCATGCTCTGGCTTATGTCTGCAGGAAGCGTGATGGGAACAGAAAGCAGACTGAAACTCGTGGTCGGATCATAACCCAAGACTGCAATGGCCACGGAAGACGCGGGACTAAAACCCATGGCCATGAGCAAAGGCGGAAACAAAGCAGGAGCCCCAACGCCCAAGGCTGTGAGGAAAGAGCCAAAACCTATTCCAATGTACAGGGCTCGCACCTCTTCGCCCTCGATCTGATGCTTAATCACTTTGGAAACGGTTGATAATGCGCCTGTCTCTCGCATGAGAAAAATCATCAACATCGTTGCAATGCTGGAAATCGAAACAGGAAAGCTCTTCACAAACCCAACAGCCGCAGACCCCAATACAACATGAACAGGGCTTCCAAACTCGATCACTGCCAAGATTATGGTAATTATGAGGCCTACGAAAGCCATTGTCAACCCGTTTTGCCGGAGAAAAGCCACGCCGAAGAGGATGACCAGTAAAGGGAAGAGGGCTAAGAGAAACCGCCAAGAAACTGAATTGCCAAACTGCGACATGAATACGGCGGCGGTCCCGTAAACAAAAAGTATTAGCAGCGACCCCACTGACACAGTCTTCTCTTTCAACCAGCGCCACCGATGTGTTTTACCGAAATAGATTGATTATTCTAATAAAGGTTCATTACAACATGCACCGTGCTGTCTTCCAGTTCTACGCTTTCTCAGGAACGTTTATTAAGTCTCAAGATGCCAGTCAAGCCTCAGCAATGAAAGTGAAAACAAGATGAAAAGCCCGTATTTCACTCCTTTGCGCTCCATATCCCTAATACTTATTCTCATTTCACAAGCCTCATCAACCGAAGAAGA
>CAYNQC010000054.1:0-9123 GCA_964399235.1 uncultured Candidatus Bathyarchaeia archaeon | reverse complement strand
CTAGTCATCTACTGGGGAAGCAACCCATGGAGTTCCCACCCACGCCACATAGAAAGATACACAACTTTCTCCGAGGGAAAATTCGAGAAAAGCGAATGGAAAGACTACGTAACCAAAACCAAAGCAGCCACCGCCAAGAAAAAAGTCGACAGCACACTGAGAAGAATACGACAAGCCCAGAAAACCCGGCAACCGCCGACTGAAAAGGGACCTTGCCCAGCAATTCTAGGAAGCGGCCGAAAACTCATAGTCATAGACGTCAGAAAAACCAGGACCGCCGACGTTGCCGATTACTTCATTCAAGTCGAACCCAACAGGGACTACGAGCTGCTGGAAGCCTTCAGGACTCTAATTCGCGACCAAGAGCTCGAAGTCGACCAAGTCGCCGGAGTGCCTGTGGAACACCTGGAAGAAGTCGCTGAGGCGATGATAGGATGCAACTTCGGCGTGATCTTTTTCGGGCTAGGCCTTACGATGAGCAAGGGAAAGAATCGAAACGTGGATGTCGCCATCTCTCTGACGCGCGACCTGAACATGCGGACAAAATTCGTAATCATGCCGATGCGTGGCCATTACAACGTAACGGGTGCCGACACAGTTTTCACATGGCAGACAGGCTACCCATTCGCCGTTGACTTCTCATTGGGATATCCAAAATACAACCCAGGTGAAACATCAGCCGTAGACGTTCTCATGCGAAAGGAAACAGATGCGACGCTTGTCGTTGCTTCAGACCCGATATCCAACTTTCCAAAAGCCGCAGCAGCACACATGGCTGGAAACCCGTTGATCGTCATAGACCCCCATATGAACGCAACGAGCCAAATGGCTGACGTAATTTTTCCTTCAGCCTTCGTAGGCATAGAAACGCATGGAACAGCCTACCGCATGGATCACGTGCCTCTTTCACTCGAGAAAATCGTGGATCCCCCAGAAGGTATACTTTCAGACGAGGAAATCCTGAAAAGAATACTCCTAGAAGTCAGAAGAATGCAGAATGAAATGCCAAAGGAGGAGCAGTAGACGGAGCTACTCGTGAAAAACGGTTTCGTTTACGACCCTCTCCACGGTATAGACGGCCAGAAAATGGACGTTGCCGTCAAGAACGGGAAAATAGTCGAGAGCGTTGACGAACACAAGGCAACGACGATTGACGCTTCAAGAATGATAGTCATGCCTGGCGGCGTCGACATTCATACGCACATTGCAGGCGCAGAAGTCAACAGTGGAAGACTCCTACGACCGGAGGATCACTACAAAGACATCGAGCGAAAAACGTCTATAACCCGCTCGGGCGTGGGTCGCTCCATACCTTCCACGTTCACCACGGGCTACCGCTACTCTAGAATGGGCTACACCACCATAATGAACCCTTCAATGCCTCCCCTCGAAGCAAGGCACACGCATGAAGAGTTGAACGACACCCCGATGCTCGACAAAGCAACATACCCGCTTCTCGGCGACTGGTGGTTCGTCCTCGAATACATAGCACAAAACAACATCAAAGAATGCGCAAGACACGTAGCATGGCTCATGAAATCAACAAAAGGATACGCGATAAAAATCGTAAACCCCGGCGGGCTGGAAGCATGGGGGTTCGGCCACAACGTCAAAAACCTCGACGATCAGGTTCCACACTTCTGCACGACTCCACGCGAAATCATCCGCGGCTTATGTAAGACAAACAAGTTGCTGAATTTGCCGCACACAATCCATCTTCACACAAACAACCTCGGCAAACCAGGAAACTATCAAACAACGCTAGAAACAATGAAGTGTGTCGAAAACCTAGCCGTCGATAACAAACCCGTAATTCACATAACGCACTGTCAGTTCAGCGCCTTCAAAGGCGACGACTGGGGAACACTGCAGCCAGGGTCAGAAGAAATCGCCAGTTACGTGAATACTCATTCTCATGTCACAATGGACATGGGACAAATTATATTCACAGACACAACCACAATGACCGCCGACGGTCCCTTCCAATACGACCTCTACGGACTGACTGGAAACAAATGGATAAATCATGACGTCGAAACCGAAACAAGCGCCGGCATAGTGCCTTTCCGTTACCGCCGCAAGAGCTACGTTCACGCCGTCCAATGGTCAATCGGCCTGGAACTTGCCCTCCTGATAAAGGACCCGTGGAAAATATTCATGACCACCGATCACCCCAACGCTGGTCCATTTACTTTCTACCCGAAAATAATCGGGTGGCTCTTGAGCAAGAAAGCCAGAGAAGCAACAATGAGAAGGATCAACCCGCGCGCAAAGAGCCAAAGCCTCCTTCCCTCAATAGACCGCGAACTGAGCTTCTACGAGATAGCAGTGATGACAAGAGCCGGACAAGCCAAAGCCCTAGGCCTCAAAAACAAGGGGCATCTAGGCCTCGGCGCAGACGCCGACATAGCTATTTTCAACATAAACCCAGAAAAAACAGATCCCTCCCGCAAATACAAGACCGTTCGAAAAGCCTTCCGCAAAGCCGCATACACGATCAAAGACGGAGAAATCGTGTCCAAGAACGGAGAGATCCTCAAACATGTTGACGGCGCCACAATGTGGCTTGACGTGAAAGTCAATGAACCTGCCAGAATAACAGACGACATAAAAAAGAGGTTCAAAGAATACTGGACGGTGGAATATGAAAATTATCCTGTCACAGAAGAGTATCTGAAGAAGTCAAACCCCCTCCCCGTGGAGGCAAAAGTCTAGATGATACGACTACAGCCCACAAAAGAGTTCAAGCTCCCGATAACCGCGGAATGCATAACACCCGACGTTTTTCAAGCAATGCGCCTCAGCGAAATAGGGATGCTGAAAATCTGGGAAGGCAACAAACAAAAAAGACTAGACGAACTGTTCAAAATTGACAACTCAAAGGACACCACTGCTTCTGAAAGCACCATGATAAGCATCAGTGGCGACGTCAGCAAAGTCAAACGAATCGGAGCCCAAATGAAAAACGGAGGAATCACAATCAACGGCAACGTTGGAATGCATCTGGGCGAAGAAATGGCCGGAGGCAAAATCACAGTCAACGGTGACGTCGGTTCGTGGGCTGGTTCCATGATGAAAAACGGAGCAATCGAAATCCATGGAAACGCAGGTGACTATTTGGCAGCTCCATACCGCGGAAGCACAAAGGGCATGCATGGCGGAAAAATAACCGTCAATGGAAACGTTGGAAACGAAGCCGGAGCCTACATGAAAAAAGGAACAATAAAAATCCATGGAAACACAGGGCAATTTGTCGGTCTTCGCATGCACGATGGCACGATCCAAGTTCAAGGCGACTGCGACGCACGAGCCGGGGCATGTATGATCGCGGGCAAAATCGTCATAGAAGGCAAACTTGAATCAATTCTCCCATCCTTCACAGTGGACAGCATTAAACCCAAAGTCAAAATCGAGGAAAACGAAACAGTTCAGGGACCATTCTACGTTTTTCTCGGAGACCTTGCAGAATGTGGAAACGGCAAGCTTTATGTTTCGAAACAGAACAATCCACAACTGACCATTTACGACAAATTCCTCTAGGAAAGAAGACAATTTGAAAAATGCATTAAGCGTAAACCGTTTGGCATGGCGCTTGCTGGAAGAACTGGTAAAGAATGCCGAACTCTACCAGGTGAAAGTTGAAAAAACCTCACAGGGAACCACAATAGTAGACGCAGGAATAAACGCGAAAGGCGGCTTTCAAGCTGGCAGACTCATAACGGAAATCTGCATGGGAGGCCTAGGAAAAGCCCAAATAGTCTCTGGAAAATACGGAGACCTCGAGCTTCCTTCAATTCTCGTCCACACCGACCACCCCGCTGTAGCAGCCTTAGGATCGCAGTACGCCGGCTGGCAGATAAGCGAAGCCGAATGCAACGCAATGGGCTCTGGGCCCGCAAGGTCCCTGGCTCTGAAGCCCGACCCTGTATGCCGAGAAATCGGATATAAAGACGAATGCGACAGAGCCGTCGTGATCTTGGAAACCCAGAAAATTCCACCGACAAAAATCGTTGCAGGTTTGGCAGAAGACTGCAACGTCGAACCGAGCAAACTGGCAGTAATCCTGACTCCCACAACAAGCCTAGCGGGAGCCACTCAGATTTCAGGAAGAATCGTTGAAGCGGGAATGCATAAACTGAGGAGGCTCGGGCTCAACCCAAACACGATTCTACACGCCTGGGGTTCCGCGCCCATCCCACCTGTGCATCCGAAGTTTGCTGTTGCAATGGCAAGAACAAACGACGCAATCCTCTACGGCGGAACATCCCACTATATTGTTGAATCCAACACGCCCGGCAATCTGCAAGAGATAATAGAGAAAGCGCCTTCTAAAGCATCAAAATCATACGGAAAACCATTCATCGAAATATTCAAAGAAGCACACTGCGACTTCTACAAGATAGACCCTGACCTGTTTGCCCCCGCAATCATGACTATCAACGACTCTAAAACGGGCAAGACCTTCAAGAGCGGCGAGATCAACGTCGAAATGTTAAAGAAATCCTTTGAAATATGCGAGCAATGAACTTGGACTCATTGCCTATTCATTGATTTCTTATTTGTTTGGAAATAGAAGACCCTTCCGATGAATTCTCGGAACCCAGTGTTTCCTGCAAGCGCGCCCATGAGAAGACTCATGACCAATATCTCTATCCATCCTTTTGGAATGACCAACGGGATCATGAAGGCCATCGCCGGTATCCCGACCAGCTGAACTACAAAGAGAAAGTAGAGGACGGTGTAAATAGATTCAGGAACGTAAGCCAGCAGAGTCAGCGGCAGAGTCCAGGCGGAGCGTCTTGAACCGCTGCCCAGCCCCAATCTTCTGTAGAGAAAACCGGCCAATAGGCCCGTCATCGCTTTTCCAATAGGCACACCTATCACCGAAAGCAGGCCGAGCGTGCCCAATACATAGCCAAAATAGTATCCTGCATAAATTCCGCTCAAGAACCCAACCAGTGCGCCGATGTAAGGTCCACCGAAGAAAGCCGCCACAAACGTGGCAATGTGCGAAAGGTCCAACGCTGCGCCTCCCTGTCCGACAGCGCTCAGTAACGGAGCAACGTTCAAGGATATCAGAGAGAGAGTTATTCCCAGCGCGCTTAGCATCGCAACGAAAGCCGTTTGTTTAGCGTCCATGTTTTCCAACTCACTTCGGCGACCCATGATACCTTCGAGTTATTATTTAAGAGTAGCTACTCACAAAAGGGTAATCATAACCAAACTTGAAACATAAATATTCCAGATGCATATCCTCTAGTGGGAAAAAACCGTTGTCTGAACCACTCAAATTCTCCCCAACAGACATCAAGGTTTGGCTTGAACACGAAACCTCGTCAATTTTCAACCCCGTTCACGCCAAAGCCCAAAAACTCGTCGACGACATGCAGAAGTCCATCGACACGCTTTCGGAAACATCCAAGACGCTCCTCGACAACAGCGCAAAAGAAATCGAAAGAAGAAACACAAGAACCTACGGAAGAGCAAGAGCCCTCAACAAACTGGCCAAAATCTTCTCCGACAGAACCCGCCAGATCAAAGTCCCCGAAAAAGTCACCTACGAAAGCTTCAGCAACTTCGCCCAAGAAACACAAAAAGCCTTCACCGTGACCGAAGTCGACATAAGAAACTGGTTCCCAAGAATCTCACCCTTCTTCATCCTCGACAGACGAAAATTCCTAACCGGCTTCGAGAAAGCCAAGCTGCAATGGAGGGAGCTGGAAAGCTTTCAGACAAAAGAGTACGTGAAAACCAAAACGCTGGAAGACACATTTCAACTCATCGACAAACTCGCAACGCTTGAAAAACAGCTGCGAGAACTTGGCGAACGAAAAACCAAAGTGGAAAAAGAAAAATCAATTATCGAAAACGAAATTGCAGATACTCAGCAAAAAATCAGCCAAATCAAAACAGTCGGCGGAATAGGACAACTGAGCCAGACAGGAAGCGAAATCGAAGCGTTAACAGCAGAAACAAAACACAGACTGCAACACCTTCAGAAACCCTTCATCAAACTCCAGGCGCTTGCCGCCCACGGTTCAGGAAGCGGACTGACACCCGAAGAACTCAAAAAGCTCACACAATACTTAGAGAACCCGTTTGAGGCCCTTTCAACAGAAGAAACAGACTACCCGCTGCTCAAACAGATTCTTGAAAAACTACGAAGATCTATTTCAGAAGACAAGCTGAAACTGAAACTCGAAAAAGCCCGCAAAGCCGAACAAGCCATCAACCTTATCATCAACAACGATTCGCTCTTGAACATGCAGCAACAATGCAAAGCAGCCATGACCCGAAAAACCGAGCTTTCAACGTCAGAAGAAGTCGCCTCGACGCAGAAAGACCTCGCCAAAATGAACGAACACATCGAAAACCTTAGGCGACAAGAAGGCATACTGGAAGGCGAAGAAATATCCTTAAACAAAAACTACACGGAAACAGCCGAAAAAATCCGCAACGTCAGAAGCGAAACAGAGAAAAACATACTCAGCTTCCTAGGAAGAAAAATCACAATCACATGAATCAGGCATCAGACTTGAAAAAGCCTCTTCAACACATCGTAAAAGAAGCAATGGAAACACCCATTCAGAAATTCGTCACCACCGTCGAAACGGCAACGACCCTTCTTAGAAATGAAGACCGAAAGGTCGGTAGCCTTCAAATTCTGGGAAGACACGTCGAGATCCAACCTTCAGGCGAAGCAGTGATAATCTCCGACTTACACGGAGACCTCGAAAGCCTAGTGCAGATCCTCCAGGAAAGTAACATACTACAGAGAATGGAAGACTCCAAAGATGCATGCCTGATTTTTCTAGGCGACTACGGCGACCGAGGACCATTCTCAGCAGAAGTCTATCACACCATCCTGCAACTGAAACTGCAATATGCCAAGCAGATTGTTCTGATGCGAGGAAACCACGAAGGACCAAAAGACCTATTGGCAGTTCCCCATGATCTGCCGATCCAGTTTCGAACCAGGTTCGGAACAAAATGGAAAGAGGCATACAACAGTCTACTCTCACTTTTTCCACATCTCTACAACTCGGTCTCAATCAAAGAACGCTATTTGATTGTCCACGGAGGACTCCCAGAAAAAGCCCGTTCAATCGACGATTTCGCGTACGCTCATGAAACGCATGCTGAAAACAGTTTTCTAGAGGAAATACTCTGGAGCGATCCTTTGGAATCGCAGAGTGGAGTATATCCGTCCCCGAGAGGAGCAGGCAGACTCTTCGGCAAAGACGTGACAGAAAGGATCCTCAAGTCTATCAAAGTCAATGTGCTTATCAGAGGACATGAACCCTGCAGTGATGGCTTCCAGATAAACCATCATGGGAAAATCCTAACGTTATTCTCGAGGAAAGGCATCCCTTATTATAACGCGCACGGCGCCTATCTAGACTTACAACTCTCTGAGATACATGCCAGCGCAGATCAACTGATTCCCTTCATTCATAGGTTCTAGCTTCCAAGTTTTCACAAAACTTTAAGAACAAAGTCCTTAGCATTTCTCACACATTCAAACCTCGGAGAGTCTCTTTCTTGAGAATTGGAATTGTGACACGCAACAAGAACGCTTACAGCTCATCCCAATTGTATGATGCTTTGCTGAAACGTGGAATTTCTTGTACATGCTTCAGTTTTCCACGACTGATTGCCCACGTCGGATATAAACCACTCGTCAAAGTCGACAAACATGATGTCCATGAGTTGAATGCGCTGATAATCAGACCGATCGGACGAGGCTCGCTCGAGGAGCTCGTTTTCAGGATGGACGTATTGTATAGGCTTCAGCGTACCGGGTCATACATCGTGAACTCGCCCGAAGCAATTGAGCATTGCGTCGACAAATACGACATCTTGGCTGCGTTAGAAGAGAACGGAATACCGGTGCCCAGAACTGCGACGACTGAGAACGTCAATGAGGCGTTGAAAGCCTTCAAGGAACTTGGAGGCGATACAGTAGTCAAACCACTGTTCGGCTCAAGAGGAATCGGCGCCACGAGAGTAAACGATCCCGAAGTGGCTTCAACAATATTCAGATCCATAGCTTTCTACCATGGTGTCATTTATCTTCAGGAATTTGTGAATCATGGATTGTCTGACATTCGTGCCTTCGTCGTCGGCAATCGTGTCATCGCTGCAATGAGACGGAGGGCGAAAAGTTGGAAAACAAACTACAGCCAAGGAGCCAAGCCTTTGGGCGTTAAGCTTGAAAAACCGTTGGAAGCCCTTGCAGTAAGATCCGCCAGGTCGGTCGACTGCAAAATAGCAGGCGTGGACATACTGGAAAGCCCGTCTGGACCCGTGGTCGTTGAAGTCAACAGCCAACCCGGCTGGCGTGGATTGCAGTCCGTGACAAAATTCAACATAGCAGAGGAAATCGTCGACTTCGTTCTGTTAGAACTGAAGAAGTGAAATTCATGAAGAGCGTTGAAATCCTGAGAATAGACCTTTCCAAGAAAGAGCGCCGCCCCGCCAAAGACTGGGTGGCAGAAGAGAAGCCTCTGCACCTATTCCTAGATGGCGCTTTCTACGCATCTATTCATTGTTCTCCTTCAAACTTGGAACAGCTGGCGATAGGGCACCTAGCTTCTGAAGGAATCCTGAAATCCTTATCCGAAATAGACAAATTGAACGTGAAAGACGGCGTTTGCCAGGTGAAGTTTATTTCAAGTGTAGAGGTCAAGAGACGGCTGAGGTTGTCAAGGCAGTTTGGGCGAGTGATCCTTTCGGCATGTGGAGTACAAGGATCATATAGAATGTCACGGAAACTGCCGAAAATCAAGTCGACCTTGAATGTCAAGGCGAACACAATACTAGGTTGTGTCAAGGAACTGAATTCAGCCCCTGTCTTCCGAAAGACGGGCGGAGTCCATGCTGCCGCAATTTTTGAAGGGAATGGCACTCGTGTAGCTTTCGGTGAGGATATTGGGCGCCACAATGCGGTCGACAAAGTAGTCGGAATGGCGATGACGTGTGGGACGGACCTGGAGAATTGCTTCATTGTTTCAACGGGAAGATTGACCGGCGACATGGCCATGAAGGCAGCGACGGTTAAATTGCCTATAGTGGCTTCAGTTGCGGCTGCAATAGATTCAGGCATTGCCATTGCCAAACGGG
>CAYNQC010000053.1:0-9275 GCA_964399235.1 uncultured Candidatus Bathyarchaeia archaeon | reverse complement strand
GATGTCCACGGTGCCGTCCTCATTCAGGTCTCCGGGAAGCGTCTTCAGGTTTGTGAAACTTCCATCGGCAGTTGTGAAAGGAAGCGTTTCGTTAGCACTGTCAACCAGTGAAACATCAGAGATGTGAAGTGTCGAGTTCTTGACGTCATCTGCCGCCACTAAGAATTCGATTACGGCTACTGAACCGTTGCCATCTAGCGGTGTTGATGATGATATGTTGAACTTCACAAAACCAGTTGTGTTGTCTATTTGAGTTATCGGAGTCACTGATGGGAGAACAAAGCTGCCGCGCGTCACTGATTGAGCATTCAATGCTGTAGAGTTGAAGTTGAGTTTGAATTCGAGGCCTGCTACGCCTGAAGCGTTGATTATGCTTATGTTGATTGCGAAGGTGGTGCCAGAAGTCAGGCTTGCGTTTGCTATCTTTGCAGGTTCGACATACATCAGTGCCGGTTTGGGAGGTGGCGGTGCGCCCATGTTGCTGAAAAATCCATCGGTCACTTGTGACGGGATGACATTTGCGTTAGGATCGCCTAGTTTCACGCCTTCAAGATGTAGGGCACATTTTCCTGTTCCGTTGACTTTGAACACAAGGTTGGCAATCACGTGGTTTCCACTTGTCGGTGCGTAACCGTCTGCAATTGCCTGGTTGATATCTTGCCAGGTCTGAGCATATTGCACATATCCGCCCGTGTTGTTGGTCTGCAGCTTCAGACCCCATATGTTGGACCAGAAGTCGCTTGGCGTTACATTGTGGAACAATATCTCTTGAAATGTCTGACAAATCAGAAGACCAGGAGTCCATGTGAGTCTGAATTCAAGACCTACGAGGCCTGGATCGGCTGGGATGTTGCTGACTCGTACGGACACGTTGAACGTGGTGTTTGGAACCAGTCCAGTGTCTTCGACTTTTGGAGGGTCAACGTAGACTATTGTAGGATCGACGGCAAGGGCTTTTGGCAGGGCAACTGTGTACATGAATGATGTCAGCAGAATTGCTAAAGTTATAACAATTAATCTCTTAGCCATGTTCCATTCTCTCCAGTGAGATAACAAATTTGAGTATCGCATTATAAGGGTTCTGGAATATTGTTCTATCAGCGCGACGAGTTTCCTGCTCAGCGAGTGATTATATTGACTTGCCTCTCACTTGCGAGTTTTATGGAACCACGGACTACACCTAGTATTGAGCAGTTTTTGTTAGTCTTTTTATTATTTTAGCCAGTTGAGACGCAGAAACATCTGATCTTATGCCTCTTGAATCAAGATGAGTTGGCACTGCTTGGAAACCTTCTTTTTTCAATTCTTGTGAAACATGCTCGACGGAGGGAACAGGCAGACGCAACTTGCTGCACACTCTGTCTATAACGTAATAGCTGATAGGGGCGTTGGATTCGCACTCGATGAGAGTCAGCATCCTTCGAATCCTTGCTGCCAATCGAAGCTTTCTAGTTTCGATTTGTTGTTCGACTAGAACGCAGTATTTGCGGTCGGTTGTGTTCCCAAGCCACAAGGGTCCACCCACATTCAGTTCGGATCCACACTCAACGCATTTCTTGGGGTAACCAATTGGGGGTATATCGTTCAGGGTTTCCCTATGGAGGCATTTGGGGCAATGCAGGATGAAGCCCACATTGCCTAGGCTTTGATCGGCGTTTCTTGCTCCGTAGTCTATCGTTGCATACACTCTGACGTAGTGTTCTCCGCGATGGCTGAGGACTATTCGCACGCCTATGTCATGTTTTGCAGCCATTGTGGCTAGGCATCCAGCTAGTAACCTTATTGCCAGTTCATGGCAGTATTCGGTGCGCAGCGACTTGCCCCCATACTTTCTGATGCATGCTTTCGAATGCACGCCACAGAGTGATGCCATATCTGTGGCTGTCAGGGCTATGAGGCCATGGTTTCTTAATGCGCGTACGGCAGAATCGATGAAGGGTACAGGTGAACCGAATGGGTCGATGTCTATGACGTCAAATCTTTTGTACGGCGCGCTGTAGCTGCTCAAGATATCATTTGCTTCTTTGTTCTTAATGGCAACGAGTTTTTGAAGATGGTTCATTTGCACGTTGTAGCCTGCAAGGCTGAAGGCTTTTTTGTTGACGTCACTTAGGACCACTTTTTTGATGCCTTTGACCTCGGTTGCGAAACGAATCCCTCTCAAACCACAGCCTGTTAATGGTTCACACACCGTAATCTTGCGACCGACGATCTTTTGATATGCTTGGACCGCTAGAACCGCGATGTCACGGTTCAGTTCCATCACAGGATTGTAGAAGACCGGAGCCTTTGAAGGGGCATAATCGGAAGGTTGCTTCACAAATGCTGCCAGTCTAGGAACCACTACTTTGGTTTGTCCTTCTTGGATGATCTCTGTAGAAAACTCTGGCTTAGCTGTGGTCAAGGGCATGCTGCTTGTTACGCCTCAATGATAAGTACGAAAAATCCTTTAAGGTAATATTAGACTTCTGGTTTGGGTCGATAGAGGTTGAAGAAACGTCTGTTTCTTGTGACCGGTGCACCGGGCAGTGGAAAGACGACTGTTGCGTTGAAGTCAGCTGAACGGTTGAAGGAAAAAGGTTACAGTGTGGGCGGGATGTTGAGCCGTGACGTAAGGTCTCATGGAAATCGCATTGGTTTTGAGATCTTGGATCTGAGCAGTGGAAAACAAGGGTGGCTTGCCAGCATACACCAAGAGCAAGGGCCGCGAGTTGGCAAGTACCGCGTGAATATCGGTGATCTTGACCGGATCGGGGTACGCGCCATACTAGTGGCTGATGAAATCATGGATGTTTTGATTATTGATGAAATCGGACCTATGGAGTTCTTTTCTGAACGATTCATAGCGGCGGTCAAACAGGTTGTTGAAGGAAGAAAGCTCGTGGTTTGCACGATTCATTGGAGAATGACAGACAGTTGGCTCAAGGACCTGAGGAAAAGGGAAGACGCTGAAATCTATGTAGTGACCATTGAGAACAGGGCCAGACTGCACGAGGCAATCGTTTTGAAGGCCCTCAATTTCTTACAAGCTCATTCTTGAATAAACTGTTATAACCGCGAAGTCAAAATATCTCTTGAAAAGAGTCTGGCTCTCATGAAGGTTGCAGGCGTGGACGATGCAGGACGAGGCGCGGTGATTGGCCCCTTAGTGATTGCGGGAGTGTTGTTAGAAGAAGAGGACCTGTTTAGGCTCAAAGACCTGGGCGTTAAGGATTCTAAACTTCTGTCTCCACATCGAAGAGAGACGCTTGCGGTTGAAATCAGGAGGATAGTGCAAAAGCATCACGTCTTGAAGATTCAACCGAGAGAAATTGACATCGTGGTTAATAGTGGAAGGAAACTGCACAAACTGAATTGGCTCGAGGCTCAAACTATGGCCAAAATCATTGAAGCTCTCAGGCCAGACAAGGTGTATGTTGATGCTTCAGATGTCTTGGAGGAACGGTTCAAGCAGCATATACTGGAATGCCTGCCCTTCAGAGTTGACATTGTTTCTGAACACAAGGCCGATCGGAATTACGTTGTAGTCTCCGCGGCCTCGATAATTGCCAAAGTCGAAAGAGACAAGGAAGTAGCACTGCTCGCAGAGGTCTATGGCGACTTCGGATCAGGTTATCCTTCAGACCCGAGAACTATCAGTTTTCTGGAACGATTGATACAAACGTCTGAAGTATACCCTGAGTTCATCAGGAAGTCATGGAAACCGGCCAAAAGGGTCAAAGATGGCAAAGGGTCTCGGCAAGCGAAGCTCACCTGACACTTAGGATCAAATCCTCTTGGTTCTTGATTCTGGAGAAATCCTCGCAACAGATATAGGGAATATTCCGTTCGCATGGCCGAGGACCCTGGGCAATCAGGATGGGACGAGCCCCAACGACCTTGCTCACGCTGAGGATTTCATCGATCCTTGTACCGAGCTCAAGCTCCTCAGTGTCCGCTACTCCCCCAACTATCTGCATCCGAGGTTCGGAAACCTGCATGACAAAGTCAAACGGTGCCTTCTTGACCGTAGTGATATGAAGGAGTGCAAGTTTCCTAAAGATCTTGTTCAGTAGTCTGTTTCTTGCGAAAGCACGTTTGGCGGTCGTTAGGAAACGATTCTGGCGTTGGGCCGTCGACGTCTGGAAAATGTCCATTGATCTCGCAACTGGGATTCCAAGCGCCCATACCAACTTATAAGCAGCAGGCACGGAGGCTTTGGCCAGTCCTCTTTCGTAGCCATAAATTGTTCTTCTTGATATACCTACCATGTCTGCTACTTCGCCAACTGAGAACCCTAGGTCTTGTCTTCTTTGTCTGAGTGCTTCACCGTCAATCTCCACGTAGTAGCCTCCAGGACTTGCCTGAATCAGAGGGCGAACATTATGAAGCACAACGTTTTCAAATGTCTTCAGATTGACGGCGGAAATGTTGTATCTCCTGTAGACTGTGTCGTCTTCCAGAGGTCGTTCTCGCGCTTCTTGACCAATAATCAGAGAAGCAGCCGAGAAATATCCTGAAATCTCCCTAAGTTCTTGTGAATCGATAAGAGTCAAGTTGCCAATGTCTGGCAGGAGTTTTATGAGAATCAAGTTTCCTTCTCGTCTAACCGCGAAGTCGAAGCAGCTCGGACGAGAAATGCATGGTCGAGATATCGTGAAACCAGCTGCTTTAAGGACGGTTTCTGCACCTTCCAAACGCCCCTCTCCCATGTGAGCCATAGAACCGCCACGTAGAGACAGCAATCGACTTGTAAGATATAAACAATACTTGCTTATTGAAACGCGGTCATAAGTGAGCAACGATCATTGCATGCGCTTTGTCATATGGTTCGAGATGTATCACTTGTTCCACGTCGAAACCTCGTTTCTGCAAGACTTTGATCTCGCTCTCGTAGACTTCAGAAGGTTCTTTAGTCACGTCTATGCTCTGAGCCTTTACTGCAAACATTATCCAACCTGAGTTTTTCAGGAAATGATCTGCGTTGTCAGCGAGAACTCTGGCCTGTTCAGGTTGAGCTATGTCACAGTATATATTGTCAACTTTTCCACTTACAAAAACTGAGTATTTCTCTGGGAAACGGGCATCTTCCAGTATGGGCGATAAGTTCACCCTGTAAGGACAAACGTTGTCTACTAGGTCGCGAATTGATCTGGAAGCGAACTCAACGCAGTAGACGTGTCCTTTCATTCCGACTATGTCTGAAACATGGCTTGCCGTGGTTCCCGAGGCAGCTCCTAGATAGAGGACTGAATGATCTGGCCTGATGGGAAGCGTTTCCAAGCCCTTTAGAATGGCGGCAGCGAGTTTGCTTCTGAATGCGTCCCAAACACGATATTCGGTTCCGCCGTACTTGATGAGCCTTTCACCGTACACGTTTTTTCCAGGTGAAAGGTTTTTGGTTCCGAGCCGCTGTGAACCGCCTTCGAGTGTTACATAATAGACTTCAGCGAACTTCGGGTGCGGCCTGACGTTAACGTTCACGTCTGTGTTTTCCCCGTTCTCTGCCTCTGGGTCTTTCGTGTCGCGATCTAGGCGGCGGAGGCGGTGGCGGTTGTTCGTATTTTTGCTGAATCTCTTCGATTCTTTTCTCCATGCCTGCTTTGAGTTCTTCGCCTATTGACCTGTGACCAAAAGCGTCTGCCCTGGCAGCTATGGCCAGTTTCCCTGCTATTGCTCTAGCGATTTTTCCTCTTTGCCACCTCTTCGCGTCATGCAAAACAGCGTGTTGGAAAATTAAGCCGTGCTTCGGAGGTCTAGTGCCAGTTTTTAATGAACGGAAAAGCGCTTTTTCCGCGCCGAGAACTTGAATGGTGCTGGCGGGTCTTTTGGCGAGATTTGTGAGACCGCCTGAAACCGCGATTAGACGCGCTCCCAGAAGTGAGCCCACCAAATATTTCATGTTCGGCGCAACTTCATCCATTGCTGAATCGAGGTAGGTTTCCATGCTTTCTCGGAGTTTGTAAAGTGCAAGTATGTCCTTGCATAATGATTGAATTTGCTTCAAGTCTGAATCTTCAAAGTCTGCTCCCATTGATTTTTCTGATACCTTGGCTATTGCTTCAGACTTGGATTTCGGGATGTCTTCTTTTTCAAGGTTGTCAGAGGTGAAGTTGTCTTTGCTGCCAAGTTTGACGACGAGGCGAGCGTATGTTTCGTGTTTGTCCAGAAGTCGGTCTAGTTCTGGGAAATGTATGCCATACCATTCTCTGACGCGGGCCATTAGGATGTTTATTGTCTTGTCCAATTCGTCTAGGCTTTGTACTGCCTGGGCGACGATGAGGTCTCTCTTTTCGATTGCGCCTTTTACCCGTATTTTTGTTATTTCCATGGTTACGTTGTGGGTCCAAAGGTTGAATTCCGCTGCGTCTTTGATGAACCCAGCTTTGATGGCATATGTTTCTGGTTTGGATCGGAGAAGTTCTCCTGCCTTTGATGGTTTAGCCAGTTCAACACTGATGCCGAGTTTGGTTTCAGCTTCTTTGGCAAGGCCTGAATTTTCGAAAATGAATGTGTCATATCCTTTCTCTTTAAGCGCGGCAACTAGACTGGAAACTTCATCAATGATTTTTCCAGTTTCGACGTTGACAAGTGCTCGTGCTGCACTCTGGGGCTTTTTTGGAAATAATACGGTTGCTATGGGCTTGTTTTCCTGGTCGAAGGCTAACATGCCAAATGAGCTTTCAACTATCGTTACTTTCATCTGGATGCCTCAGCATTACTACTGCTAAGTCTGCTGTTAATATAAACTTGCGTAGGAATCACGGTGCCGATCCAACTCTACGCGGTTTAAGGATAACTAATATAAATGGTCATCTCAACAGAAAGCAAGTCAGGGTGGAAGGTTCATGAAGGACGCTGGTTTGAGCATTGACTTGGCGGGCTTACACTTTGGCAATCCTACGATGTTGGCTTCTGGGATCCTAGGATACTCTGCCCAGACATTTGAGAGCATTGTTGAAGGCGGTGCAGGCGGAGTCGTGACGAAGTCGGTGTGTCTGAAATCGCGAGAAGGCTATGCAAATCCGACGGTTGTGCAGGCAAGCTGTGGCTTAATCAACGCTATGGGGCTTCCAAATCCTGGCATAGAGGATTTCGCTGATGAAATACGAAAGGCGAAGTCTGTCTTGAACGTGCCAGTGATTGTCAGTGTGTTCGGCTTTTCGACCGAAGAATATGCCGCCGTGGCAAAAAGAGCCACTTCTGCAGGTGCGGACGCATTGGAGCTTAACGTTTCATGTCCGCATGTAAAAGAAACCGGTTCAGAGATCGGTCAGAACCCGAAACTTCTCGCTAACGTTGTTCGCACGGTCAAAGCTTCGACGGGCAGACCTGTCTTGGTCAAGTTATCGCCTAACGTGACAAACATAGTCGACAGTGCAAGAGTCGCTGAAGATGCAGGTGCTGACGCGGTGACGGTGATGAACACGGTGAAGGCTATGGCTATTGATGTTGAGACGACTTTGCCAATCCTGGCGAATAGGGTGGGGGGGCTTTCAGGCCCAGCTGTTAAGCCGATTGCACTGAGGCATGTATTTGACGTGTATGAAGAGGTAGGTATTCCAATAGTGGGATGCGGCGGAATATCGGGTTGGCGTGATGCTGTGGAGTTCCTGTTGGCAGGGGCGTCGGCTGTTCAAATAGGCACTGCGATAGCAGTCGAAGGTCCGAGGGTATTCCGAGACATAACGCGTGGAATTAGCGTTTATCTGCGAAGGAAAAATGTTGGAAGTGTGAAGGATATTGTCGGTTTATCACACAGAAGCTAACTGGCTGAGAGTTCAGCGTGTGCTGGAGGCTAAGACTGCAAGTCCCAGCATCAAGACTTTCGCGTTCAAAGACAAGGCTTGTGCACAGGCAAAGCCGGGGCAGTTTTTGATGGTTTGGATTCCAGGAATTGACGAGATTCCTTTGAGTGTTCTGAATGTTACCACAAATGGCGTGGTGACCGTTGCGGTGCGCAACGTCGGCAAAGCGACTAATGCTTTGCATAGGAAGAAAGCAGGCGATCTGTTAGGAGTGCGCGGTCCTTTTGGAAATTGTTTCTCACAGAATGGACGCAATGTTCTTCTAGTAGGTGGAGGAACAGGCGTAGCCCCGCTTCTGTTTTTGGCAAGAAGAATGAATGAGAAGAATTTTCATGTGACTTTCGTCCTTGGAGCGAAAACACAAGACGAGCTTTTGTTCATAGATGAACTGAAGAGGTTTCCTGCTAGGAAGTTCAGACTTGTTGTTTCGACAGAGGATGGAAGCTGCGGCATCACTGGATTGTGCACTCAGCCCGTTGAGGAATTGTTGGCCGAAGGGTTTGATTCTGTTTATGCGTGTGGGCCTGAAAAGATGATATTGAGGGTTTTTGAGTTGGCGGAGGAACACGGAATACCGTTGCAGGCGAGTCTTGAGCGCCTCATGCGATGTGCAATTGGTATGTGTGGAAGCTGCCTGCTGGGCAAGTACAGGGTATGTCGGGATGGACCTGTGTTCAACTCAAAGCAGTTGAGGGAAGTGAAGGGAGAGTTTGGTTTCTCTAAACGAGATCAATCCGGAAGAAGAATACCGATAGATTAATTCATACGTCTGCAGGACACGAAAGCAACGGGCTTACTATTTCTCAACTCTGCTTCTTGACACTTCCTTTCCGCCCATGGCACGTGTGGGTTCAAATCCTCTTTCTGTCCTTCGTGCTTCTTCTGCATCTCTAACTGCCCTTTCCTTCTCGGGCGGGATGAGTTCGTTCAGTTTGTCAAGCAGAAGTTTAGACTCTTTTTCATCGAGAGGGATTGTGATGTCTTTTCGGTGAGGAACATCTATTTTGACCCTGTTCTTCTTGTCCAGACCGACTGATCGTATGTCGCGCAGTCGCACATCCACTGGAACCACCGTTTGGAACAGCAAGCCCACGCTGTCTCGGAAACCGGGGTTTGCCTCCAGCAGTTTCTCTAACTGTTTTCGGGCGCCTTCTTTCAGGTCGACTTCTAGATAAGTTGAGTGTAGTCTAACTGTAAAATGCAGTTTTTCGATTGCTAGCACAACGTCTTCGTCACTCATTCTGACTCACGGCTAATCGTATGATGAACAGTTGATTTAAGACTTACGCAGCATTGCAGCCATCGCTGTCTGTCAGCGTTTTCGCCATTATTCGCGTTGCTGCGATTGTCCGACTGGCTCTAGTTCTCTCATGTATTTGTCCAAGCTCCTGCTCATTGTTTCCTAGTTTTCTTCCGTCATTGCGCCTTGGCACACGCTATGGGTTTTATGGCACGGAAAGAACGAAACTCACTATAGGCTATCTACAA
>CAYNQC010000052.1:0-9305 GCA_964399235.1 uncultured Candidatus Bathyarchaeia archaeon | reverse complement strand
CGTATGACAGTATTCTCTCGCACTATTCCTATGATTTCACGCTCCTTTCCGTGTGCAGTTCTGTTCGCAATAATGTGCAGATTTGCCTTGATTTCAGCACTCCACTTTTTGGCAGGTTATTGGTTATGAGTCTCGTCTCGCTGGCTAGCATGAAAATAATCGATTAAGACCGACAGGGACAAATATTCTTTCCGGGGTTATAGACCAGAGACTTACTAAGGGACATGTCGAGGCTGTGGCTGGGAGACCATGGGGCTAAAGAGACTGGTTGCTAGGCGCATACTGCTTTCGGTGCCGACGGCGATAGGCGTCATCACTATAATCTTTGTGGCATTGTTGCCAATCAATCCTATGATGCGAGTGGCATTCTTTGTGCGGAGTCCTCGCGATCTCATTCCCAGCAATCTGGATAGGTTAATTCACAGGTATGGACTGGATCGACCTCTTCTGCTGCAATGGGTTGACTGGTTGAAAAAGTTGCCACTCTGGATTTTGGTGTCTCGCTTCTAGATGGTCAACCGGCAATGGAGCTTGTGTTTTCAAGCCTGCCTGTGACTTTCGAGCTCATCGTCTACTCTGCTCCTTTGATAATAGGGTTAGGTCTTTGGCTCGGGACTAAAGCGGGGCTCCATCATAACAGACCAGTTGATCACATCGTGCGCGTCGCGGGAACTCTGGGGACAACGTTGCCAGTCTTCCTTGTGGCTGGACTAGTGGTTGCCATAACCATGGCACAGACTGGCTTCATACCCGCAGGAAGACTCAGCTATGGCCTGAACCATGATTTTAATGTGAAGGTAGAAAATGGCACTTTCGCCGTGTACACTGGAATGATCTCGATCGATGCGCTCTTGAACGGGGAAGTAGACATATTCTTGGACGCTCTGGCGCATTTGGTTTTACCAGTGATGGTTTTGGTGTTCACTCAAGGCGTTGCGTTAATTAGGCTGACAAGATCCGGTGTTATAGAGGAATCTGGTAAACAATATTTTCTGTCTGCACGTGCCAAGGGTTCGTCAAGAAAAGACGCTTTTTACAAACACGCCAGAAAGAACGCGGCAATCTCTGTTCTAACAGTCTCAGGAGTGCTAATAGGAAACATGCTGACAAGTCTTGTGATAGTGGAAAGAGTCTTTTACATTCACGGTTTCGGAAGCCTAGCCGTGTCGGCCGCTCAGAATCTTAACATGACCGTGGTGTTTGCGTGCGCAACATTTGTTGCGCTGTTTTTCGTTCTAATAAACCTAGTAGTCGACATTCTATATGGGATCATTGACCCCAGAATAAAACTGCGTTAAAACCTCCTCTGCACGTCCTAGCGAATATCACATGCTCGGAGAAAAGACAGTCATGGTTCAAACTGGACTCATTTAAGTTCACTCGCATGTTATGAGAATAGTGCATGGCGTGGAAGACATGCTAATGCATTTCGAATTTTACGGTTTTTGACATATATCGGGTTTCGATATATGTTTTAGACGGGAAGCATTGTATTAAATATTAAGATACAATAATATGTTTGCATTACCTTCTAGAAAAACGGTGAAAACATTTGGCAAGAAAGGGGCTTGCAGTCTGGGTTTTCAGTTCGCTGACGTTTCTCTCCGTAGCACACTTGGTTGACGCAATCTACGCTCTGATATCGGGAAGCCCCATTGGGCTCCTCAAGATCTACCCGCTGATCGGCCAGAAACTGAGCAGCATGGGTTCTGTCACGTACCTTTGGCTTTCTGCCAGCGTTAGCCTCGCCTGCTGGGGAATCACATGCGCCTTAGCCTTTCAAAATCCAATGGAAGAATTCTTGAATAAAATCTTGACCGACGCCAAAAGGCAAAGCTCAGCTGAAACGCAAGCAGTCGAAGAAAAGAGTGAAATTCTTGACGCTATGTACGAGACAATAGAAACCAATAGCGAGACAATAGCAAGTGTAAAAGATTTGATCTGCAACGTGAGAACCGAAGTCAAGGAAATCGAACCCTTAACCACAACTGTTGATCTAATCCGGATGGAGCTCAGCGATTTGGCAAAGGAAGTGGAAGGTTTAGAAGGGAAAATGAGATATTCCTACGTCTGTCTCGCATGCGGAAAACCGTTGCTGCCTGAATTCAAAATATGCCCCTACTGCGGTGAGGATGCCAGACTTCTCAGGGCTCCTGTGATCACTGTTCCTGAACCGACGCAGAAGTAACCTTTTATTTTTGTGCCTCTTTGACTTTTTCCTTGAGAATCTTGCTCACCAGTGCCGCGTCTGCCTTGCCACGCAGATTGTTCATGGCAATTCCCATGAGAGCGCCGAAACAGCCATCGCCCCGCTTCTTGATTAAATCCCTATTCTCTTCAACAATCTTGGCAAGGACTTTTTCAAGTTCATTGTGTGAAATACTTTGCATTCCGAGCTCTCTGATGGCTTCTTGAACGGTTTTGTCTTCGTTCTTTGAAAGCCATGTGACAACGTCTGTGATTGCCTCTTTGGCGATTTTTCCTTCACCTATCATCCTGAAGATATCGCGTAGCAGGTCATCCGGGAGTTTTTCTGCTTCAATTCCTTCTCTTTTCAGCGCTTTCAAAGTCTCAGTCATGAACGCTGCAACGGTGGTCGGTGAGACTTTGCTTTCGCGTACGATGGTTTCGAACAGTTCACTGTATTCGGAGTTGAGAACTTGTCGGGCAAGCTTGTCATTCAGTTTGTATTCTTTTTGTAATCGTTCAAGCTTTTGTTCTGGAAGCTCAGGTAGGTGGGCCCTTATTTCGCTGACAAGTTCATATGTGATCGGGACAGGTGGGATATCTGTCTCAGGATACATTCTTGCTGCTCCTGGGCGCGGTCTCATGTAACGTGTCGTCCCGTCAGGGTGTGGTGCCCGAGTTTCCTGTGGCACACCCTGCACTGCCTCACGGGCTCTTTCAACCACAGCCTTCAACGCGTCTTCAGAGTTTTCCAAGCTGTCCGCAACAAAGACTACGGCATCATCATCTGCTGCCTTGACGCTTTTTCTGAGGTTATCAACTTCCTCCGCTGTTATTCCATATGCGGGCAATTCATCCGTGTGAAATATGCCGCCAACTCTTCCCCAGAACTTGGCTCTGTCTGCCATCTCTGTTCCCAGGCGTAGCCCTGGAGCGAGTTCCCATTTGAGAAATCCTTTGAAGCCAACAAGCTTCACAGCCAAGACTTCTTGGTTTTTCTCCAAGGCTTTTTGGACAACTTTGCATTTGGTGTTCTTGAAAACGTCTTTCACGTTGTAGAACTGGTCTTTGAGAGTTTCCTTTTTTACTGCTTTCTTCTTGAGCTCTTCGTTTATTTTGATGAGGTTTGTCTGGCGTTGGACTTCGTACTCGACGACAAGAGAAACGAGTTCAAGTTCCTGCAGACCCTTGATTTCTATGAGCGCCCCGTCAGGGATAGAGATGTTTATGTCTTGGCGAATGGAGCCAAGACCTCTTATGACTTTTCCAGTTGCCCTCAATATTCTTCCGATTGCTAGGGCCACGTCTTCGGCTTCTTTTGGTGTTCCTATGACAGGCCCTGTTGCCACTTCTATGAGCGGTATGCCCAGTCGGTCTATTCGGTATTTTATTGTTCTTCCTTCTTTGTCACCTGATTTTCGAGCGGCGTCTTCTTCGAGACTGGCATGCTGAATCGGGATAGTCTTGCCTCCCACCGTGATTTCGCCATTTAAGGCAATGGCGCATGTTCTTTGAAAACCCGTCGTGTTTGAGCCGTCTATTACAGTCTTGCGCATTACGTGAACTTCACTGACAGGTTTGGCATTCATTATGAGCGCTGCGGTTAGAACCGTTCTCACTGCTTCCAGATTCAGAGCGTGTGGTGGTTCTTCGTCCATTTCCACGAGGCATGAAGTTTCGCGGTTTGCTTCGTAAAGGATTTTGACGCCTTTTTGAAATTCGAAAAAGGCTGCTGGATCTACTTGGCCTAGTTCGCTTTGGGTTGGTCTGAGCCTGCGCAGAAACGTGACTTCCGGCTCTTCCTTGAACAGTGCCGGTCTGCAGCTACAGAATAACTTCGCCGAAGTGTTCAATTGCTGATGGATCTCCAGTCCGACTTTCAAACCGATTTTCTCATAGTCTACTGCCAACGCGACCACCTCTGCTCTATTCGCAAGTCATCTTTTCTGCCAGGGTTCGAGGTGAGAGTTCGCCTGCTATGTCTGTTTTCAAGAGGGTCTTCACCTCGTCAAGATCTTTGGTTTGCCCGAGAACCCACATGAGCTTGACGAGAGCTGTCTCGGGAAGCATGTCTTCCATGGGCATTACTCCTAAGGCCAGCAAGTCGCGGCCTGAATCGTAAACGTTCATGTTCACTCGTCCCCAGATGCATTGAGACGTCATTGCAACAACAGTGCCTTTCTTTACGGCTTTTCTTATCGTGTCATTACAATCTTTGCTGATGTGACCTAGACCCGTCCCTTCAAGGACTATTCCTCTGTACTCATTCTCTGTGTACAAATCTAGAATCGACGGGTCCATTCCGGGATAGAATTTGACTAAGGCAACTTTTTCTTCGAAGTCAGGCTTGAGTTGCAGTCTTCTTGACAAATCTCGTTTCCTGTACTCTTTTGTGAGCATCGTTATGCTTTGGTTTTCGATTCTTGTGATTGGCGTTGCGTTGACAGATTTGAATGCGTCTCTGCGGCTTGTGTGGCATTTTCGGACTTTTGTTCCTCTATGCAACACTATGCAAGTGTCTGACGGTGTTTCATGCATGGCGACTACTACTTCGGCGAACGGAGCCTTTGCTGCTGCTGAGACAGCGCCCAACAGGTTCGTTGCGGCGTCCGAACTCGGTCGGTCTGCTGATCGTTGCGAGCCTACAATTATTACTGGGACGGGAAGATTTTGCAGGGCGAAGCTGAGGGCGGCGGCTGTGTATCCCATTGTGTCTGTTCCATGGGCTACTAGGACACCCTCGGCGCCTTCATGGATTTTCTTGGCTACTGTCTGAGCTATTTCAGTCCAATGTTGCCGCGTCAGGTTTTCGCTGAAAAGACTGAAAAGTATCTGGGTTTCTATTTGCGCCACGTCTGCTAGTTCTGGAACGACGCTGTAAAGATCGCTTGCACTGAGTGCCGGGCGAACTCCGCCTGTTCGGTAATCTACGCGGCTTGCTATTGTGCCGCCCGTGCTTATTATGGCGACTCTGGGAAGTCCAGGTCTCTGTTCTGGAAGTGGTGGTGGGGCAAAAGTCGGTTTTGCTCCTTCGCCAATCTTCTCGATTCTCGTCTCAGCGGTTATTTCCACCCCGATGTTGTAGCCGTTTTTCAATTTGATGACAACGTGTTTTTCGTCTCCATATTCGGAACGTGGAATGAGTATCCCTTCGTAAATCTCGCTGGCTTTCACAACTCGGACATTATCTCCTATTTCGACATGAGCTTTCTTCAAGGCGTCAAAAGCTCTGCCACGGTAGCCTGTTTCCTTTTCACTCATTTCTATTCACCCAGTATTTTTGACATGTAGACTCCGTCGTGATCATAGTCAAACCGTTTGTAGTATAGCTTTGTTCCAAGTGCACTTATAACTAAGATCTTCTTAAAACCGTAATCCTTCCGCGTCATGCGCTCTGCTTCATGAAGCAGAATTCCACCGTAACCCTTGTGTTGCCATGCTTCCGCCCAGTGTTTACCCACTGGAACCAAAGAACCATATACGTGCAGTTCTCGCACTATCGTACACGGCTTGTCTTTCACCTCAGGACGATGGGCTCTTATTGAAGGCACTCTCAGCCGCAGATACCCTATCAAAGCATCATCTTCAGTGTCTTCTGCCGATATGAAAACCTCCTCGCCTTCGGAAGCTTCGTATCTCGTGGTCAGAATTTGAACTTTTTCGGGGTCTGGGTTCTCATTCTTCATTTTGTGTCCGACTTCTCTGCAACGAATGCATCTGCATTCTAACCCCTGTCTCTGAAGGTTGCTCTGAACTATCTGGCGAAGGTTGCTCTTGTCAACGCCTGCAGTTATCAGCTGTGCAGGAATGTCGCGTTGGACTCGCATTATGCGGATCCAAGGTGGAACAGTCTTTTTGACTTCTGCAATAAGCTCAGCTGCTTCATTTGTCGTGTAGGGTCTATAGGCGCCATCTTTATACCAGTCATAGGCTCTGGTGCCCTTCATGACTAAGCATGGATAGATCTTGATCATGTCGGGTTTGAACTGGGCATCTGTGAAGATTTTCCTGAAGCTTTCCAGGTCCTTTTCGCGGTCTGTGCCTGGGAGTCCTGGCATCATGTGGTAAGCGATTTTGAGTCCAGCATCTTTCATTATGCGAGTGGCTTCAACAACGTCTGCGACTGAATGCTTTCTGCCTATGCGACGGTAGATTTCATCATCAGGGTTTTGAACACCCATTTCCACGCGGGTTACGCCCATGTTGAGCATGAAGTCAACATGGTTTTCTTTGGCCCAGTCTGGGCGTGTTTCCACGGTTATCCCGGCATTGCGGGTTTTGCTTGTCTCTGCATTCTTTTTTGCCTCTTCTAAGTTGGTTGAACTTCTCTTCGTGATGGCATCTAGGCAGCGTTGCACAAACCGGTGCTGATAATCTGCCGGTGTCGCGGGAAAAGTTCCTCCCATTATTACGAGTTCTATCTTGTCGACTTTGTGCCCAATTGCCTTCAATTGTTCGATACGGCTGTTCACTTGAAGCCAGGGGTCATACTTGTTCTGTATGCCTCGCATTGCTGCCGGTTCATGGCCTGTGTAGCTTTGTGGAACTCCTTCTTTGGGTCCTCCTGGGCAATATGCGCAGGGTTCGTCTTGTGGGCATGGGTATGGCTCCGTCATCACTGCGACAACTGTGACGCCTGATATTGTTCGTGTGTTCTTTCTTCGTAGAAGAGGAAGGAGCTTGCGTCTCTCTTTATTGTTCAGAACGCGGATTATTTCGGAGTTTGACGGTATTTTCGCGAGATGAAATTTGTATGCCGCTTTCGCTTTCACGCGGCTGAGATCGTTTGAAGTGGGTGAAGACATTTTCATGAGGCACTTCACTATTTCTTCTAGAGGTTTCTTTTCGCTCAAGTTCACGGCAGCCACTTTAAACCTGTAAAATCAACCAGATAAACCGCGTAGGTTAAGATTGTTTTCTGGAGTAGACGACTTTGCCATCGACTATGACCATTTCAACGGAGAGGTCACGTATTTTGTCCAATGATATTTCTGTAGGATCATCTGAAAGGATCGTAAAGTCTGCGAACTTTCCAGATTCGATTGTTCCTTTGCTGTTTTCGTCGAAAGAAGCATAGGCCGCATTTGTGGTGTACGTCCTTAGAGCCTCTTCCGGCGTGAGTATTTCTTCGGATTTGTCTTCTCTTGCTGTTGCTGCCCAAATGCCCAAGATGGGGCTAATCCATTCGACTGGACAGTCGGAACCCGATGCAACGATCACATTTTCCTTTAGAAGTGACTTGAAGGGGTAGGTCCAGCGGGCTCTTTCAGTTCCTACGCGGTCAACTGTCCAGAAGTCAGATATGACAAAATGCGGCTGAACCGAAGCCACCAAACCAAGGCTTTTCATGCGGCTAATCAATTTTGGATTTAGGATAGAACAGTGTTCGATCCTGTGCCTGTGGTTTTCTCGTGGCACTTTCTTCAACGCTTTTTCGTATGCATTCATGACATTTTCTAGTGCTCGGTCGCCTATTGCATGTACGCCTAGCTGCAAACCAACGCTGTGAGCTTTCAGGATGAGTTGTTGAAGCTGTTTCTGCGTGTAGAGCATCATTCCGCGTTTTCCATGGCTGTCAGAATACCCTTTCTTCATTGCTGCGGTTCTTGCTCCTAGCGAGCCGTCTGCCAGTATTTTTATGAAGCCTATCTTGAGCATTTCGTTTCCGAAGCCCGTGAGCAGCCCCAGGTTCACGACCTCATCTAAACGTTCCACGGGCACGCCGAGGTAGATTCTCAACGGGAGTTTTCCTTCAGAGCACATTCTCTCAAGAGTACGCGCTTCTTCTGCAGAGCTCAGCAGCCAATGGACTCCAGTGAGTCCAGATTCCACCGCCTTTTTGCAGGCTAGACTGCAAGCTTTCCCGATCATTTCTGTGGTGGGCTTTGGAACAGTCTTCCATATCAGGCTCATTGCGTTTTCCCGGACGATTCCATTTGGCTGTGTACGCGTTTCATCTAAGTCTATCTTTCCGCCGTGAACCGTGGTGTTCTTCGTTATTCCTGCAAGTCTCAGGGCTTCGGTGTTGGCCACGGCTATGTGTCCACAAACGCGATTGAGGAAGACTGGTCTGTCCGAAACCACTGCGTCTAGGTCCCAGCGGGTCGGGTAACGTTTTTCCGTGAATCTTTCTTGGTCCCAGCGTCCTCCCAGAATCCATGTTGGCTCGGGGTTTTTTCGGGCGTGTTCTTTCAGCTTTTTCTGCAGGTCTCCTATCGAGCCTACATTTCTGAGGTCTAGGTTCTGAAGCGAAAACCCAAAATCCAGCATATGGACATGGCAGTCCACGAGACCGGGAACCACTGTCAGTTTTCTGCAGTCAATGATCTTCGTGTTTTCGGACTTATGCTCAATGATCTCTCTATCGGATCCCAGTGCAATTATTTTGCCGTCTTGAACTGCTATTGCCTGAGCTTTGGGCTTGTTGCTGTTTAACGTGATGACGTTTGCATTGATAAGGATCAGACTAGCATCTGGCATGTATACACGTACTGAAAAGACAGAATAAAAGGCTTAAACCCAGTTTTGACCTGGTTTCCTCTGAAGGACTACTCTTTTCTCGTAGTTGCGTTTGTTTCTGAACCTTGGACTTGGACTCTTTCTTGGAGTGGCCTGTATCTTGGGGGTTTGAGACCTGACTTTCCCTGCCTTTGAAAGTGAACCGTGAGTCGGCATCGACTATCCACCGTTTTTACGTAAGAGAGTATAGTAACTCTTAAAGATTTCCGCATAGCATTCAGTAAGTTAACGCGGGGGTCGCCGAGCATGGTCAAAGGCGTAGGCTTCAGGAGCCTATCCTGCAGGGGTTCGTGGGTTCAAATCCCACCCCCCGCACCACAATTGACGCGTTAGATGAACGGGTTTCGGGGTTGGCCGCTGATGAACAGTTCAGACATTAACCCTGCAATTGCTTTTGGCAAGTTGAATGAACACGTTCAGGACTGTCCAACATGGTTTTTGGTTGAAAAACAGCGAGAAACACCCTACCCCCCTCCCCCTACCTTTTTTCTTCACACAGTATCGTGGACGGGGCTTTCGCTGGTTATGCAGCAAGTCCTTTGGAAGCGCATTTTGCAGTCAGCATGTTGAAACCTGCAGAACACGCGGTCTTAGCGCGC
>CAYNQC010000051.1:0-10310 GCA_964399235.1 uncultured Candidatus Bathyarchaeia archaeon | reverse complement strand
GCGCGCATTGCTTTTATGAACGTAAAATGATGGCTAATCCTACCAAAAAGGCTACCAAAAGCCGATCTTTCCCTTAAAATCAGTGAAACCAACACTCAACGTAGAAGAAATGGACTTTTTTCTTCTCAACCTATGGTGTCCTACCAAATCTTTCTTCTCAACCACTTTCTCAAAGAATTGAGCTTCTTTCCTAGAAACAACGTGAAAGCTCAATCGGGATGGTTGGGCAACCCTTCTTAGCGTTGAGAAGAAATTGAGTTATCCATAGTTTCTTATGCCCAATTCGTGCACCCGGCAAAACGATGAGGAAAGAATCAATGACTGGGCATGAGACTTCTGTCCAGACCAACCGAGGTTCAGAGACGACGGCCAAAAGCAGAATAAGTTTCAGGGTCTCAGTTTTTCAGGCTCCGATAAATATGCTTCAGAACAGTGCAACAGAACGGAAGTCTGGCTGTCAAGACAGTTGCGGAAAAACCTTTGAGGTTTTATGAAGTAACTACACCATTTTCATTCGCATTAGAGTCTGGGTGCACTAATTCAGAATCCACCTTTCATGAATTTTGGAATCGCGGATAGGACAGATGCGAAAAGTGTGCACGAAATCGGAGAAGCATGTTTGTCAAGGCTTGTCCCCCACCCTTCACGTGGTTTCAAAATGCAAGTGCAACCTTAAGATCTGAACTGTTGTCTACGTGATAACTTCACTTTGGCGAGCCCTATCTGATAAAATGCTCTATAAGAAATCACTTAGCGGTATCTGTTTTTGCTCCAAACATACAACGAGACAGTCATCAATCATAATTTAAAAACAGCGTGCGCTACAATGTTCTTCCGTAGTTACTTGCTAGTATGATGGCGTCGTAAATGTCAACTATCTGATCATCGTTTATGTCGGTATTGGAACTCCATTTCGTGCTACTCGGGGTTGAACCATAGGCTCCTGCCAGTGATATTGCATCATAAATGTCCACTTTGGCATCGCCGTTCACGTCTCCTGGGACGCTGACACAGACGTTTCCGCCTTTGAATAGCGGGTCGCGGCCTATTCTTGCGTCGATGCTGTAATTGCCGAAGGCAAACCCTGTCGTGTTCCAGATGAACACTATTGTGGTGGAGTTCCCAGCTGTAAGCGTCAGTGCCTGGGTTCCGATTGATGTCTGGTTTGCGTAGGCTGTGACGGTGAAGGTGTCGTTGTAAAATCCTTGGTTTGCGATGGTCACGTTCACACGGCATGAAAAGTTCTGTCCGACCACAGTCTTCAACGGGTTTACTGCGGTTATGTTTACTTGGTCGAGAAGGCGTATTTCCAGTTTCACTACTTGCTTTATCCAGTAACCTGAAAAGGTAGCCAGTCCTTCTGGTCCGACAATTGCCACTCTCAGTGGACCGTCGCTTTCAGGCAGGTCTGTGTGGTCAAAGTAATAGGCCAGGATGGGCGTTAATGGTTGGGCATGCGGAACTTCTTGACCTGTTATGTTGTCATATGTTGTGAAGCTTCCATTGACTTGGTCATAGCTGAAGGTCGTGGTATAATTGTCTATGGCAGTAATCAGGAGACTGTTGTTGGAAGTGATTCCTCCAACCAGGTTGCAGAGTGTCGTAAGGGGAACTCCGGTGTAGTTTCCCAACCCTCTGATGTTGCCCAATATGTTTTTGTAGCCTCCGTAGGATTCGTATGAGGGCAAGTTTTGAATATCTACTTCGTTCAGCACCAGTTGGGTGCCGTTCAGAGCGACAATAGTCAGATTCATCGACGGAAGACTTGCAGTCAGGAACGCAGAATTTCCGTGAACAAAACAGCAAGGCTGCCAAACTGTTGAAGTGCCTAAGCCAATTGCCACCCCTGCTGTGAAGATGAGAAAGCCCAATTGCTTTGCGGTCTTTGAGAAATCGTTCATTTTGCTTCACGTTGATTTCAGTTTCCGCAGTATTGGTTTCATCGGGCGATATGTATTCAAAGCATTTCGCCCACCAGATCATTTACTTTAGTACCCATAAGAAAAATGGAGAGGAAAAGCGATTCTTGGTCGCTTCTCATGGGTTAGGCGTCCCTTCGCCAAAATGGTTGCCAAGAATTATGGCATCAAAGATATCCACTGTGCCGTCATGGTTCAAGTCTGCGAGAACGTTCCATCGGGGTTCGCTGGGTGTGGTTCCAAAGGCGTTAGCTAAGACTAGGGCGTCAAAAATGTCGACTTTTCCGTCAAAATTGAGGTCTCCCATCGCGGTCGGCGCAATGTCATAGTACCCGTTGGTCGTATTGTGCGGAAGCAGGGTTGGTGCTATATCAGCCAGTTTTGTGTCGAACAAAGTCAAATTACATGCAGCGTTGGGTTGATCCAGTCCTACAGGCTGGTACTTGACTCTGAAGGTTAACGTTGCAACTGTTCCGTTTCCATTTGGGAACGGTCGATACCAAGTGCCGCTGGAATCTGGAAGTATGAAACCAGCGAACAGCACGTAGTCTGTTTCGTAATAAGGTCCGTAATATAGCATGCCTCCGTTCGGTGAAGCAGCGAATGTCTCTAGAAAGCTTCCATTAGTGACTTGGACTACGTCTAGCAGTGTTGAGTTGTAGCCGAGTCTGAGTTCGAAACCCACAAGTTTCATTGTGTCTGTCACGTTGTGTATGTTTATGCTCACTGAAAAGGTCTCGTTGATAGAAGTCGCATGATAGATGGCCGGTTCCACTGTCAAAGCAAGGGTTATGGGCATCACCACAGGAAGTATTTCAAGTTTTACTACGTTTTTCACCCAGTAGCCAGCACTGGTGGCCAGACCTTCAGGCCCAATTATCCCCAGTTTCAGAGCTCCGTCACTGACCGACAGATTGGCGTCATTGAAGTGGTATGCCAGTATCGGTATCAATGTTTGGTTGTGTTGAACAGGCTGCCCTGTCACGTTATCATATGTGGTCAAATCGCCATTGAATTCAGCATAGCTCAGTGTCACATTGTAGTTGTCAGCCGCAGTGACTCGAAGAGTCGTGCTGTTGCTCATGCCGCCGACTAGATTGCAGAGAGTGTTGAGCGATGGCCCAGTGTAGTTGCCTAGATTCTTTACGATGCCCATCTGATTGCGAGAGGCACCGACGGCTCTGACTGCCGACAGAAGACCGATGGCTGTCTCGTTCAATACGATCTGAGTGCCGTTCAAGGCGACAAGTGTAAGGTTCATTGGTTGAAGATTAGGGTGAACTTCAAGCCTTACGACCTGCTTCACCCAGTAAGTCGAACCTGTGCACAAGCCCTCAGGTCCTGCTATTGCAGTTTTCAAAGGTCCGTCACCGATGGTCAGATTTACATCGTTGTAGTGATACGCAAGCATAGGGATTAGTGTCTGGTTATGTTGGACTTGTTCGCCTGTGACATTGTCGTAGGTGATAAGCGCCCCATTCAGTTCTTCGTAACTCATTTTCTTCGTATAGCCATCCACGGCTATGATGCTGACACTGTAGCCACTTTGGACCCCCCCGACTATGTCCGTGAATGTTTTAATCGGCACGCCCGTGTAGTTGCCCAAGCCCTTCAGTACGCCAAGCTGATTTCTGTATCCACCGTAAGCCCTATAGGACGCCAAGTTGCCGATGAAAGTTTCGTTCAAAACTACTTGAGCGCCGTTGGAAGCCACGACGGTCAGGTTCATGGGTTGAAGAATAGCGTGGACTTCAAGTCTCACAACTTGTTTCACCCAGAACGTTGAGCTCGTGCATAATCCTTCAGGACCCACAATGGCAACTCTCAGAGGACCATCAGCCGAAGATACGTTCACGTCATTGTAGTGATAGGCAAGTATAGGTGTCAGAGTCTGATTATGCTGCACTTCTTGGCCTGTCACGTTATCGTAGGTCACAAGAGCCCCATTCAGTTCTTCGTAACTCATTTTCTTCGTATAGCCATCCACGGCTATGATGCTGACACTGTAGCCACTGCGTATTCCGCCGACTGCGTCGCAGAGCGAGTTGATCGGTATTCCCGTGTAATTGCCTAAGCCTTTTATGACGCCAAGCGTGTTCCTGTACCCGCCATATGCACGGTAGGACGGCATATTTCCAACGTCAGTCTCGTTCAATGTCGCTCGAGTGCCGTCTGGGGCAACGACTGTCAAAGTCATCGGTGGAAGATCAACGAAAAGAGCCTGTGCTTGAAGTGTAAATCGATATTGCCAGACAAAGGAACCCAGGACTACTATTGCAAGCATCGCTGTCAATGTAAACATGGATCTTCCTTTCAGGATATTGCGTGCGAAATGCTGTTTTTTCAGATTTGATCTCTCCTTTCTCACCTTTTACTTCATTCCGAGAGTTAAAAGCCGATATGCACATAAAAACATTTCGCAGGTGAAATGGGCGTCTTACGGAAGAAAAAAGGGCTTCGCAACTGTAAAACCCTGTTTTCGGTTGTCTTTTCTACTTAGCAATCATGACTTCAGTAGACTTGACAACCGCTTCAACCTCATCGCCTACCTTGATCTTCAAATCCTCAACGGCTTCACATGAGACTAACGCCGTCACGACAGCTGGCACTGTCACCTCGATCTTCACAAGCGCCATGACGCCGTCCTTCTTTACAGCTTTAACCTTCCCTTTCAAACGGTTCCTTGCACTGATCTTCACGCAAATCACCTCCAGCAACTCGTTACTGGTAACATAATGCTCCAGACTCTTGAGCATATGCCTGTACTCCTTTAGAATATACCTGCCCAACTCGTTAAGTTCGGCACCGCCGCCACCGCTCTTGCCGCCCTTGAACGTCTCGACAACTGGTTCGCCTAATATTTTCTTGATCTCATCCAAGTAGTTCCAGACATAGCGATAAGACATGCCAAGCTTCTCTGCAGCCTTCGAAATTGACTGCAGGTGTTCAATTTCCTGGAAAATGGCGGCTCCACCGCTTCCCATGACTGGCTTCCCTTCAAACTCAACCCAGACTTTGAAAGAAGGCTTGAACTTGGCATGCTTTGACATTAATCTGCTTTCTATTACGCCGCATTTATAAGATCTCTCCTTGTCCTTCCCCCGCAAGAGTCACATGGAAAGACCATACAGTCATGGACTTACGCTTAGAACTTTAACAGAATCGACTCTGAACCCAACATGGACACGTTTC
Source organism: uncultured Candidatus Bathyarchaeia archaeon (assembly GCA_964399235.1). Taxonomy (GTDB): domain Archaea; phylum Thermoproteota; class Bathyarchaeia; order Bathyarchaeales; family Bathycorpusculaceae; genus DASPPK01. Next base: position 5,199 of record CAYNQC010000051.1, on the reverse strand, counting down.
CCATCCGCAAGATTCGACTCAAAGTATGCTCGTTTGTCAACGATCATCTTGACAGTCAGACCAGCATCGACAGTCACCTCAACAACAGGACCCAAGTCCAAATACCCTCTGACTTCGCCTTCGAGAATGTTCCATTCCTCAGATTTCAAGGGTGCTCCAGCTGTTATCACAACGTCCTCGGGACGAATCATCACTGTAGCCTCTTCAGCATCTACCTTCCCGTTCATTCTGATCATTGTTCCATCAACACTCATCACGGTGCTTTCATGCTCACATTTTACCACTTTCACGCGAAAGATGTTCTCATAACCCAAGAATCGAGCTACACTCTCATCTACAGGATTTGAAGCAACCTCACTCGGCCGACCTTCCTGAACGATCTTGCCTTTCATCATGATGGCGACTCGGTCAGCCAAACTGAAGCCTTCGATCTGATCATGAGTAACGTGAACGACAGCAACGCCGAGGTCACGGTTGATCCGCTTTAGCTCCTTTCTCAAACTGCGACTTGCCTCAGCATCTATAGAGGCCAAAGGTTCATCTAGCAGCGCAATCTTCGGCTTGGTCGCCAAGACTCTGGCAAGGACGGTTTTCTGCCTTTCCCCACCGCTCAGCGTCATAGGTGTTCTGTCTGCTAGGGTCTCTATACCAACGAGTCTAAGCATGCTACAAGTGGCTTCTTTCCTCTCGACGGCAGATGTCTTGCGCATCTTCAAACCGAACTCAACATTCTCATAAACGGTCATGTGAGGAAACAATGGACAATTCTGAGGGACGTAGCCGACACCACGTTTCTCAGGTGGCGCATAAGTAATGTCCTGCCCGTCCAAGACAATCTTGCCTTCATCTGGACGACTAAAGCCCATGATGACCTCGAGCAGAGCCGACTTGCCGGCTCCTGTTGGTCCCAATAGCGAAAAGTATTCTTTGTCTCCAACTTCGAGATTTACGTCTCTCAAAGCAAACGCGCCCAACGCTTTCGAAATACGATCAACCTTCAATGTCAAATACGCTCAGCTCCTTTCAGTCAGCGCACAAGCTTAGTGGTCTTCGAAGCCACGAGCTTGAAACCAAATAGAATAGCGATCGCAAGAATAATCAGTAGGCTGCTTATTGGAAGTGCTGATTTCAGTCCTCCGCCCCCTCCGAGGCCTTCAAATACATCATACAAGTAGACTGGTGCCGTCTTTGGAAAATACGCAAGAACAACCACCGCTCCAAACTCGCTCACAGCCCTCGCCCAAGTGAGCAAACATCCTGTGAGTATTCCCTTGAGAGCCAAAGGAAAGCTCACGTGTCTGAAGACTTGGAAACGCGAGGCCCCCAAGCTTTGGGCTGTTTTCTCCATTGCAGCACCAACAGAGTCAAAGGCCTCCTGCGAACTTCTGATCAAGAATGGAGCGCTCACAAAAGTCATGGCGGCAACTATTCCAAAAGCTGTATCTATAAATTCGATGCCTAATAGTCTGAAGAATCCGCCTATCGGGGAGGCTGGGGAAAGAACGGACAATAGTGCCAGACCAGCTGCGTTGTGCGGAATCAGGATTGGCAAATCGATAATCGAGTCTATGAAGCGCTTCCCGAAGAAATCGTATTTGGAGAACAGATATGCAAAGGGGACTCCGAGAACAAACACCAAGGCTGTGGTCAAAAGGGCGCAGTAGAAACTTGTAAAAATGGCATTTAACGTCCTCGCGTCAGTTAAGACGTTTGGAAGTCCAGGAAGCGAGCTCCCAAGTGACCCGATGAGCGGAATCACGAGAAACAGAACCATCAGCAAGCCCAAAGCCATAGACACAAAGATGAAGGGTGACTTCTCCCTTGTCCAAACCATTTTCCAAACACCATCTAATGCCTATGATCTATCTCATATAATACAGTTAGATAGACTCTGTTGTCACGAAGCTCTGTAGATCCGTCGGAACAGCTTGTTTGTTGTCAGTGTAGGACGGAAGGAAAACGGGATGCCATGCAGACTCAAAGATGCTTCGACCGTCTTGACCTAACAGAAACTTGACGAAATCCACGGCTAAGTCACCGTGAACCGCATTACTGGGAACCGTGAAACCGTAGTAGATCGTCTTCCCCAACCTGTCAAGTCCTATGCTTGAGAACCTCTGATGTTCAAACTTGACGGTAACATGTTCATACACGCTTTCAAACTCGGGTTTGCCCAAGTTAAACTCGTTTGGAAACTCCACATATCGCAGACCATATTGTCGTGCATTGCTCAGATAAAGAAAACAATAGTCAACCGCCCCTGACTCTAGGAGGGGAATAAGCTGGATGCTGCTGGCTCGAAGAACCACACTGCTGTCTTTTGGTTGCTGCACTTCAGGAACAATTATCGTGAAGCCGTCTTCAGAGGGAACTGAACTCATAGGTGGATCGAAATTCCTCGTGACCAAGTTGTGAAATATCGTGTTGTTTCCATAATAGATCTCTGCGAGCTGCATCACCATCAGAGCCCTGTAACCCAACGCATCGATCATCGGATTTGGAAAACCGAAAACTACGCCTTCCCTTTGGAGCACCGAAAACCAGTTGATCGCACTGATTTCATTCGCATACCTGCTCGAATTAGTATAGGCCAACACGATTTCATTGCTGGCAAACCGGACGTACCACTCGGCAAAGGTCTGATTGTTTGCTGACTCAGAGGAATTGTACATCATGAGTGGAATCAAAGAATAGTCGGCCACCATGAGCAAATCTGCTTTCTTGCCCAACTCGGTGACTTGTCGTATGACTTGAATGCTGCCATGTCCTTCAATTTCGACTTTTGCGTCTGGGCGCGTCTTCTCAAACGCCTCTCTGGTTTTTTCCAATGGAAAGAGCAGGCTTGCCGCGCAATACACTTTCAGAGTTGTTTTTCCATTCGGCGCAGCAACGTATGTGAAGAAGACAACAGTGGAGATCAGAATAGCTGCTGCCAGCAGGGAAAGAGCCCAGTACTGCCTCTTCAAATGCGCTTAGCTCCCAGAAAGGACTAACTGGATCTCCACAATGTTGCTCAACATTTCGCTGCTTTCAAGCTCTGAACCGACAAGCCGTAGAGGCCAATAAGGTTCCGGAAGCGGGGCACTGTTAAGCCTGTTTGCCACAAGGATATTTGCATTCCGCATCATTCTGGTGCTGTTGAAATCGCGTGAGTAGCTCTGACCTGTTATGATTCTGACAGTGTAGCCTTGAAGAGCCAGAGTATCGTTGAAAGCCCTTACTGAACTGTTGGTCTGATGTACATTACCATCATCAACATATCCAACCAGCAACCACAGAGGGATGCCAGTCCACACATTGTTGCTGCCGTCAGTCCAGTTTAAACCATGACACTGCTCGTTGACACCTGACTCAAAAGTTGCCCTAGTCATGTTCTCAAACAAAGCCCCTCTCAACGCAAGCGTCCATTCAGCGATGGCCGGACGGAGTTCGATCTTCACAACCTGTTTGATCCACCAGTGGCCTTCAGTCAGCAATCCTTCAGATCCCAGTATTCCAATGCGCAAGGGTCCTTCTTCGTCGGTGAGATTAAACCCGTCCTTGTGATAGACAAGAACCGCAGTCATAGTCTGTGTGCGATTCGCCTCGTCACCTGTTGCGGGATCAAAAGCCACCAAGTTCTGTCCCATAACTTGGTTGTACGTGTAAACCATTGAGTAGCCGTCACTTGCAGTGACTCTAAGACTGACCGTATCATTGATGCCGCCCACCAGATCGCATAAAGTTGTCAGTTTGATGCCAGTGTAATTACCGATTCCGCGGAGGTAGCCTGCACTCGTTTTGAAGCCGCCTTTAGATTCGAAAATCTCAAGCTTCGCAACGGAGGACTCGTTTAGAATCAAAGCCGTTCCGTCAATGGCGACAAGCGTCAAATCCATCTTTGGAAGACCAAGCGAATTGTTGTCGGACTGAGGTTTTTGAAGGAGAGGATAAACCTGCCATAGGGTTACAGTAACAGCTAGGACCACGATAACAATTAGCGAAGCGACTAGGATCTTCTTGGGAATCCGCAAAGTGACAACCGACTTCTCATCCATCAGACATCACGCCAGCCAATCTGCCCCTTACCGCATTCAGAGGATTTCACATACAAAGCAGAAGCAACGGCTGCAATGAAGAGCAAAGTCAAGACTAACAATGACGAAAATTCTGGAACAGCCTCATCAACGACTTCGATCCGAACGACCTGCTTGACCCAATAAGACGAATTCGTCGCCAACCCTTCTGGCCCGATGATCGCAATCCTCAAAGGACCATCCGCTGCGGCAACAGCCACATCATTGACATAATACGCCACAACAGGCACCAACGGCTGACTGTGCAAGACCTCTGCGCCGGTGACATTGTCATAAGTGACAAATTCGCCGTTTACCTCAGCGTAACTAAAGGTCTTTGAATAGTTATCTGCAGCCAAAACCCTCACGATACTTGTACTGGTAAGGACGCCAACCAAACTGCACAGTGTGCCCAAAGGCACGCCAGTATAGTTGCCTAAACCCTTCAGTATGCCAAGCTGATTCTTGAATCCACCATAACCCCTGAAAGACGCCAAACGTGCGACGTCAGTTTCATTCAAGATGATCTGAGTCCCATTTGCCCCGACGACGGTCAGACTCATGCTCGGAAGCTCAGTGGAGGTTGCGACGGCGTCAGCGAAATGAACAAGCCTGTTTCCATAGAAGCACGCTGAGAAACCCAGAACAAGCAGGATCAACAGTTGGACAGTGTGATTACCGCTGGTCAGAGTCGCCTTCAAATTTTCTCCCCTGCACTTCTGGGAACGCTAAGCTGATATGCACATAAAAACATTTCGTGCGCAAGCAGAGGGAGCTACTGAACAACTAAACCTCTAGGAAAATCTTTGACAAAGTCAGTCGGCAAGCATTCTCTGACAAAAGCATCAACTCAAACACACAAAAATAGGGATCTAGTCCGGGAGATGTCCCCAAAAGGCTAGGAATACCTCACCCAGGCACTATTCACCAGTTATAGAAAAAAGTTCTGTATTTCCATACAGGAAAAATGGCATTGCGGGTGATACATCCTCGTCGTGGGGGTTCAAATCCCACCCTCCGCACTTTGAAACAGACGCACCCTTGTTTTGAAGTGCACAGTCCTTTGAGAGCCTCAGAGAATCTCACTACTGCTACTACCATGACGCGGTTATGTTTCACAACAATTTTGGTAGGCAGTAAAAAT
>CAYNQC010000050.1:0-10436 GCA_964399235.1 uncultured Candidatus Bathyarchaeia archaeon | reverse complement strand
AACGGCGAGTGGAAACATAATAAACGTTTGGACTCCGCTCATTTCTATTGTTCGACCAGGTTGTCAAAGTTCCACAAAGGCTTAAAAACCGAAGCCGAGAAGATAGTAATTGGGGAGAAGGATGAAAGACAACAGAAAAGCCCTTGTTATCCTCGTTATATTGTGTGTCGGAATATTGCCCATAACAATTGCACTGCGAACCGCATTGACGTCACCTACGTCAGACACGAAGCTTTTCGTAGACCCACCGTCCATTCTCCGCGAAAACTTGGTCATCGGAGAGAGATTCGCCGTCAGCATCTCAGTTGCCGACGTTGCCAATCTGACACGTTATGAATTTACATTGAGCTTCAACACCATAATGCTTGACGTCGTAGGCATAAGACTCCTGCCAGAGGCCAACCTACCGCTGGGCAACTGGGTCATAAACGACGCCTTGGGAATTGTTTGGATCAACGTGACATATGAAGGAAACCCGATCACAACAGTTCCACCCGTTGCTTTAGCCGGCATAGAGTTCAAAGCCATGAATCGCGGTCAAAGTCCACTGCACTTGTATGACACAGCTCTGTTTGACCAGCTAGGAGACTCTATTGCTCATACCACTGAGGACGGAATGATCACAATATTGCGCCACGACGTAGCAATAGTCGACATATCCGCTTCGACACATGAGACCTACATTGGAAGAATAGTACAAGTAAACGTAATTGCCAGCAACCAAGGAGACGTGATTGAAAACTTCACCGTGAGAGTCTACCACAATGAAACGCAGTTTGAAACGTTTGACGTGTTAAACCTCGGCCCAGGCATGAACCTTACCTTAATGTTTACCTGGAACACGAGCGACGTTTCCGCGGGCAACGTCTACAGACTCAAAGCTGAAGCCTCCAGCGTCCCATATGAATCGAACACGGCAAACAACGTATTCATAGACGACACTGTCAAAGTGAAAATAATCGGAGATGTAAACGGAGACAACAGAGTCGATATTGATGACTGGAACGCTTTTGACTCTGCATGGGGCACTCATCAAGGCGACCCAAGTTGGAATGCTCAGGCAGACATCAACGGAGACGGCGTTGTTGACAATGCGGATGGCATCTTGATAGCACAGAACTATCGTAACGCAGTATAGCGAAATAGCCACAATGGATTTCATATAGAGAACGAAACACAGCCTCGCCGTTGAGGCTGCCCTTTTTTTGCTCGCCCAGCAATTGTGGGGTTTGATTTCTTGCAGACAAGGCATTCTTTTGGGTCAATATGCAGAGTGGATGTAGGAAGGAAGTTTCGGAAAGAGGATGTCAATCAGGTATCGGTGGCTCAAAGCTATTCTTACGTCGGGGTATGTTGCTTCAAGTTCTTCGCGGTTCTTGTATCCTGTGAGAAGTTGGATGAAAGCAAGCGGGTTCAGGCCTATGGGACTCCTCTCACTGGTTTGAAACTTCTGAATATCTATGATTCTGCCCTTCTTGACCGTGACCCTAATCGTGAACATTCGGAAGTTGAAGTTGAGGGTTTCCGTCAACCTGTAATACGGGGAGTTGGAAAGACGTTTTTCCAGCATACGCTTCAGCTTATGGAACATTCCAACGTAGTCCGTTATGCGTATCTGCCAAGCATACGTCGGAACCCGTCTGACCCCTCCAAGACAGACCAGGAACTTGCTGAAAGGTTCTTCGTAACTGACGTTTGCTGAAAGCGTTTCCAGATTTTCCCGAATCCCATAGTCTTTCAAGAAGTCCAACACGGCTTCAGCTGCTACCTGGTCCACCTCGGATATTTCCGTCAGAAGAAGTTCCTTCTCTTTCGACATTTTCCTGATCCTGAAATAGGCGACCAAGCGTCCTCTTTCCTCTGCCGCGTAGGCTTCGAAGGGTTCAGGATCCGAAGCAATGCTTGTTTTGTGTTGAACCATCCAGATAGTCTTGCTTCGAACGGTATGGACATGGAATTTGCTCTGAGCCCTTTCGAGAAGACCCATGGCCAAGGGAACATCATTCTCTGTAAACCTGCGGATGTTGACCTTTGTCTCATATTCTGGTATACAATCGAGCCTGATTCTTGTTTCTTCAAGCAAGGGAATCGAATATTCATATCCGAACTGCCTGTAGAAGTATGGTATTCCCTCAATCACTGCAAGGTCATATCCCTGCTTCTCTACATCTTTGTGAAATTCGCCAACCAGCCTTCGAATCAAACCTCTCCCGCGATATTCTGGGAGAGTGCCGACGTGACCCATCTCAGCTACTTTCAACTGTATTCCGCCGATCTCCCACGTGACAGGGATCAAATTCAGGGTTGAAACCATCTTGCCTTTGTCTTTGATGACATAGATGTTACTCAGAGTCATCTTCGGATGATAGTCGATCAGCTTTTTTGCCAGTGTGTCAACGCCAGTTTCCTGGTTCCAGATTCTTCGCACCAGTTTCAGGTAATCTTCCATTTCCTCAATCTTCTCAAGACGCTGCAACGAAAGCCGAGCTTTATCCAAAGCCTTCATCTTCCTATTCGGAATATCATTCTCACGTGCCATTTATTAAGGTCTGATATACAGAGCTTAGCCGAGTGGAATTCATGAAGTGGGTTACCCGTGAATACGTGCACGTGGACAGAACGGCTTGCCCATGGTTGATAAAGAGATTCATCGACCCTAACGCCGAGTTCATCTTTGTTCCAGTTGAGAAAATCCAAGCGGTTGCCGACAAAGAAAAAGCCATACCATACGATGCTCCCGGAGTCGAACTTGGACACCACGGAGACAAGTGCAGTTTCGATGCAATTGTTGAAAAGTACAATATCAATGACCCAGTGATTCAGACGCTTGCAGGAATTGTTCGCTCAGCAGACACCGACAAGCCTGACGCCTCTGAGGCAGCGGGCCTTGACGCGGTGATGACGGGAATCTCGATGGCGGCAAAAGATGACCACGAGGCTATTCTTCATGCTGCGCCCGTATATGACGCGTTGTACACATTCTGCAAACTGAAGCTAGTACGCGAAAAATACAAGACTGAAATCGAAAAAATGGACAGAAAGCAGCGACGGGAATTTCTTAGAGAGAAGTTGCGGAATTAACAAATCACTCTCCACATTTAGTGAACGACGCTTGTGGGAATAGTCTGCGGTAATCTTATTTTCCCGCCCGTTCTCTACTGAAGCAAAAGTCTTAGTACCTGAGATGGCTTAGAAATGGAAATTCAAAAGCACGCTAGAAACAGCGTCTTTCTGGCTCTTTGTATGATGGGCTTTTTTGCAATTCTGAGCTCAACAATGTCCAAAAACCCTGTTCTGAAACCTTTTGCGTCAAGCCTCGGAGCTCCGGCAGACTGGGGAGGGGGTTTTGTGGCTTCTGCATCGACGATACCTGGAATTCTGGTAAGCCTGCCTGCTGCCTCTCTTTCAGACATCTACGGTAGGAAGAAGTTTCTGCTGATTGCAGGATGCATTTTCGCAATTGCCCCCTTTCTGTATCTTTTTATCACAGTATGGTGGCACTTGATACTCATCAGATTCTTCCATGGGTTTGCCACAGCAATATTCGTGCCCGTTGCCGAAGCCGCAGTAGCAGAAGCTTTTCCCAAGAAGAGAGGAGAAAGGATCTCTCTTTTTTCTTCAGCGACATATGTCGGAAGAGTGATTGCACCTACGCTTGGTGGATACATTTTATTTGTCACTGCAAACAACTTTCATTCCCTATACTTAGCAGTCGGTGTTGCAGGCCTCACAGCACTCCTTATGGCTTTGCCGTTTGTGACAGAGCAGAAAGAACAGACCATGGTTGAGCACGAAACAGGCCGTGAAATTGCCAGCAAGATTTTTCATGGGTGGCGAACAGTGGTCCGATGTCCGGGAGTATTGCTTGTCAGCTTTGTTCAGGCTTGCATGTATTATGCATACGGCTCAGCAGAGTACTACCTCGGTGGTTACCTGCCCGAAATCGCGGGACTAAATGCTTTGCTTACCGGAATAGTGATAACAAGCATAATAGCAGTAGCGATTTTCGCGCGCCCATATATGGGCAGAGTATCAGACAGAATTGGAAGAAGAATCCCGATAATTGCAGGCTGCCTGATCTCCAGTTTCCCTTTGTTCTTGATGCCATTCATAACGAATTTCTTCGTTTTGATTTCACTGGCGATCGTCTACGGATTGGGTCTAGCAACAGTCATGAGTTCGATTCATCCATTAATAAGTGATCTCGTGCCGAAAGAGTTTGTGGGAACATCTATGGGGTTTATCGATACGACAATGGATGTCGGACAGACCCTTGGGCCAATAGTCAGCGGTTTCATACTTGGAATCAGTATGCACTATGGACTTCAATACACAATTCTGTTTCCTTCGCTTGGCATAGTTCTACTCATCGCCGCCACAACCTTCGCTTCATCCAAGACTGTCAAAACAGAGTAGACGTTCATGCGTGAAGGCCGAGATAAAGAGGGAAACGACAACTTGAACAACTTTGAGCGCATTCTTCAGATAACCCCTGTGAAGAAGTCTGAGCATCTATTGTTCAATCTTTATAATTTCGACTTCTTTAGGAAGACTGAAAGGGGAGAAGCCATCATACTTTTTGGAGAATCCAAGTTGTTAACCAACCTCATAGCCGTGCCCTACGTGGTTGGATGTGAACTAGTCTTCTTCAGAGAGAGACGTTGCTTCGTGAAGCTCAAAGAACGAACGGTAGCCGTCCTTGTCCTTCGCGAAAAACCTGGCACGCTGTTCCTCGCCAACTTGGCTGTAGCGCCGGAATACAGGAGACGCGGCTTGGCAACTCAAATTCTGAATTACTCACTAAGAATGGCAAGGAGAATGGGCAAAAGCTGGCTTGAACTCTCTGTACTTAAGAAAAACACTTCGGCACGGAGTCTTTATGAAAAAATGGGTTTCGTCAAAAAAGAGGAAAGAAAATGGTCACTCGTTCTGAGAAAGAACGTGGACCCAGAATCTCTCTGATAATGATTCTCGGTTGCGCGAAAATCTTAAACATTTTCGGCATCGTCAAGAATTAGAGCGCTTTCTACAGAACAGCTCCCTTTCGCAATGACATTTTTGCGTTATTTTGTCTATGTCCAACATTAAGACTCATCGGGTTTTCTTTATATATTCAACATAGCTGTAAAAAGCCCTTAAATAGCCAGACGCTAGATACAGCGTCTCTTTTAGTCACAAAAACACTAGCGACTGTCTTCAGCGTAAATGGTGATCATGTGAAGTGCCCATACTGCGGGTCTGAAAACCTCAAGACCCTTGAAACGAGAGATTCGCCTGACAATACTGTCAGAAGACGAAAGGAGTGTGCAGACTGCGAGAAGCGCTTCACGTCATACGAGTATGTGGAAACTGTTGAGCTGATGGTGAAGAAGAAAGACGGCAGGTCCGAACGCTTTGACCTTAACAAAATCGTAAGAGGACTCCAGAAAGCCTGCGAGAAGCGACCTGTAACAATGGATCAGATCCGTGAGCTGGCCGAGCGCGTGAGACAGGATTTGGCGTCGGTGGGAAAAGATGAGGTCAGCTCCCGCGAAATCGGAGACCTAGTGGTGACACATTTGAAGAAGCTTGACCGAGTGGCTTACATCAGGTTCGCCTCGGTCTACAAAGAGTTTGAGGAACCTGAAGATTTCCAGAAATTATTGAAAGAGGCAAAAACATGAAGTTTGTAAGAAAACGTGACGGTAGATTAGAACAGTTCGATCAAGAACGTATAACGAATGCCATTTGGAAGGCCGCCAAAGCTGTTGGCGGGAAGGACCGTGACCTCGCAAAACGTTTGAGTGATGAGGTCATGGCGCAACTCAAAGTCCGTTTCGGCGAAGATGGCGTTCCAACCGTAGAGGAAATCCAGGATTCAGTTGAAAAGACGCTTATTGAAGACGGGCGGGCCAGAACCGCCAAGGCGTACATCTTGTACCGCAAACAGCATCAAGACCAAAGAGAACTGGCTGCGATTCTAAGCGATGCTGACCTTGTCGACTCATACTTGGAGATTGAAGACTGGCGTGTCAGGGAAAACAGCAACATGAGCTATTCTCTTCAAGGCCTTAACAATTACCTTTCGTCAACGGTTATTGCAAAGTACTGGATCAGCAGGATTTACCCCCCGAACATCGCAGACGCGCACTTTTCAGGGGACATGCACATCCACGACCTCGGCGTTTTAGGCGCATACTGTGTCGGATGGGATTTGAGAGAACTGTTGGCTTCAGGTTTCGGCGGTGTCTCAGGCAAAATCGAAAGCAAACCTGCCAAGCATTTCAGAACAGCCCTTGGGCAGATCGTCAACTTCTTCTACACGCTGCAAGGTGAAGCTGCAGGTGCTCAGGCTTTCAGCACTTTTGACACCTATTTGGCACCTTTCATACACTACGACGGTTTGAGCCAGAAAGAAGTCGAACAGGGATTACAGGAATTTTTCTTCAACATGAACGTGCCGACACGCGTGGGTTTTCAAACGCCGTTCACAAACGTGACATTAGACTTGAAGATTCCTCAGTACATCAAGGGTGAGGCAGTCATTGTGGGCGGAAAACAGATGGACCTCACGTATGGAGATATGCAGGCAGAAATGGACATGTTCAACTCCGCTTTCGCCGACGTGATGAGTCAAGGCGACTCAAAAGGAAGAGTTTTCACTTTTCCAATCCCCACATACTGCATAACCAAAGATTTTGATTGGAATTCACCTGTCACCCAAAAGATATTTGAAGTCACGGCCAAATACGGCGTGCCGTACTTCTCCAACTTCATCAATACCGACATGAAGCCCGAAGACGTTCGAAGCATGTGCTGCAGACTGAGGATCGACAATCGCGAGCTACGCAACAGAGGCGGCGGCTTCTTTGGTGCAAACCCATTGACCGGTTCCATCGGCGTCGTGACGCTGAACATGCCAAGAATCGGTTATTTGGCGAAAGACGAAGATGAATTCTTTGAAAGACTAGAAAGGCTGATGGAAATTGCAAGAGAAAGCCTGGAAACAAAGCGCAAAGTCTTAGAAGCTTTCACTGAGAATGGTTTGTACCCATATTCGAGACGTTATTTGCGGGACGTCAAGACGGAATACGGGCACTATTGGCAGAACCACTTCTCGACAATAGGGATCTGCGGGATGAACGAAGCGATTCTAAACTTGTTCGGCGTGAATATTGTATCAGGGGATGGGACAGAATTCGCGACAAGAGTGCTCAAATTCATGCGCAAAAGGTTGTTGCAGTTCCAGGACGAAACTCAAAACATGTACAACCTTGAGGCCACACCAGCCGAAGGGACAAGCTACAGGCTTGCAAGAATAGACAGAAGAAAGTACTCTGATATCATTGCCGCTAACCAAAAACATTTGGCAAACGGAGCTGAACCCTTTTACACCAATTCCTCCCAGCTGCCAGTCGACTTTGAAGGCGACCTGTTTGAGGCTCTGGAGCATCAGGATAGGCTTCAAACGCTTTACACGGGTGGAACAGTCTTCCACATCTTTCTCGGCGAGAGGCTTCCTGCGTGGAAATCCTCCTCAGAGCTCATAAAGAAAGTTGCTTGGAACTCACATCTCCCCTACTTCACGTTGACACCAACGTTCAGCATTTGTCCCAGCCACGGGTACATCAACGGCGAACACAAACAATGTCCGGCATGCGGAGACAAATGCGAAGTCTACTCGAGAGTCGTGGGGTACTTGAGGCCGGTGGACCAATGGAACGACGGCAAACAGGCCGAGTTCGCTATAAGAAAAACCTTTGACAGATCAGCGACCACGCCGACCGTTCCCGCCCAAGTGATCACTGCATGAAATTCAGTGGTCTTCAGAAGACAAGCCTGGTTGACTTCCCAAATCGAATATGCTCTGTGCTTTTTGCTCCAGGTTGCAATCTGCGATGTCCGTTTTGTCACAATTGGCGCATCGCAGTCGATCCAAAGCCGCCTTTTCTAACCGAGGAGATTGCACTCAAGATTCTGGACGAACGCAAGAAGTATGTCGACGCGGTCGTCGTGAGTGGCGGAGAACCGACAATACATAAAGATCTGCCAAGATTCCTCAAAAAACTCAAAGATAGAGGATTTGCCCTAAAACTGGACACAAACGGTTTTGATTCGCGAAGGCTAGAGGAATGCTTGCCCTACCTTGATTATGTTGCTTTGGATGTTAAAACCAGCCCGCAGAAATACCCGTCTTTAGGAGCCAAAGACACAACTGAACTCGTGCGCACAATCGAAATTCTGAAAATGGGCAAGATTGACCATGAGTTCAGGACAACAGTAGTTCCAGGCTTTGTCGATGTCCAGGATATACATGCGATATCGGAACTTGTGAAGGGAGCGGGAACCTGGGCTCTTCAGCAGTTTGTGCCGGGTGACACGCTGGACAAGCGACTGGACATGGTTAAACCTTTTCCTCCGGAGACGCTCGACAAGTACGCTGACATGCTTAGGAGCTATGCGGAAAGAATAGTAGTCCGAACTTGATGTAAAACTCAATCCTCCACGAGAGTGGAACTCGTCAAGAAAAGAACCTTACAAAAGAGCGGGCGCGTTTCAAAGTCTATAATTCTAACCCTCCGTGAAGAAGTATCTCTCTTTGTCGACGACCTGCCTGACCCAACCTACGTCTTAGTAGGTGTGTATGCCAAAGTGCCAATTCCTGAAACGGACAGCAGAGAAAACAGTCAGCCGAGCTCACTATGGACGCACACATTCCCGCTCTTCGCGTGCTTAACATTCTCTTAGCCAATATACGGTCTAATCCAAATTCACAATTCATAACGTATACATGCTTTTTCGTTTCATTAAGTATTTGAAAAGCAGGTGACATCCTTGTCAATAAAGCTTCGGAAAATCATGGTAGAACATGTCGTGACCATAGGAGCAGACTACACCGTGAGGAAAGCTGCAGAACTGATGAATGAACATCAGATAAGTTGCTTGATTGTTGTCGAAAACGAAAAGCCTGTAGGCATTGTAACAGAAAGAGACATGTTGAACCGCATCATAAACAAGCCCAGACAACCTGAAAAGACAACAGTCAGAGAGATAATGACAAGCCCTCTGACCGTTGCTAGCCCTGAGATGCGAGCGGGCGACGCAGCGAAGCTTATGCTTGAACGCAACATTAAGAAGCTGCCTGTAACCGAAAACGGGCTCTTAGTGGGTATAGTCAGTTTGACCGATCTGCTGCGATGTCAAGGTGTGCTCAAATTCTTGAACGGGGTCTCTTTAAACGGGACCTCCAAGCGCATCAGGAAGGCTGTCAGCCTCTACTTTGATACAAGAGGCGTTGAGCGTCGCAAGTGTCCGCTAAACATGAAGGACGGCTTTTCATTGGGATGCCAAGACAAGAAATGCATGTGGTGGGCCGATGATGAATGCGCAGTTACAAAGCTTTCTCGTAACCTAGATAACTTGCGTGGCGAGAGCGATTACTTAGAAAGCGTGGAATCTGCTAGCACGGAATGATGACACCATTGTAAGCGTCTGCCACTTCGAAGAAAGGAGAGACAAAACTAGGCACTTCGAGGGCTAAAGAGCGTAAGGTTTAAGGGTCGATGCGCTGTTTAGGTTTCGAATGTTCTTGTAACCGAGGGCTCATGTTTGAGTAAAAAGCTCATTAGTCTTGAAGAACGCAAAGCTGAAGTCTTGATCAAACTCAGAGGATACAAGCTAATCAAGAAGCAGAAACACGAAGATGCAATTGGCTACATAGTTGAAATCCCAGAAGAAAAGCAGAAATCCTTGGTGTGGTGTGTACCAGGAGAGACGACCGTCGGCATAAACAGCATAAACCGCTTGGGAAAAGCCATGAAAGACGCCGAACTTGAAAGAGGCATAATAGTCACCGATGGACGGTACACACATGCCGTAAAACAGGGAGCAAAGAAAAAGAAGATAGAACTCTTGCCCAAAACGTTCCCTGCCTTCGACATTTTCCAGCATAAGATTGTTCCGAAACAGGAAATCCTTTCAGAACAAGAAAAAAACGAGCTTCTCATGAAGTTCAAAGTGCAACCATACCAACTGCCTCAAATAAGCTCCGTCGACCCGACGGTCAAAGCCATAGGAGCCAGACCTGGAGACGTCCTGCGCATAACGAGAAGAAGCCCCACCGCAGGCGAACACATAGCTTTCAGATACGTCGTGGAATAGAACGAACAGCCATCACACACCAGACAACATCAGCAACACAATTCACAACCCTGAAATTTCAACATAGAAACTGCTGGGAAAGCACGGCAGACCCTGCCTGAAAGCCTCATCAAGCCTCGCACACGTTACCTTGAACGGCAAAAACCTAGGGGGCAGGGTGTTCTTGGCTTGAAAAACGCGAAGAAACATGTTAAACTAGTCCATAATGAAGGCCTAACTCTCGAGTAGCGATGCTGCCGCCGAAAAACCCCATCCGTAACCAACCATCAGGACAATGTCACCCTTCGACAAACTGC
>CAYNQC010000049.1:0-10438 GCA_964399235.1 uncultured Candidatus Bathyarchaeia archaeon | reverse complement strand
ACCTGCCAAAGTCCCCTTACTGATACAGCTAAGGTGTTGGAAATATTAGACAGCCAGTGCGATCAGAAAAGGGAAAATAGAGCACCGTACTAGTTAAATGGTTCTTGCAAGAAATTTGGAATGTGTCGCGTTCATGTCAGAACAAAGACGACTATTGACCGTATGCGGTGGGGATTGTGCTCATTGCGCGAACTACTTAGGCGAGAAACTACCTCACTGCGCGGGATGCGCTGCAGTTGAAGGAAAACCTTTCTGGGCCACGGGAGTCTGTCCAGTCTACGCTTGTGCCACGGGGCGAGGCGCTAATCATTGTGGAGACTGCGCAGAATTTCCATGTGATCAGTTCATCAACCAGTATGACCCAAACAATCCTGAGGGGCAACGAAACGCATTGTCCAGAGCTGGACTTCTAGCGTATAGGAGTAAACACGGCAACAAGAAAGCGTCATTGCTGTTAGACAAGCTCCGAGAATCCAAACATACCTGAGATCGCGTCTTGGACCCAAAAGAGTCATTGGCACGTGAGCGAAAGCCAAAGTTGACAAATCTGACGGCCTAAATGCCTATTGTGGAAACGTGTGAAAGAAAAAAAGCGTGGTTTTGACCATTATGGAGTATCGCGAATTCGGATGGACTGGTGTCCGAGTCTCTCGCATAGGGATGGGAACGTACTATGACCCACTATACATAGTCGCGGCGATGGTTCTGCGTCACGAATCACGGAGAATCGCCAAGATAACCGCTCTTAAGAAAGGGTTGGAGCTTGGAATAAACCTCATCGACACGGCCGAAATATACCGAACCGAGAACATAGTCGCAGAGACGATCAAAGGCCACGACAGAGAAGACTTGTTCATTGCAACCAAATTGTTCTGGAACCATCACAGATACAACGAAGTTTTGAAGGCTGCGGAAGACAGTCTCAGGAAGCTTAAGTGCTCGTACATTGACCTCTATCAGATTCACCAACCTAACTCGAGAGTTCCTATTGAAGAAACCATGAAAGCCATGGAGAAATTAGTGGTAACTGGAAGAGTCAGATACCTAGGAGTTAGCAACTTCTCTCTAGAGCAAATGAAGAACGCTGAAAAAGCCCTATCAGAGAACCGGCTTGCTTCCAATCAAGTTGAATACAATCTAATGACCCGCCGAATAGAGAAAGACATTCTTCCTTACTGTAAGCAGAAGAACATTGCTGTCCTGCCCTACAGGCCAATCGCTCACGGAGCCTTAGCCCATCCTGACAGAAAACTCAAAGCTGTCATGGCCGACATCTCGCAGAAGCATGGCGGCGCAACTCCGGCGCAGACAGCTCTTAACTGGTTGATGTCTAAGAGTAACCTCCTCTTTCCGATTCCAAGAGCTTCAAGGCCAGAAAGAGTAGCTGAGAACGTGAGCTCAACTGGCTGGAGGCTTGACGCTGAAGAAATGATCAAGCTCGAAGAAGCAGCGATCTCACTCTGACCTTTGAGGTCGCGACCTTTTCCAGAAAACACTAATTGCTACTCGATTCCAATGAATTGTTTTTATGATAGTGTCAAATTGGTGGCGGCCGTGTCTCCACTGGAAAATTGAACAGCGGGACTCCCCAAGGTCACAAGCTCTTCGGGATGTTGCTTGGACTTCATATTTGACGAGTTCACGTAGTTTGCGGTGGCAACTTCGTTATGGTTTCTGCCTTCGCGATAGTAAACCTTTTTATCTAGGATCAACATTCAATGGAGTCGTCACATTAATTCATAGCTTACAAGGCTTTTGAGAGCTTTTGGAATGCATGCACAATTTTTGTGGCAGGAGATATAAAAATATGCAAACATGTTTCAAGGACTTTCCACTCAGCGTGGAAGTCATGAAAGGTATCGAAGAGCTTGGATTCACAGATCTTTTTCCAATTCAAGCTCAAGCCATAACCCCTTTGCTTCAAGGCAAAGACGTTATAGGTCAAGCTCAAACAGGGACAGGGAAAACTGCAGCGTTCGGAATTCCGATGTTGGAACGCATTAGTCCAGAGGGCAGAGAGGTCCAAGGGCTAGTCCTAGTTCCAACTCGCGAACTCGCTGTACAAGTTGCAGAACATATTCGCAGAATCGGAAAATATGCAGGGTTCAGAATACTCGCAGTTTACGGTGGAGAACCTATAGAAAGACAGATACATGCTCTGAGAGGCGGCGTCCAAATTGTCGTCGGAACGCCAGGCCGGATAATCGACCTTCTTGAAAGACGCATTTTAAACCTGGGATTTGTAGGCGTTGTCGTTCTCGACGAAGCTGACAGAATGCTCGACATGGGTTTCATAGAAGACATTGAATATATACTTGCGCGAGTGCCGTCTAAGAGACAGACTAGTCTTTTCTCAGCGACCATAGACCAGCAAGTGATGAGAATATGCAATAGATACATGAAAAACCCAGAAAAGATACTCGTAAGCAAGGACGAAATAGCCCTCACACAGATGAACCAGTATTACATGGTTGTGAATCCCCATGACAAGTTTGGGGTACTGTGCAACATACTGGACGAGAACCACATAGGCCGCGCTATAATATTCTGCAAGAGACGTACGGACACGAGCATTTTGGCAGAGAAATTGCGGGAAAGAGGATACGATTCAAAACCATTGCATGCAGGTCTCACCCAGCCGCAACGAGACTGCGTCATTGACCTGTTCAGAAGAGGAAGATTGAAACTGCTTGTCGCCACCGACGTTGCAGCAAGAGGCCTAGACATTCAAGGAGTAACTCACATCATAAACTACGACGTGCCGATGGAAGCTTTGGTGTACTTTCACCGAATCGGAAGAACCGCAAGGATGGGACAAGAAGGAACAGCGATAACCCTGGTGGGTTACGGTGAACTGTCAGATTTCAACAACATAAAAGCTTTGACGAAGACGAAGATACAGGAAATCAGCGAAAACGATGCTCCCGCGGGCGCCGACAATCGGAACACTGCTCCCTACATCGATACGGCAAAACTGCGTTGGTAAACGAATAAACTTAAATTGCTGTTGCTATCTACAAGGAAGCGTGCAAGAACCTAAATTTTTTGCACTCAATAGAAGAGGAGTTGAATAGTGAATGTATAAGAAAGAGATGCACAAGGCAGTTTGCGGCGACTGTGGAAAGGAATGCGAAGTTCCCTTCAAACCTGACGGAAGCAGACCCGTATACTGCCGAGAATGTTATTCTAAACGAAGACCGCCACGAAGATATTGAGCTAATAGGCTAACGTCTTTACTTCGTTCCTAATCTTTTCTCTTTTTACCACTAATCATAATAAGCAGAGTGTACATTTTTCATTGAGGTTCAGAGCTTCATAATGCCCAAAGACCCTGTTTGCGGTACCGTATTGGATGAAAAAACATCCAAGTTCAAAATCACTTTTGGCGGGGAAACCTACCATTTCTGCTGTGTGACCTGCAAGAAAAGGTTCAAGAGGCACCCAATGAAATTCGTGAAATAATGGCACGGGTCAAACTCTAGTTGCGGGTTGAAGATCACAAAATAATTAAACCTAGAGACGGTTAGAGGTTCTTGTCGTTAAGGTGATTGCCATGGCAGTTCAAGCGTATATACTCTTTAAGGTAAATTCAGGCATGGAGAAGGAAGTCAGTAAGCAACTTTCAGAGCTGGACGAGGTTCAAGTTGCAAGCATAACCTACGGCGAATACGATGTCATCGCGAAAGTCACAGTGGATGATTTGCCCAAGCTGGAAGACTTTCTTTCTATAAAAGTACGAAGAGTCCCGAGCGTCGTGCTGTCATCTACCATGATCATATCGCAGGAATACAAAGGCAAAAAGCAACGCGTGGCAAAATAGTCCGACGCCATAACGAAGCCTCGTGGCTATCATTCTAGGCAAGGAAAAAGCAAGTGCTAGTTTAAATAACTCACCATCTTGACTGTCTAGCCAAACAGAAAAGCGAAAATATGGGAGTAATCTGCAGACGAGAGGTCAGTCAATGAACCTTGAAGCTTTGCACAAGATCAGTTACGGCATGTACATCGTGACTTCAGGTAAAGAAACCTGCAACGGCCAAATTGCAAACACAGTTTTTCAGGTCACCTCGCAACCGGAAACAATCGCAGTGTGCATCAACAAACAAAACTATACATACGAGTTGATCAGACAAAGCGGCGTCTTCGCAGTTTCTGTACTATCCAAAAACACTCCGCTGAAACTAATAGGCACCTTTGGTTTCAAATGTGGAAGAGACCTCGACAAGTTTGAAGGTGTCAACTTCAAGACCGGCAAAACTGGCACACGCATAGTCCTCGACAATTCGATTGCCTACTTGGAAGCTAAAGTCACAAAGGAAGTGGACGCCGGCACGCATGCGCTCTTCATTGGTGAAGTGGTTGAAGCTGACGTCTTAAACAATGAAGAACCAATGACTTACGCCTATTATCATGAAGTAAAACGAGGCGTGACTCCCAGTTCAGCCCCAACTTTTCTGAAAACCGAAACAGAACAGGAGGGTAAAAAAATGGACAAATATAGATGCACAGTTTGTGGCTACATATACGACCCTGAAAAGGGTGATCCCGACTCAGCAGTGACGCCCGGAACTCCCTTTGAAGAACTTCCTGACAACTGGGTTTGCCCCATCTGTGGAGCCGCAAAAGACCAATTTGAAAAAGCGGAGTAAGACACCTAGTTCGTGCTTCACGATGTTTTGCTGCGGGCACACAGAGGTGATAAGGTTCGCAGACCCATCTTTGTAGTCAACAAGTGCGCACACAATTCGGCAACAAGAACATTAGGTTTTGATTTAGATGATGTTCTCATCCTTCAGGCGGCGGCGGAAGAGGAGGCTGCACAATCATGTCATCAGGCTTCTTCTGTTTCGTGAACTGCCCCAGCACTACAAGAACAACGACTAGGAGCAAGACTAAAACCACTATGGGCAGGTATTTCCTGTAGTCTTCCAGTGCAATTGACTGTGGAGGAGGGATGAAGCCCTCAGCAAGCATCACGTATGGAAGATAAGACGGCAGCTGAACCTGCCTATTGAAGTTGCCCGCATAAAGTCTCGTGAGACCATAAACGTCGAGTGTGGACGGATAAACAACTTGATTTTTCAAAGAAGTATAGTACATCAACTCGGGTCCATTCAAAGTCTTCGATGGACCAGCATGGCCTAAACCAAGAACATGCCCGAATTCATGCATCGCTATGTTCTTGACGAAAAAACTGTTGACACCGCCTGAAAAAGTAGTTATGTTTATGGTTATAGGCGAAATCGGTTCATGCGTGAGTCCGTCCCACCTGTAGGTGGTAAGTCCAACAGTGTTGGAGCCTGGCGGCATGTTGTCTGCCGTGAAACTGATGTATACATCGTAATTTTGTGTGGCGTTTACGTTGCCTACGTAAAAAACATAATTGATCATGGACAATGAAGTGTCATTGTAGGTTTGCGTGTAGTTCCAAATGGCTTTTACCCAGCCATCCAAAGCTTCCCGGACCGCAACATCGTATCGAGGTGCACTCCACTCGTTCATATCAACATAGACCTTTAGTGGAAACCTGGTCCACCGAAATTCGTCGAGCGCGATTTCATACGTTTCTGCCGTTGTGCACCTAATGCTTCCTGACGCAAGACCTATGCAAACAACCAATGTTAACAGTAATGCGCGTGCAGATTTCTTTCTTGCGAAGCTGATCGTTCGTCTCCCTCTGATCATCAACTCGGTTTTGTCAAGCAACAATGACTCAAAGCGAGTTCTTAAACGTGCTTTTTCAAGAATCAGAATTCACATTTCAGATTGTAAAACCAACAGAATGTTCATATTTAACCAGGGAAATAGGGAAATACAAGTCGAATTGACAAACCGAAAGGTGGACAATATCAATCAAACCAATCTGATCATGTTGCTCTATGTAGCTATCTTTCTGATGCCCATACTTTCATTCGCTGTAGACCAGAATCAATGGTCGAACCGTGCCAACGCATCTTTCACGACTATTCAAGACGTCATCAATAATGCAAACGCCGGGGACACGATTCTGGTGCCTGCTGGAATATACTATGAACACGTAATTGTCAACAAAACCGTCCTGCTTGTCGGCGAGAACAGTAACACCACCATTATCGATGGAAGCAACAGCGGGACAATAGTGCAGATCACGGCAGATGGGGTTGGAATTACCGGTTTCAGATTGCAAAATAGCGGCTATGGATGGACTCGGCAGGGAGTGTACGTCTACAGAGCCAACAACTGTACGATAGAAGGCAATTCGCTGTACAATGTCTGTCACAACATCCGACTGAACTATTCATTCAATTCACAGGTAATTGAGAACAGAATAGACGGACCATCAGACGGCGTCACTATGTACGGCATCAGAATCGAAAACTCTGTAAACTGTTCTGCCATTGGTAACAATGTTTCCGTACGCGTCGGAGCAATTCATCTAGAAAATGCTACAGAGTGCATTGTAAGAAACAACTACCTTGCCAAGAGTGACCAGGGCATTCGTTTATACTCGCCGTGTACACACAATCTAATAACCGAAAACACCGTATCGGATAACAATTATGACGGCATTATCGCAACAATGCCTCCCGATACTACTTTCTTTGACAACCGCATTTTTCACAACAACTTCATCAACGACACAAACCCATTCATCGTTCAATCCACTGGCACAAAGTGGGATGACGGACTCGAAGGCAACTACTGGGCACGTCTCCAAAACTCTGACCTCGACAAAAACGGCATTGCAGATCTGCCCTATGCCTTTGGAACCGAAAGGGACAACTATCCATTGATGGGTCAATTTACAAGTTATGATGTTTCCAGCGGTTTTGGCATAGAGGTCATATCTGACTCAAAGATCGACGATTTTGTATGTTTTCCCTTTAACAACACGATCAGAATGCATGTGTCTGAAAGAGAAACCGGCCAGACTCAAGGTTTCTGCAGAATCGCCATTCCGCACAGCTTGATTAACCAAACATACCAGGTGATGATCGACGGGGTAGACCCAGATTTTGTGAACTACACGCTCCATGATGATGGCACAGGCAGATGGATATACTTCAACTACATGCTTTCTCGGCACGAAGTAATCATAGTTCCCGAGTTTCATTCATCTTTGGCTCTAGTTATGATCGCCTGGATTCTGATGGTTCCAGTATTGCTGGTTCTACACCGAAAGAAGACACATGGAACCTAGATCTGACATGTAGCCGAACAATAGAACTTTCTTACAGTAAACTTAAAAACCGAATGATCTGTTTATATATTCTGTTTCTAGCAAGACCCGATTCGCCTCTCAATAGAGAAGAGGACGTGATGGTTCTTCCTAGAAAATGGAGAAAGGAGAAAAAAGAAAATGAACATCAACAAATTGCTTAGTTCATCGTCTCTATGTTTGCTTATACTTCTAAGTTTGATAGTACCCGCATCCATGTCAACACTAAATGCCAAGAACGTCAAATCTGAAGCAAACAACATATTGGATCAATTGCCACCTGGGCAAAGCAACATGACATTCACATCCGACATACTGTTAAACCTGACTTCAGGAAACAGTGTAACCATCACCTCTGGAAACACCATAACATTCACTACCCTGCCAAACATGACGATCCAGTTCATGCCCATGGGCATTCCTGTGGTGCAGCCCTGTTTTCTCGGCCAGCTTCCTGGACCGCCTCCTCCATACCTTCAGCCTTGCACATGGTGGGAAATACTTGACCCGGCAGGCAATCCAACAGGCTTCGAATTCCACGTTGACGAACTCGGACCCAACTGGTTCCACGTAGACCTAGTATTCCCCGGCCCGTTCCAATTGCTACCTACGTTCACGACGGCACAGTTGAAAATCAACGCGATAGAACCGTGCGACTACTTCTACGTCGAGGAGCCGCCTGAATGGGGACCACCCGTCTGCAGTTGGTGGGAAGTGATAAGGCCACAAGAGTGGGCAGGAATCGAATTCCACGTAGACTGGAGCAACGAAAGCTGCGAATTTCACGTAGACCAAGTAATCGGCGTCGCACCACCTTTGATTCCGTGGCCATATGAGGTGATAGCGGAACAGAAGATTCCAGAGATAAAGCCATGCACAGTACTCTTCGTCTCAGACTTGGCGCAGACTCCCGAGCCATGTTCATGGTGGGAAATAGTGTACCCCAAAGCATACTACGGATATGAATTCCATGTTGACCAGAATTGGCATAACGGATCCTTCCACATAGATCAAGTGATTCCAGGTCCAATAGTGTTCCCAGTACCGCCACCATACCAGATCATAGCGGAGAAGAAGATCACTCAGCTGGGGCCATGCACAACTCTCAATATTAGGGCCAACCCAAGCGGCATCGTGCCATCGCAATGTGACTGGTACGAGATAATCTACCCAACTGTTCTGAAAGGCTACGAGTTCCACATAGACTTCTCCGATGGAACAAATCTGCACATTGACCAAGTAATGCCGCAGCCAATGCCCGGCTTTGTAACTTACGAGATTGTCGCCGAAAAGAAGATACCTACGATTAACCCATGCAACACCTTCAAAATAACCAGCCCCACAAGTTGGCACCCGGACATATGCTCATGGTGGCAGATAGTTGACCCACCTGAGTGGACAGGCACGAAATTCCACATAGACAACTGGAACGGAGTGAACAACTTCTACTGGTTCCACATCGACAGTGTAGACCAGTTGCCTCCGGGACCGGCTATTCCACCGTGGAAAGTGACAGCAGAACCTTTCACACCACCCGATCCTTGGTACTACAAGGCACGATATCCAGATTACGCACCGAGCGGAGTCCCTGACTTCGACGAGCGACAATGGGGTAAGTACAACTGGACCGACCTATGGGGCAAATGGAGTCATTGCGCACCCGTGGCGATTGCTAATTCGCTGTGGTGGTTGGATTCGGAATTCGAGCCTAACGCAATTCCGCCTCCGACGATCAGCGATGGGTTCCCGCTCGTGAGGGCATATGGCGCATGGGACGACCATGCCTCTCAAAATGTTGTTCCACTGGTAGAGCATTTGGCATACTTGATGGACTGTGACGGCAGAAGAACTGGCTTAGTACATTCGGGGACATACGTAGTCGACAGTGAAACCGGCATAACGCACTACCTTTCGTGGTCCGGTGTGAATCCGCTGGGAGACGTCAATGGCGACGGGATCGTGGATCAAACGGACTTGATGCTAGTCAATAATGCCTTAGGAAGCGTGCCTGGTGCACCGAACTGGAACATGGCCGCTGACATATTCCCCGTGACGATGATGTACCCTCCAGTCGCTGACAACATTGTTGATCCACAAGACCTCAACCTTGTAATCACCAATATGGGCCGAAGTGGCCTGTTCTATGAACACACAACGCTTGTGCCAACGTTCGAGTACATAGTAGAAGAAGTGGAGAAGTGCCAGGATGTCGTCCTCAGCATCGGTTATTGGATCTGGACAGGAAGCATGTGGTACAGGGAAGATGGACACTTTGTGACAGTTGCAGGCGTCAATTCTCGAGATGTGAAAATCGCTATCTGTGACCCCATTCGCGACGCTTTCGAAAGTGGTCTAATACCTGAAGGGCGAATACCAATCCCGCACGCTCACATGCCGCCGGAACCGCCGTTCATCACACACAATGATGCTTCCTACGTTTCGCAAGACATATACAATGTCACCGGCACACCTCCGATGCTTCCACCATGCCCGGGCGGAAACCTGATTCTCGCAAACTTCCCGACGCCAGGTCTCTTCGCCGTAATCGAAGCTGCGGTCGTGACGTCTCCGTCGGGTGTTCATGATGTCGCTGTAACAGATATCAAGACGTCTAAAGACGGCTGCAAACCAATGCCAACCGTGCCGGACAATTCGTTTGTCAAGGTCAATGTCACTGTTCTCAACAAGGGCAACTTCACAGAAACCTTCAACGTGATATTATACGCAAACTCAACTGCGGTAGACACTAAGACAGTGACTGCGTTGGCATCTGGTATGCAGACAGTGCTGTACTATACGTGGAACACGACAGGGTGGGCCCACGGCAACTATACAATAAGTGCTTACGCTGTCCCAGTTGCCGGCGAAGTAAACACAGCAGACAACACGTATGTCAATGGAATCATAAAGGTTGTCATACCGGGCGACATCAACGGCGACGGATTTGTAGACATCTATGACGCCATACTGCTAGCAGGCTCTTACAATGCAGTTCCGGGAAGACCAAACTGGAACCCCAATGCCGACTTGAAGGCAGACGACGTAATCGATATCTACGACGCAATAGTCTTAGCAAACCATTACAACCAACACGAATAGAACACATCCCTTCTTTTTCTTTATACAACGGCGATTCAAAGAAGGCTCTCTGCCGCAAAACGCAAAGTGCGGTCGCCGGGATTTGGACCCGGGTCGTCGGCGTGGGAGGCCGATGTCCTAGCCAGGCTAGACTACGACCGC
>CAYNQC010000048.1:8706-10514 GCA_964399235.1 uncultured Candidatus Bathyarchaeia archaeon | reverse complement strand
TACTCGTCAAACTCCTTCGGGAGCTTGAATGTTAAGGTTCTGCTGACTGTTTCGATTTGACCTTCTTTCTTTTCCATGTTCTCAGTTCCTTCATATTGCAGATTCTGAAATACCGCTTTAATTACTCATACGGCTGTGTTCTTCTGAAAGAGAAAGGACACTAAAGGTGCTAGCTTTGGCCCCAAGCCCTTTTGGAAACACCATCGAAAACCTTGAAAGAACCGTCAACGGAAGAAAAGTCAGTGTCCAATGGAACTGGGGCAAATTCAAAAGCACCGAAGGCTTCCCAGTCGACGACAACCTGATAAACTGGGCCATAGGCCAAGACCAAGCCCTCAAAGAATGCTTCCTATGCCTAGACGAGTGGGTTCACAAACTCAAATGGCTAGAAAAGAACAAGTGGTATGAGAACTGGAGCGACCCGAAGAAATCGAAAGCCGCTGCAAAGACCCTAATCAGTCCAGGACCATACCTCCTCTTGCTGGGAGACCCAGGAACTGGCAAGTCCCTTATAGGAAGAGCACTGGCCGAAAAGCTGACACAAGTCTACTGCGAGAACGGCATCCAGCTGACCGACACGCTCTGCTGGAAAAACCCGCTCCTGCCGAGCCAGCCCAAAATCTCAATCTACAAGGCAGGCGAAGCAAAAAAAGTACTTAAGAAGGAACAACGTCAAGAGCTCAAAAGAAAATTCCTAACGAAAATCGGCCTCAAAGCTCTGCAGATCCTAATGGTCTCAATGGGCCTATTCCTGATAAGCCTTGGTTTCTACTTCATCTACCAAGCATGGGCCACATGGCAGGCGAACCCAGTGTACTTAGGCGAACCCCTGCAACAGTTTTACGGCAACAGCTTCATCGACTACCTAGTCAGCAAATTCGTCGGCCTAGTGCCACTGACATTCATACCCGGAGGGAGCCTAATCTTCTTTGGAATATTCACATGGTGGTTCTCTAAGCTCGGAGGAAGCGGCAACCTCAAAGGCATCGGCGGCGCCCAACAGTCGGACATTCCAAAATTGATCGTCGACAACACCTCAGGACATGCACCCTTTGTTGATGCAACAGGACACAGAAGCGCTCAACTCTTTGGCTCAATCGCTTGGGATCCATATCAAACAGGGGGCTTAGGCACTCCCGAGCACCAAAGAGTCAGTGCGGGCGACGCGCACATCGCGTCGCTAGGCATTCTTTACATCGACGAAATAAAAAACTTGGACCCTGACGAAGCAGTGACATTGCTGACCGTGCTGGAAGACGGGCAACTGCCGATAACCCTGAGAGGCAGACTGAACGGCGGAGATACAGCCGCAATGGCCGTTTCAACTGAACCCGTCCCTGCGATAACATTTCTTGTTGGCGCAGGCAATTTCGACAGCATATGCCAAATTCATCCTGCACTGATGGACCGAATCTACGGCTACGGCAAAGTCGTGAGAATGAACAATGACATGCCAAACACCACTGCAAACAAACGCAAATACGTTCAATGGATTGCGCAAGAAGTCAAAAGATTCAATCTGTTACCTCTAAGCCGAGAAGCATGTGAGGAAATTGTTGAGGAGGGCAGACGTAGAAGCAACAAAAAAGACGCTTTGGCAACAAGGTTCAGACCCTTGATTTCAATAATAAAAACGGCTTCGACGCTGGCCATGAACGAAGGCAAAGAACTAGTAAAAAAACGGCACGTTACGGAAGCTGCTGGACAACATTGCAAGACCATTCAGAGACAAATACTCGAACATAACATGCAGGAAAGAGGAAAACTACTCGAGATCGCGCCCAAAGGCATCAAACTTGGACAAATGC
>CAYNQC010000048.1:0-8606 GCA_964399235.1 uncultured Candidatus Bathyarchaeia archaeon | reverse complement strand
GAAAGAGGAAAACTACTCGAGATCGCGCCCAAAGGCATCAAACTTGGACAAATGCACGGTCTGGCAATCGTCAACGATCCTTACAGCGGCGAAATGACAGGAAGCGTACTGAACGTAAAAGCCCAAATGGTGAAAAAATCCGCTCTCCCGAGAGACTATTCATTCAAAGGCTACTACAAAGTAACAGGAGTGGCTAAAGGACAAAGTTTTATTTCCGACAGCATAGCCAAGGTCAGAAGCGTCATCCTGCAAAGATATGGTCTCGACATAGCCCAAGATTATCTCACTCACATAGACTTCTCACAATCATACGGCGTGGACGGACCATCAGCGGGCGTTACAATGACGATACTGATGTGTTCGCTTATCGAAGGCATGCCAGTGAGACAAGACGTAGCCGTGACAGGAGAAATCAACCTAGGCGTGGGCGACGCCATTCAAATAACTGCAGTAGGCGGCGTGTACGAGAAGATCAAGGCTGCAGAAGCATGGGGTTTCAAGAGGGTTGTAATCCCACAGAAAAATTATGAGAATTCGATCGACGTGAAGGATTACGATATAGAAGTCGTTCCTGCAGCTACATTAGACGATTATCTTAAAGAATGCCTAGTTCCAAAGCCAATGCTCAGCATTCCGGTTCAAGCTTGGAAACGCAGAACACTCTGACAAAACGTGTGTTCAATAGTCTTTTATTTCCGCTACGTGCACAATATTACCACGTTACGCGTTTGAGGTTCATTCTAGTGGTCAGAGAGATTGACAAAGACGCAATTCGCAGATGGCGAAAAAGAGGATTCTACAGCGAAAATGCCCTAGTGAAGCTCTTGCAGAAGAACGGATATCACTCAGTCAGAGTGCCCGTCAGCAATCCGAGCCTCAATCCTTTGCCTGACGTAATAGCCAGAAAGGATTTGGATGTCTATGCCTTCGAGGTGAAGAACGCGTCATATTACGCCTACTTTCCGAAGCAGCAGGTCGACAAGCTCTTCAGGTTTCTGAATGAGCTTATCCCACTCGATAATAGTCACAAACATCCCGTGCTTGCGGCGCATTTGGGTAAAAGATGGATCTTCAGAAAAATAGATTGGAAAGCCTATGAAAAAACGAGACTTCCCGAAAAGATTAGGATACTGAAGCGAGACAGAGGGAATTTTGACGTAACAAAGGCGAGATGAAAGAAGTGAAAAATACTCAGACCGTGATTCTGACAAACTGCCTCGGCAAAATCTACGAGGCATTCGAGACTAAGATCGAGGTTCTGAGAGACTTAGATTTGGAAGTCATGGGCGGAGAATTCATAGTTATCAGCGGTCCATCAGGCTCGGGGAAGACTACTCTTCTCAACATCATAGGCGGAATAGACAGACCGACGAGCGGAAACGTTTTCGTCTTTGATGATGACTTGGGAACGAAGGACGAAGACTTCCTGGCCGGTTTCAGATGTACGAAGGTTGGCCATGTTTTTCAATCCTATAATCTCGTTTCCACACTCACAGTGGCCGAGAATATCGCGTTTCCAATGGAATGGCTTAGAAAACCTGAGGATCAAATAAAAGACCAAGTCCATGAATTACTGGAACTTGTCGGACTCCGTCAGAGGTCGGAGCATTTCCCCTTTCAGCTAAGCGGAGGCGAGCAACAACGGGTAGCCTTTGCTCGAGCACTTGCCAACGATCCGCCGCTACTTCTTGCTGATGAACCAACAGGCAACTTGGACAAAAAGACAGGCGCAAAGATTGCGCAGATCTTGGATACCCTGAAGAGCCGAGGAAAAACCGTTCTTGCGGTTAGCCATGACTCTGAAATCAACAAGCTCGGCGACCGGAAACTGTGGTTGGAAGACGGAAAACTGATGACGCAAGATGAGTAGCACTTCTTTCTCATTCAACGATTTGCTACGCAGAAAGTCTCAGACAGCACTGGTCGTCCTTGGTCTGTCATTGTCCGTTGGATCAACACTGTTTCTTCTCCTTTTTTCTGAGACCGTAGGCCTGGGTCTCTCATTGACGATCAAAGGCAAGCTTACAACGGGATTTGCAGGCCTATTTGCACCTTTCGTCCTGCTGTTGATTGTTTTGATAGCCGTCGCTGGAGCCGTGATGGTGTCGTTTATGGCTTCCATGATGATGTCCAAGAGAATACGTGACATTGGACTGATGAAAGCGGCAGGATGCCCGAACGACCTTATCTTCGGATATTTCTTCACTGAGCTTGTTGTCGTGAGTTTTCTGGGTTCATTGTTAGGTGTATTCCTAGGTTTGTTGGCAGAGTATGTGTCAACAATCATTTTTGGCGTCTATGGACTGGAAGGTTCAAAGGTTTCCTTCAATCCTTGGATTATCTTGTTTGTTTTTGTCTTTTTCTTCTTGCTTCCATTGATTGCAGGCGTAAAACCGATCTTGGACGCTTCTCGAGTCAAGCCGGTCCAGGCAATTTCACCTTCTTACTATTTTGGGTTGTCAAAGGAATCAGGCTCTAAGGTCCTTTCGAAGTCGGGTTTGACACTGAAACTGGCTTTGAGAAGTCTGATCCGGCACAAGTCGTCAACTGTCAAGGTGGTTTTGTCCCTCAGCATCGTTTTCACGCTTATAACGGTTGGAGTTGCCGGAGGATTGATCGCTAGCCAAACCACCATAAGCTGGGTCGAGAGGGCAACAGGCAAAAACATAGTTTTGATGGCACACAAAGATGTCTGCGAACAATATACCAAGTTGATGAAGGAATTCTCCAGTGGGAACCTAGATCTGCAGTTCAACTACACGAGTGACAACTACGGAATCACCAGCAGTCTTCTCGATCAGCTGCGTGCCATGCCTGGAGTAACAGGAGTCGACCCACGTCTGATATTAAGAACGACCGCTTTGGAGATCCAGGGAATCTCACTCGGAGAGACGAGCGGTCAAAGCACAATTGTTGGAGATAGTCGCAATGCCGATACTTTGATAATCGGTGTGGAACCTCATGAGGTTCTCGGAAACTGGAAACTACGGGGCAGTTTTCTTCGATCAGATGATGCACTTGAAGTTGTTTTAGGGGATACTCTGTCAACAGTGATGTTCTCGGAACCTTTGGTGCAAAAAATGAAGGTGTTCGAAACAGCGTTAGACGTTGTTGGCATATGTATAGACCCTCTTAACAATGGAAAAGTCGCATACACTCCCATCAGAATGTTGCAGCGCATGTCGGGCGTTTCAAAATCAAACGTGGCATTGATAAGCCTGGATCCTTCGCTGGACAGGTCAGAACTTCTAACACAACTGCAAACGTTTATTCAGGCTGGAAATCAG
Organism: uncultured Candidatus Bathyarchaeia archaeon; assembly: GCA_964399235.1. Lineage (GTDB taxonomy): Archaea > Thermoproteota > Bathyarchaeia > Bathyarchaeales > Bathycorpusculaceae > DASPPK01. The sequence goes on along the minus strand of CAYNQC010000048.1, from coordinate 5,319 downwards.
GAATTCTCGATATTGGACCTTGATTCTTTAATCAAGGAAGCAATCGCCTTTCTAGGTTTCATTTGGTCGTCAGTATTGGTTGTTCCGTTTTTTGCACTTGGCTCAGGTTCGCTGTGTCTGATAGGTTATATCGTACTGACCATGGAAGATCAGGTTCCGGAGCTCGGTGTTCTAAGAGCTGTTGGCGCCAAGCCTAACACGATTTTTGGCATCGTTTCAGGGCAAAGCCTCCTTATTTTGTTGCCGAGTTACGGAATTGGAATAGCCTTCGGCACAATCATCACGTTGTTGATCTTGATGAATGAGCCGACAGTCACAGTCTTCACTGTGCTGGAAATCGGAGGATGGCTGGCAATCGCTGTGGCGGTTACTTTGTTGTCCAGTTTGTATCCAGCGCTCAGGTTCAGAAAGAAGCCATTGCTGGAGATGATGCGGAAAAGCTGATGCCTGTTGGCTGTCCCCAAGAAGTCTGGCTTCCTAGACAAGGGAACTCTGGCTGAAAGATGACTTCGAGGCACCTCGCGGTTTGATCCAGAGCAGAGAGTCTGCATAAGCTGGCAATTGAATTATAAAGTCCTGAAATCCGGTTACAGGAACGATGGGAACGCCCTCATGGAATTTCGTTTGACCCGTCGTGAGTGTAAGGATTACAGGCAGGAACTTCAAAATTCCCCTTGAGACATTTTCAGGCCTGATTTTTGGATTTGGAAACGATTTCGCGAGCGCGTGAACCCTCTCCGCTTGTTTTTCGACAATTTTCCCCAAGGCTGACTTGTGCAGTCCATGGTGCCAATGCTTGCAGTCTATGCACACCGCCAAGGGCTTCTTGAAACCAATAACGTCTACCTCATATCTTCTATTGTTTTCTTTGAAATGCAGATTCTTTACTACTGAATAGCGGTTGTGCTCAAGGGCAAAAGCAGCCATGTCTTCAAACTCTTTCCATTCGAGAAGACCGCTCACCGTTCCAATGTCCGCTCCCGCCCTGAGAGCTCGAACTGCTAGTTCCAAGCGTTGTGTACTGTTCGTCTCAACGATGTTATCTCGAACATAAACCAAACCATCGTTTTGCAATGTTTGAAGCAATTCGATGACAAAACTCAAGGGGAATCGGAGGTCTTTTTTGATGGTTTCATGTGAAGTAGGTCCATGTGCAGTCAATTTGAGGACAGAAATGAGCAGCTTCATTTCAAAACTCAAGCGGCAGTCTCCAGAAGTTTACATCAAACTGATAAGATCGTAGTGCTGCACTGAACCGTTTAAAAGGTTTGTGGTTAAATTCAAGGCCAAAGTTGAAAACAGCCTCTCCTCGTTGCAGGCGCTTTTTGATTCCGAGTTAATTAAGTCCGTGCCTCGTTATCGTCTGCCGTGAGATGGTTTTTCATGCTTAATTAGCGGCACAGGAATATCTATTTTCACAAGTGAGTGGTTTGGTTCGGATAAAGGCGGTCTTTTTCGACCTTCATGGAGCACTCGTTTAGAAGAAAAGCAGTTCAGAAGCTGAAGTAGTTTCAGAATTACTCTTTAAGAATCACTATGAGGTGTCGCCCCAACAGTTCGAAGCGGCAATGCAGTTCGTCAGCATCATAGACTACCCGAGGTATGGATACAAAAACTGGCGCTCTTACTTGAAACGAATTTTCTGTCGACTCAAAATGAAAGTTGACGCTGGCACACTTCATCAAGTAGCTCAATTTCTTGAGGGCAATCCTTACCTGCTTTACCGTGACGCTGTTGAGGCGGTAATGAACGCTCACAGAGCTGGCTTTAGAACAGCGATAGTCACGACGATTGCACACTTCAAGTTTGAGAGAGCAATTGAGTCAATCAAGAGTTGCCTTGATTTTGTGATGACCGGTTACGAAGCAGGTGTCGACAAGTCCAATCCAAGAATGTACTTGAAGCTCTTGGAGGTGTTGAACCTCAAACCTGAAGAAGCTATTATGGTAGGCGATGACCTGAGACTGGACATTTTGCTTCCAAGGCAGCTGGGCATTGGCACTATTCTCTTAGACCGCGGAGGAGAGAATCAAGCGGAAGATGTTCATCCAATCGTGAGAGACTTGAATGAAGCTCTGAGTGTCATTCTGAGCCTGAATAGAAGAATAGTATGAATTAGCGCGCTTTGGGGGTTTTGAGCATCGCTTCTGCCTTTTTCAGATCCAATGGTGTGTTGACATTGAAGAAGGTTCTGAGCCCAGGATCCAACTGTTCAAGCACAAGTGTCGAAACATAACGAATATTTCGAAGCCTATTCACCATGGCTTGCATTTTCACTTCTCCTGACCGTAGACCATCTCGAGCAGCTTCCAACGCAGGTTTCGTGCAGTATACTGCCTCTAAGGGTTCGATACAGCAATTTGGCCAACGCGGGATCACAGCGTTCTTGTTCACCGACAGTTCCAACAATAGCTGCAAAATATCCTTGGACGCGAACGGAGTGTCACATGCAATGAGAAGCGAATATTTTCCGCGCGCTTTCTCAAAACCGGCTGCAGCTCCTCCTAGTGGTCCATGAAACTCTGCTTTGTCCACAATTACTTTTGTCTGCGAGCCTAATTCTTTCATATATTGTTCGGTCTGGTCTTCTGAACTTACAACTACTAGCCTTTCATCTACGAGGCTTTCAACCTTATCTAGAACATGCTTTATGAGCGGTTTGCCTGCCAGTCTGACTAGTCCTTTGTCCTGACCCAGTCTGCTGGAAGTTCCTCCTGCAAGGATGATTGCGGTTCTTTCCACCGACAAATTGTCTCCACCAGAAAGATGGTAGAATATCCCTCTGATTGTATAAGTTTTTTGCATGAAATGTTATTAGAAAAGATATTGCCATTTGGATCAGTCTAGTACTGGGTGAAAATTGGCTAATGTCGACAGGATCAGCTCAAATTCTCAATTTTGTCTGTCATTTCTTCGATGATTTTGGTGAATGGATGGCCTGGCTTGTCTTGAGCGAAGATTAATCCTCCTTCGGCCTTCAGGACATCACAGAAGCAAGGCACGATTCCTAGAAGTGGAACTTGATACACGTCTTTCAGTCTGTTCCTTGCCTCGTCTTTATCGCTTTTCAGAGATCCATCCAGTACCTTATTCAGGACAATCTCTGTCTTCTTCTCAAACAGGTCGTACAGTTCTCTCAACATGCGTTTGGTTCCATCCACGTCTGACCGATCGAAAGTGGTGGCGACGAGCACTAGATCTGCGCTCACGATCGCGTTTATGGATGAATACTGAAGTCCGGGACTGGTGTCGAAGAGTAGGTAGTCGTAGTGTTTCTCGTTAAGCAGGGAAGCTCTGAGAGCTAGCAGTCTTCCTAGGGCTCGCATCTCCCATTTTCTGTCTTTGGCTGACATGTCTCTTATTGCTTCGGTGGACGGATTGGCTAGACCTACGCAGAGTGTTCCACTGCCGTTGATTCTGTTGCTCATGTCGATTAGGACTTTGTCGATTTCGCAGACTCCATTGAGGTAATCGTTTAGCCAGTATTCGGCTTTGTCAATTTTCAATAACGTAGCTAGGCTTGGAGCACGAAAGTCAAGGTCAAACAGGTACACCTTTTTTCCGTGTTTTGCAAAGGTTGCCGCTAAATTAATGGAAAGAAGTGTCTTTCCTGTCCCGCCCTTGTAAGAGTGAACGGCCACGATTTTTCCCATTGTCTATCGCTCCTGGTTCTCCCTGTCGACGAAGAAGTACGCTTTTCTTCCATTTCGTTCCTTTTTCAGGTGTTTCATAATAACCAGCTGGTTTAGGTATGCACTTTCCACAGCTCTGGCTCTCTTGGTCTGTTGAGCAACCTCGTCTGCCGTGGCTCGGCCTAGTCGACAAACGGTCATTGCCGTTTTTCTGAGATGATCTGGCATGGAAAGCAGCGTCATCACGTCTAATGGAGCATCTGTGAAGGTTGGTTGAACGTCTTTTCTGTCATGTTTTTGAAGTTCAATCATTATTTCGATTTTTTCATTGAGTTTTTCGAGGTGTTCTCTTATCTTTTCAAGCACTTGTATGGGTTTCTTCCCTGCAATCTCTTCCTTCGCCAAGTGTCTTTCCTCTGTGTTTTACAGATGTACAATAAGACTAATGGACACGCGTTTATTAAGTCTTACGACACATTGGTCTTGATTTACAAGACAAACTATTGAGCCGTTCTGTGAGTATAAGCAGGACCTTCGATGCGGTGTCCTGTATGTTGAACGATCAGATGAATGCGTGCGAAGCCTTTTTCGGCATTCCAGCCGGAGTCAAATTGAGCGTGGGCACTACAGAAACATGCAGACTGCGATCAAAAAAGTTGGGAGGTTGCCTAGTAAGGCACGGGCATCCCGTTGCTCAGTGCGCGTGCTTCTTCGATTATCGGTAGAACTAGTTTTAGCTCTCTGAAGTATTTCAGAACGGTTATTCCTCTCTGAGTGACAGCGTAGACGGTGCGTCGTTTGCCAACAGTGCGTTCCTCGACCAGATTCTGTTTAATCAAGAAGTCCAAGTATTCCTTTAGAACGCTGCAGTTAACGTTGGCCTTATACATGATGTGCGTGAGCTTCAACGGGCCACGGTGTGCCAAGACCTTGATTATGTCTATGTACATCTCAAGTTTGGAGCGTCTCATCGTCTAAACCTCTTTTCCGCCATATTAGACCCTTTCCATATAAAGCTTTTATGGATTAGTGTTAAGTCTTTTTTCTATTTAGTCTCCATTAATAGCTTCTTTTGGCCTGTGCTCGGATTAACACGTTTATTCTATTTTGGAAGGCAGTGACCAGGTCATCTAGCAATATTTTTTGCAACTCTGTCGAGAGTTCTTTGATTTTTGGACTGAGAACCTTGGCCATTCTTGCTTGGAGTTCTTTTCTTTCTTTATTTGTTAAGCTTTTTGTCATGGCAATTTCTCCAGCTTCTGAGCAAGGAATTGGCTGATACGCTTTAACTGTCTTATGAATGGAGAATACACATTCAAAATCCAGATGCTAGAAACGATGGAACAACCTTACTCTTGTGTTGAGCGTTTCTTGTTGTTGGTCTTGCAGTACTTGTTAGTGATCTTGTATGGACCTGCAAAGGGCCAATCTTCGATTCTTCCCATGATTTGTCCTTAATGTATCTGTTGAAAGAAGAGTTTTGTGAAGTGGTAATCAGTAGCCCGTGACTGCAGAGCGAATCCTCCTCCGAAGGCGTCCAACCCTCTACGCCCACAGGTCCACGCAATCCCCGCATGTTCACGGTGCGAACAGTTTTTATTCCTGACACGGCACTTCGTTTGATGCCGGATGATGAGAAGGCATTAGATTGACAAAAAGATGAAAGTTCAGAGTTACACGGACGGCA
>CAYNQC010000047.1:6657-10532 GCA_964399235.1 uncultured Candidatus Bathyarchaeia archaeon | reverse complement strand
GCGCGCGAAATTGAGTGATATCTCTTTCGGGTGGAAGGTTCAAATCTTACTTCGCACATCATAAACATGAGGGCGTCAAGTCGTGAGTGAATTCAAGAAGTGCCCCAAATGCCGTGGAAGAATGATTAGAAGCCAAATGGAGATCGAAACCTCAGACACAGGAGTCCCAAGTTGGCGAATACCCGGAGTAGAACTCGCCGCCTACGTCTGCCGCAAATGCGGTTACATAGAGCTTTATGGCAAAGGAAGAATGCCACATGAGTAACAGTGGGTTGGAAATTCCAGATGCTGAAAGAGTTAGGAAACCAACGCTTCCCAAAAAGAAACTCCTGAAGAAAAGCAGAAAAACTGGTCATAAATGAAGACGACAGCCTGCTGAAGCTTCTAAAGAAAGAAAATTCGCTGGTAGGTTCAAGTCTCCTCACCATTGAAAGTCAAAATCAGACCCGAGAGCTGCGATGGCTAATTCGAAGAGACCGACAGCACGAGGATTAAAAACATGCTTATCAATGCTGGAAGGCAACATAGCGACCACTCTGAGGATCAAGCCCGTAACCAGCCTAATATCCGTTCAGAGTACTTACCTGGGCTGAAAACCTAGGGGGAAGGGGGTGTTTTTGGTTGTTTTCAAGCCAATAACCATGTTGGACAGTCCGTATCGTAGGTCCACATCGCTGTCCTACAACGTAACCATCCTATGTAAGATCTGCCACCAAGCAGCAAATGCATGGCCATCGTCATTCAGAATCCCGGACAACTGGTGCGCGCTATGATTTGAGATTGCGCGTACGATATTTTTAAATCGCACATGCAACGTTCATGCTTAGGGACTTGAGGTTAAGCTGGCGAATGGACATTGCGGAAGTATCTACTGAGTTTCATATTAGGGCTGGCCGTTCTCTTCGTTATCACTTGGCTAATCATGTCCTTCGTACAATATCCTGAGATCAAGAACCTCCCCTTGTACACTTTCAGCACAATATCTCGAATACTCATAACATTAGCCGTTTCCGTCGTCTGGGGAGTTTCCTTCGGCATACTCGCAGCAACAAACCGGATTGCCTCATTAGTTCTCACACCTTTTATAGACCTCCTACAATCCATACCGATACTCGGCTACTTCCCCATGGTCATAGGCTTCCTATTCGCCCTCGGAACGCTTGGGATCGAACTCTCCGTAATGGTCCTGCTATTCACATCAATGGCTTGGGCCATATTCTTCGGGGTTCTGGGAGCCATTCGAGGCATACCCACAAACGTTGTCGAATCCTCAAAAAGCTTCGGCTTGACAGGATTGCAATACGTCCGGCATGTCGTGCTGCCAGCAATCACCCCTGCAGTGATTTCAGGGGCAAACCTCGCGTGGTGCGACGGCTGGTTTTTCATGATCGCAGCAGAATACATACAATATCAAGGCCGAGTCGTCACGCCTCCCACAGGAGGTCTAGGCTACCTGCTCGCAAAAGCCGCCTACGAATTCAAAGACATGAACTTCGCAATAATCCTCCTTGTGTTCATTACTTTCATCGTGGTCTACTTCAACACCCTGACCTGGCACAGACTCATGGGACGAGCAAACACAGGCAGTTTCAAACCCGTCTTCAGACTCGACCTTTCCGGAGTAGGAAAGCTCGGCGTTGCAAGGGCAACCAGTTGGCTGCATTTCGGAAGATTACATTGGCCAAGGTCTTTTTCCATTGCTGCCCAACGCCTGCGCAAGTATTCCCACGTTGAAAAAATCGTGGCGCTAATCTTGGCATTCTCAGCTGTTTTTTTTGTGCTGTATCAAGTGTTTGGACAACTCCCGACGATCGCAATAATCTGCAATGGCTTTGGTCAGCCGCCTGCTCAGGAATTATGGAACCTGCCAATGTTGATCATCATGACCATGGGGCGCCTCTCATTAGCATATGGAATCTCCCTTGCAGCTGCAATTGGAATGGGAGTCCTTGCAGCAGAACACAAGAGATTTGCCACAGTATTCTTTCCGCTTTACGACATTGGACAAGGGGTGCCAATTCTTGCATTGTTCCCAGTAATATCACTCGGTCTGACCCAACTCATCGGAAATCCGAGAATCGCCCTCGAACTCACTTGCATTACGATGCTGGTGCTCGACATGATCTGGTACATGTTCCTCAACATTGTCAGTGCCGTCAAGAACATACCGACAGAAATAAACGAGGTCAGCCATATCTTGGGGTTCAAGGGATTGAAAAGAATAACACACATTGTGATTCCGTCTATCCTTCCAGCGATAGTGACCGGCAGCATCCTATCATGGGGAACAGGTTGGAACACAATAATCTTTGCCGAATATCTTCCATCAACAGAACCAAACATCCCACCTGTCTCTGTGCCCGGAATAGGCTCGCTCCTAGACAAGGCAGGCTATGAATACGGAAACACAGTGGTATTGGTTTTCATGCTGGTAGTGATAGCGACCATCGTTCTTCTAATGGAAGGGTTTGTGTGGCGCCGGCTACTGAGAAAGTTCGAAAAGTATCACATTGAGGTCTGAACAATGTCAGTGATTGAAGCAGAGAACGTGACCAAAACTTTTCCAACAGAAAAAACGAAAATCCTAGTGTTAGACAACGTGAGCTTCTCAGTTGGAAAAGACGAGTTCGTGTGTCTAGTCGGCCCATCTGGATGCGGAAAATCTACCGTGTTGAGAATCATCGCAGGACTCGAAAAGGCTGACTCAGGAAGAATTCTGTTCAATGGAGATCCCGCCACAAAACCGTCACCAAAGATTGCAATGGTGTTCCAGCTTTTCGGTCTGCTCCCGTGGAAGACTGCGCTTGAAAACGTTGAGGTGCCCTTGGAAGTTCTAGGTGTGACAAAGCAGAGTCGCGCGCACGTTTCTGAAGAGTATCTGCAGATGGTTGGACTTGAAGGGTTTGAAAACACCTACCCTCATGACCTCTCAGGGGGGATGAAACAACGAGTGGGTATCGCAAGAGCCCTGGCCCTAAAACCTGAAGTCTTGCTTATGGATGAACCCTTCTCATCTCTAGACGAACTCACAGCGAAGACTCTGCGAGAACTCGTGCTCAACATTTGGCGGAACCCTGCCCTCCCCACAAACACGTTCATTATGGTAAGCCACAACGTTGAGGAAGCCGTGTTCATGGCAGACAGGGTAATAGTCATGTCACCTCGCCCTGGAAAAGTCATCGGAGAAGTGAAAGTCAACATGCCAAGACCTCGAACCAAGTACCTTAGAGACGCCCAGTACTTCGGATACGTGGATGAAGTCGTGAACCTTCTTGAACAAGGAAAAGTCGTGACAAAAGACGTGAGCCACTTTTCAGTGACGGCTGAGCGATCGGACAAAACCTAAAAGTCACCAGGCTCCATCAAGCTATTCGCACACTGCTGATTACAGGATGAACACGAATGGCATCTGACAAGAACAGAGTTCGAAACAGTAGACTCGCGTCGTTCGCTCTCACTGCTTCATCCCTAATTTGCCTGCTCCTCGTTGTCGCATTGACTTTACTCTCGAAAGCCCCAATACCCTCATCAAAGCAGCCTGCGATGTCACTATTCATCGTGATAAACTGCCTAGGTGCAACCGCGGCTGTTCTACCGTCACGCTGTTCACGCGTATTTCATCATAGACACACAAGGCCTTATTCATCCGCTGAGAAAGACGAGACAAATCCCAAGGGAAACCCCGCAATTTTGAAAGGTCACCACCCAACATGTGGTCGTTTTTCGACTCACGTCATTAATGTTGGAGACCGAACCTACTGCGCTGGCTGTTCAGGCTTATTGATTGGTGCATTGACTGCAATTGCCGCAAGCATAGCATACTCAACCGCTGTTTTCAGGTTTGAGGCAGAAGCGATTTCTATGTTCTGTTTTGG
>CAYNQC010000047.1:0-6557 GCA_964399235.1 uncultured Candidatus Bathyarchaeia archaeon | reverse complement strand
GTTGCGGAAAGAAAGATGGATCAAAATCTAGCGGCAGGCATAGGCCTTATAATCATCTCGTTGGCAGGTTTTTCCTACGTGATCGTTACGGTCTCGCTATATCCCGAACAAGCGATAGTTTTCAAGTCGAATTTGTTGTGGCTCTTACTTCAGTCCGCAGTCTCCCTGTTGTGTGGCATTTTGGGGGGATACATAATTGGCGGCTACAAGGAAACCCAAAGAACCGCTGGGACCGTTGATTCAAAGTCTCATGATTCTTCTGTCCAAGAATGAGCGCATTTTGTGCATTTGAAGTGCTCTATTGTTCTTTCTCTTCTGATGCCCGCGTGTTCTCCTGACACTCCCGAAAACCAATGGAAAGCCTGTTTATTTCCGCATTTTGGGCATTCCCGAGAAATCTGTAAATGATGCGTTGTTGACTCGCCAGACACGTAGATGCTCCCAAAGTCGCTCCTATCTTTTTCTTTCATCAACTGCATTTCAAGCTTAGCTTGAACTACAGCCCCACATCTGGGACAGACATAACCTTCTTTGGTTCTCCCCATGCGGGAGCCGCATCTATCGCAGAACTCCATTCTTATCCACGCAGTTACATCTATAGAAATATTGTCAGAGGTTTCTACTATACTTTTTGAAAATGTGCTATTGCGGAAAGCGTGCATCGGTCAGGAGTCGGGACCGTGCTCATGTCACGATCAGAAAAAAGGGTTTGAAGGATGTTCTAGAGCTCACTGTGCAAATCGCGTACCTACCATTTCTGGGCGAATCGCCAGCCCCCCTCAAATGTTTCACCAAGGCATTTGACGCATTTGCTGTATTCCATCGTGGAGATGGTGAGTATCTGATCGCGTGTCCAAAGAATGTTGAAGACTACGTCTGAGAAGTTGATCGAGCCCGAGTTCGCCTCTTTTCCTTTGAAATCCGCGTAGATTCTCGCTTTGGTGGTGGCAACTTCTCCCATTTTTTCCAAATTTTCTGTGGGTTTCTCTCCCATCGGCAGGATTATTCTTAAGTCTTTGTCTTTGAGAAGCGGTTTCAGTTCTTCAAGTAGTTTCATTGGGATATTACTGATTCTCATTCTCCTCGACTTCTGCAGTTTCTTCTTTATTTCTTCTATTCCTTCTTCCGTCGTTGCAAAAGTTGTGGAAATCTTGGCTTCATATCTACCGTCGACAATCGGCATTTGTCTTCCCTCACAGATGTTTTGCGGCTTCCCAGCTCATACCGCTCCATTCTGAGAAACAATGCGAGCATTCATCGTATAGCATTTCGTCAATGATGAAGTGCTGGTCGACGGGATCTTGGAATGCGGTGAACGTTCTAGTTTCGTCGAGCGTAATGGACATCGATGGCACTTCTCTGTTCCTCACTATACTTACTATACCAACTTCAGCCTGTCTGAACTGCACGTTTTTGATGTTGCTTTTGTTTTCACCGGGAAACAGTAGAACTTTGATCATAGCATCGGGTGCAAAGGCATCGCTCACTTTCTTGATGAAAACTGCAGTGGCATTGCTGATCTCCACGGTTTTGGCTTTCGATATCTCTTCCCTGAGGCTTTCAAGTCCTATGTCAAACTTCTTTATCACGAACTTTTCTTTCATTTCCTTCACTTCCTCTTTGAGCGTCGTCTCAACAGAATGCAAAAACTCATGATAGTCTTGTTCGATTTTTCTGAACAACTCCCTGGGGTGCACTGACTTGAACAGTAATGGTACGCCTGAGTAGATCTTGACCCAGCCTTTGATTGATAATGTTTCCAGAATCGCATATATCTTGGTTCTTGGAACGCCCGATTTTTCAGAAACCTGCGTCGCAGTGCTGACGTGAGCATTCAGGAGGCTCAAGTAAGCTTTAGCTTCATATTCTGTCAACCCAATTCGCTGGAGTCTCTCGACGACGCCTTCCATCTAGCATCAACTGACTATCCAACGCCAGGCAATAAATAACTGCTGTAACTGTGACTGGTTACTAGCTTTGTCAGCGTTCTCACGAAAAGTCAGCCCTCGAAAAGTCGCCTGCTTCCAAACGTGCCTTCTAGGAAACTTTCTCAAAGACTTTTCTAGGCGCCCCACAGACTGGACAGGTCTCAGGTGCTTCGCGTTCATGAAGATGCCCACACACTGTACACACAAAGTAGTCAGTTGAACGCTGCGCTATCAAGTCTGTAAGCGCTCTCCGATACAGATCTGCATGTTCGCCTTCTACGTCGCGAGCTTGTGAAAAGATCAGCGCTGCAGTTTCTTCGCCGTCCTGTTCAGCATCCTGCAGCATTTCGACGTAATGCACTCCATTAACGGCTTTTTCCGATTGGAATGCGTTTTCAAGGTTGGTTTGTGTGTCCGCTACAGCTTCAAGAAGAGCAAAATGTCTGCGTGAGTGGACTCCTTCAGCGGTTGCCACTGCCCTAAAAAGGTGAGCTATCTGCGGCAGTTCCTCTTCTTCGGCCTTTCTTGCGAACATGAGTAGTCTTTGGTAGGCTTTTGCCTCACCAACAAACGCGTCATGGACATTGTTTGCGGTTCTATCTTTCATAGGCGTTCCTCATATTCTCTAACTTCTTGCGGGGTTCTATAAGTTTTCGTCTAATCTCACCGAGCGCACTTTGCAGCCTTAGGCTCGGAGCGCGCGCTAACACACAACACACGATTCACTGGGTCACGTACTCTGGTTGAAGCGTTGGTCAGAAGAGCCCTAGTGCAGCGCGCGTCTTTCGGAGCCAGTCTATAGAAACCTGCCCGCGGCAGCAGCGAGTCCCAGAGCAAGTAGCCCAGCGAGAAATGCCATCAAGGCACCAAAGGCAAACGGTTTGACCCCCAGTTTGGCGATGTCTTTGAATTTCACCTTCAGTCCGACTCCGGCGAAGCATGTTGCAAGGAGAAAAGGAAGTATTGTCCCCGAAAGTATCTTCTTCACCGTTACCCAATCGAACCCGATTGTGAGCAATTGAGGAGAATAAACATCAAGAAAGGCGCAAAAAACCGAGTTGACGATGAAGATTACGCCGTAAACAGGAAGGACTGCTTTGATCTGGACGTTGGCGGTGGGTGACTTGTCCTTCCTTGAGAAGAGATACGTGGCAACTAATATCATGGGGCCGATCATGAAAATGCGGATTGACTTGACGAGCACGGCAGACCCTATGGCGTCAGGGTTCAAAGCACCTGAAGCCGCGATAACTTGAGCTGCCTCATGAATGCCGGAGCCACACCAGATGCTGAACAGGTTTGGGTCGTGTTTTAGCCAGATTCCGACGATAGTGTTTGAGAAAAGGAAGGGATAGGAAAACATGGCCAGAAGACCGAAGAGGGTTATGCAGGTTAAGGCTAGTCCTACTTCTTCCTCTTTTGCCTTTATGGTAGGTGCAGTTGCCGCTATTGCTGACGCTCCACAGATGGCTGTGCCTACACTGACCAGAGTGTTAAGGGTCTTCTCTATGCCCATTTTCTTTCCCAGCCATGTGCCAAAGAAGAACGAGAACAAGACCACCAATAGCGCATTGAGTAACCCGACTCCCACTTGCAGCCAAATCAGCGCGCTCGTGACGATGCCCAAGACGGCGATGACGGCTCTCAGAAGATCCTTTGAGCAGAAATTCACTCCGATAGTAAATCTCTTGGGCAGGTTGGTTACGTTGGCGATGATTATGCTTACGATGAACGCCCACATCAGACTGCTGATCGGCCTGTAGGAGACCCATAGAACATAAGATATTGCTGCCACGGCGATGCAAAGCAGAATTCCAAGGAAAAAGTGCTTTAGCTGCCGAGGTGGTTTGTCTGTGCTCATCAGGAATCACTCCAGCATTTACCTACTTACAATATAAGTTCAACGCATTTGTGTTGAAAGCAGCAAAAACAGTGATTGGGATTGGCTTGCGCTGGAAACCAAAAACCTATCGCGCAAATAGCGCGCTTTTGAAGAAAAACTGTCAGAACAACATGCGCCAGAGGAGAGCCACCGATGCGCGCGCTCATTCTTCTTTAGGTCATGACGAGTGCGTGAGAAAGTCACTCTGTTAGTGGAATCTCGTGCGGCTAATCATACTTCTTGAGTTTGATCATTCTTTTGTAGTTCTTCAGGTCGGAAGCTACTCGCTTTAGCATGTATAGTTCTTCCATTGTTCTTCTGAAGTTAACGAATTCTTCATGGATCCTTTCTACGACCGTGTTCGCTTGGTCCACCGCTTGGGTCTCCGGGTTTTTGATGCGGCTGGGGGTTTCATCGTTTATTGGCTAAACCACGAGGCCATTTTCCGTCACTGAGGAGAAAGGAGAAGGCTTCGAGAACGGAAAAAAATCGCATTGGCTTTGTGGTTGCCTTCAACCTTGGCCCTCCAGCACATCGTAAGACTTAAGAGTCAAGTCTCGTATAAAAACTTTGCGAAGTCCAGAAACATACGCACTTTTTAAAACGATGCTAACCTATGGCCAAAATGCCCTCTAAGACCTTCTTTTCAGGAACATCCAACTGTCTGGAAAGCCATACCTTCAACATGGTGGCCCCATTGGGAAGGGGACCGCCATAAGTTATGATCTGATTGTCCTTCACCGCGTCCACTTGGTATGTTTTCTCCGCTTCTCGATACATAAAGGACAAGGTCTGCGCTTGGGAAGCTATCGATTGAAAATCTTCCCACACTTTGCAGCGAAGAATGACAGGAGGTCCATAAGCTTCTTTGATATGCACTTCTTCGCTTTTGGGTTTTGGCAACAATTCTGGAGCGATCGCCGGGATACCGGCAGGGCGTTCGTGTGAGGCTGAAAGGTGAGTGATCAGATTCGTGATCTCGTTCTGTAACGTTGTAAGGCGTTCCTCCACCTTCTCTACCTTTCCGCTTAGTTCGCCCGTGTCACCCATCTTTTCCGTTACGTTGCCAAGTTCGTTGATCAGCTTGTCCAGGTCTTTTTCATGTTCTTTAAGTACGTTAACGATAAAATCCAAGGCTTCGAGCGCTTCGTCTTTCGATGGTATTTTCCTGGACATTGCTTTTTCTCCGTTGTTTCGACACCTACTACACACAAGGCTTTATAAATAAACTTAGCGAATCCTCAAAATGTATCCTTGTGAATAGCTCTCTATCCTTATTCGGAATCATGTACAACACATGTACTCAGAAAGGTCTACAATGGGGAGGGTTAAAATATCAGTTTTTCGACATCCTTGATTCGTACATTGGAGGGCTAGTCCATGCGTGGCATGTTTGATTTCTCCGACAAAGAAAGTGTCCTCAAGTTCATCTCCGAAAACGGAGTCAAGATACTCAATCTGTGCCATGTTCCAGAGGAGGGAAAACTGAAGACAGTCAGCTTCTCGACAGCAGAAAAAGCCAGGATCTCAGAAGTCTTGGACTATGGCGAAAGAGTTGACGGTTCAAGCCTATTTTCCTATATTGAACCAGGCAAGAGTGATATCTACATTTCCCCCCAGATAAAGACGGCGTTCATGAACCCATTTTCGGCGTTGCCAACTCTGAACATTCTGTGCGACTATCTTGGCGAAGATGGAAAACCGCTAGACATCGCACCGAAAACCGTTCTGACAAGGGCTGAACAAAAACTGCAGATTTCTAGTGGCATCTCACTGAGAGCTCTGGCCGAACTTGAATTCTACATAATTGCAAGACAGCCAACTGAGCTCCTTTTTGCAGGTGCACCAGACAGGAACTATCACGACTCTTCTCCCTTTTCGAAGTTCGAAGACATTCGAAACGAGATTTTGTCAATTCTAGGGACAATAGGTATATCGACCAAGTATGGGCACAGTGAAGTCGGCCGGATAAGTGGCAAGGACGCAACTGTAATGGAGCAACACGAAATCGAGTTTACACCACAAAAACTGACGGACATGGCGGAGACAGTGGCAGTTGCCAAGTGGGTTGTTAGAAACACCTGCATGAGACATGGACTTTCTGCTTCTTTCATTCCGAAGATTGACCTAAGGCATGCTGGAAATGGAATGCATATCCATTTGTGTGGGTTGAAGCATGGTCGGAATATCATTGCAGATCAGAGTGGAAACTTGAGCAATGATTCACTTCGGATGATCGGCGGGATACTCAGCTTTGCACCAAGTCTAGCGGCATTTGGAAACCCGACTCCTGCTTCCTACCTACGCTTTATCGCCCGCAAAGAATCACCTATGCACATTTGTTGGAGTGCAAGAAATCGCTTGGCACTCATAAGAATTCCCCTATGGTGGAAATTCAAGAAAGAAATTCACGGCTCCGAGAGCTGTCGCGAAACCTTTGAATATAGGGCTCCAGACGCGTTTGCTGACCCATACTTGCTCCTTGCGGCCTTGGCTTTGGCCGTAAATCATGGACTGGAGAATTCAGCAGAATCCTTGAGGATAGCCGAGGATTTGCATGCAGAGTCGGTGAAGAAGAAGGAGAAGCGATTCAAACTTTTGCCCCGCTCGTGCAGTGACGCCGCAAAGAACCTGGCAAGAAACAGAGAACACTATCAGGACAAAGGAATCTTCCCGACAAGATTGGTGGACGGAACTATTCACAGACTAGAAGGTTTTGATGACCAAAATCTGTGGAAAGAACTCTT
>CAYNQC010000046.1:0-10586 GCA_964399235.1 uncultured Candidatus Bathyarchaeia archaeon | reverse complement strand
CACCGCTCCAGCAATGAAGCTAAGTGTTAGGTTACATGGGAGACAATCCAGCCCGCTAGGAAAAAGCAGCTTCTATCTTCTTGCCACTTTACGAGTAGCGCGCGCCTATAGATCGATCGATATTAATGTCGCGCTCGCGTCACGCTCGCGCTCCAACACACAAGAACTCAAAACAACTTCAGGCGAGTGGTTTTCATCTAAAGGATCGTGATCGTTCCAAACCTAAGGGCTATGTTGATTGAAATGCGATGCCAATAATATGGCGTCGCAGATGTCAATTATGCCGTCACAGTTCAAGTCAGTTGCCGATTCCCATGCAGGGTTGCCAGGACCCGTTCCAAACGCAGAAGCCAGCAGCGTTGCATCGTATATATCTACAATTCCATCTTCAGATTTCCGCCACTAGGTTTGGGCTATATTGCAGCCTACTTGAAGAAACATGGCATCTCGGTTGAAATAGTGGATTGTACCTTCCTGAGCTTGGACACGGCACTTGAAAAAGTCAAACAGTCAAATCCAAGAATCGTCGGCATCCAAGTGATGTTTTCAATGAAGGAGAAAGCCGTTCAAATGGCTCAGCTTCTGAGAAAAGACTGCGAACTTCTCGTTGCAGGTGGACCTCTTCCCACTTCGAACCCTGAGGATTTTCTTCAGTTTTTTGACGTGGTATGCATAGGAGAAGGCGAAGAGACGATGCTGGAGCTGGTTCAAGCGGTTCAGAACAGAGACGAACTCAGAAAAGTGAAGGGGATTGCGTATAGAGAAAACGGGAAAACCGTGCTGACTCCGGCAAGAAATTTCATGGAGAATCTTGACGACATCCCTTTCCCTGCACGGGAAACATTTGACAACAGAGCCTACCAAAGATATTATTCAACAAACTTTGGTTACACAACTACGTCTGTCATGACTTCTAGGGGCTGCCCGTTCGAATGTGACTTCTGCAGCCGACCCGTTTTCGGGAACATGTTCAGATCCAGATCTGCCCAGAACATAGCGCAAGAAGTTGAAGCAGTTCACAAGCTAGGCTACGAGCGCGTCTGGTTTGCCGATGACTGTTTCACTCTGGGGCGCAAACGATTGTTAAGCATATGTGATGAACTTGTCCGCAGACACGTTGCCATCGGGTGGGAATGCCTTTCAAGAGTTGACACGATAGACAGGGAAGTAGCTGAAAGAATGAAGAAAGCCGGATGTGTCCGCGTGTTTTTCGGAATAGAGTCTGGAAACGATTCTATATTGAAAATCATGAACAAACAGATAACGACAAGGCAGGCGAGAGAGGCGGTTCACACGTGCAAGAAGGCTGGAATTCAGGTTGGGGCCTTCTTCATACTTGGATATCCCGGCGAAACTGACAGAACGATTCTTGACACCGTTGACTTTGCATCTTCACTGCCTCTTGACTACCTTTCATTCACGTTCCCCTATCCGATTCCAGGCACCCCATTGTTTGAAAGAGTAAGAAGTAGCATGATTTCTGAAGAATGGACGGAACCAGACAACATTCACCTAGTAAAACATAAACTGTTGTACCGATCTCAGTTTTCCGAGTCCAAACTGAAGTTTGCACTTTTCAAAGGAATGGTTCAGTTTTACATAAGGAAATACTTTGGAAACAGAACTTACACGTTAGTAGGCACCCTCTTTGCAAAGATCACAGAGACTCTCTATAAGACATTAAGGTAACTAAGTCATGGAAAATGGATATTTTTCAGACTCAGACTATAGCTCTGGTCGTTAGCAACTCTTAAGTTTCACCATGACGTTACAGCTAAGACAACCAAATTCAGGCTGATGTGAAACTTGGACATCGAAACGAAAATCGAATTGATATCCAGACCCCCAACCGAGGAAGTCATAACCACCAAAGATTTGAGGAACTTGCTGGAGACAGAAGCTCATCCAATAGCCTACAACGGCTGGGAACCTTCAGGTTTGGTCCATCTTGGAACGGGCATCATATGCGCCTACAAAATGAAAGACTTCATCCAAGCTGGAATTCGATTCAAAGCTTACCTCTCAACTTGGCACGCGTGGCTTAACGACAAACTCGGCGGCGACCTCAACCTGATTAGAAAAGCCGGCGACCTTTTCAGACACTCATGGATCGCTCTCGGAGTCCCCAAGACCGGAGTCGAATTCATATACTCAGATGAACTGTACGACCACTTAGAATACTGGTCAAAAACCATCAGAGTTGCCAAAGAACTAACATTGAGGAGAACCAGGCGGACGCTGGAAATAGCAGGAAGACATGAAACAGAAGCGCACCACGTTTCAGATTTCCTGTACACGCCGATGCAGATCGCGGACATATTCCACATGGAAGTTAAAATATGCCAACTTGGCATGGACCAACGAAAAGCCAACGTCGTGAGCCGCGAACTTGGTGAAAGACTCGGCTTCTGGAAGCCCGTTTGCGTCCACCATCACCTGTTACAGGGTCTGGAGAAACCGGCAATCTGGCCGATTCCGCAGGGCAAAGAAAGAAAGGAAGCCATATCTTCCGCAAAAATGTCCAAGAGCAAACCAGAATCCTGTATCTTCATCTATGACACGCCAGAATCAATAAAGCAAAAAGTGTCCCAAGCCTTCTGCCCAGAAAAAACAGTTGAATTCAACCCGATAGTAGACATAGTTAAACACATAATTTTCAGGGAGAAGAAAACCCTCAGAATCGAAAGACCTGCAAAGTTTGGTGGCGCCGTCGAGTTCCAGAATTTTCAGGAACTTGAAAAGGCATATTCAGAAGGTAAACTCCACCCCTTGGATCTGAAGAACGCGGTTTCAAAGGAACTGGCAACCATACTGGAGCCCGTTAGAAGATATTTCGATACTCACAAAGAAGCAAAAGAATCTCTCGACGTGGTAGAGAAATCAGTGATAACAAGGTAGAATCATTGTCTGCGCACCTGAGAGAAAAACTGGAGAAAATCGAGCGACTTCTCGAATGTCTTGCACAGGAATCATCACGAGGCATTCTAATAATAGTCGAAGGCAGCAACGACGTTCAAACCCTGAGACACCTCGGAATGCAAGGAAACATAGTATGCGCTAAAACAGGCGGAAAATCTAGGCTCGACCTCATCGGTCAAATCGAAGAAAGCGAAGTCAAAGAAGTCATATTGCTTTTCGACTTTGACAGGCGGGGCAAAGAGTGGACCGAAACCGTTAGGGAACACTTGGAAAAGGCAAGAATAAATCCGAACCTCACGTTCTGGAATGATCTTCTAAGTCTGGCAGGCAGAGAAGTCAAAGACATAGAGGGTTTGGCTGCTTACCTTGAGACGCTGCGGAGGAAAGTAGGTCAAGTGCGGATTGAGAAGGCTTGAAGAAAAATCGTTATGAATTGGAAAAGCTTAAAGAGTTTGATCCTTAATTCATAAGTGTAATATATATAGTAGATGTTAAGACAGAATCTCGTGATTCGAGAAAGAAAAGTCTCAACTCACGCGATTAACTAACTGACCCTTAACTCATCACTAGGAGGTGCACGATTACGGGTTCATCCCAGACGTTTACTATAAAGTACGTTATAAATGCGAAGTTTGAAATTGAAGGAGTAGTTGAAAAACCAGACGTTATAGGAGCAGTTTTCGGGCAGACAGAGGGGCTTTTTGGACCTGAACTCGATCTGAGAGAACTGCAGAAATCAGGCAGAATTGGAAGAATAGAAATCGACCTGCATTCTAAACAGGACAAGACAACAGGCACCATAACGATTCCGACCAGCCTTGACAGAGTGTCCACAGCGCTCATTGCCTCAAGCATTGAAAGCATAAACAGAGTAGGTCCGTGTGCTTCAAAGGTGGCGCTTGAAAGAATCGATGATGTCAGAGAGGCACGCAGAAAAATCATCATTGACAGAGCCAAAGAGATCCTTCACAAGTGGACCATTGAAACCATGCCGTCGGTAGATGAAGTGTTCAAGGAAGTGTCAGACACTCTCAAGCTTGGCAAAGTTGAAAAATATGGAGCAGAAGAGTTGCCTGCTGGCCCTGAACTTGGAAGCGCGAAGGAAATAATCGTGGTGGAAGGCAGAGCTGACATAATCAACCTGATGCGATGTGGATTACTCAACACGGTGGCATTGGAAGGAGCCAAAGTTCCCGAGGCAATAAAGAAGCTGTGCAAAGAAAAGGAAGCTACAGCGCTTCTTGACGGAGACCGCGGCGGAGACCTGATTCTGAAAGAACTGCAACAAGTGACAGACGTCAAGTTCATTTCAAGAGCACCCAGGGGAAAAGAAGTCGAAGAACTGAACTGCAAAGAAATCTTCGACGCTCTCGAAGCCAAAGTCCCACTGCAGGAACAACAGCAACAGCCGTACCGACCGCCTAGAAGAGAAAAGCAGAAAGTAGAGGTTCCAAAAGAAATAGCCGAAATAATCAAGACGCTTGACGGCACTTTGGAAGCGGTTCTTCTCAACGACAAGCTTGAGCAGACGGAAAGATTGCCGGTAAGCCAACTAGCAGAGAAGCTTCAGCATGCAGAAGGAGTGGATACGATAGTTTTCGATGGCATCATAACACAGAGGATCGTTGACATAGCAAGCGAGAAAAACATCAAGCGAATAATCGCTTCACGCCTTTCAGACGCAGTGAAGCCGTCGCTTAATGTTCAGCTAACAACTTTTCCAGATGCTTCGGCAAGCTAGTTCCCAAAGAAGTCAGATAGCTTCCTAGTTTCTTTTTCTCCCTTTTTCGTTTGCAAGAGTTGTTCATCGGTGATTCCGAAGCTTTCGAGAATTCTTGCGGCTGCAGGCACAACCTGTTTTGAAACGTAATATTCCAGGTCTAACTCGTCGTAGGATGCGAGCACATATGGTTTTACTCGTTCATAGAGGCGGCCAGCGCCCCTGACAACGACAAACCCTATTTTGTCGCCGATGGCGAGTGCCCAACCCTTCGCCTTCAACATCTTCGCAGCCTCCACGTGAGAAGCTTTGACCTCATATTCTTCAGCGGGCTTCGTCAAGGTCTTCCAAATGACTAGATCTCGGTATGGCACGCGTTTTTGCCTGAGGTCATAGATGAATTCTTGCACAAAATCTGCTGCCTTCTTTGGCGACTGCTCCTTCAATATTATTTCCAGCACGCGTTCTTGAACGTTTTTGGCTATGGTCGCCCAGTCTCCGCGAACGACTTCCATGCCTACTATGTCAAGCCGACCGTCGAGCAGCAGACCAGCATATCGTTTCTTGGCTTCGGTGAAGAAAATGCGCACGTAGATCTCGCCTGGCTTGACTTCCAAACCTATCATTCTCTTTATCTCTTCTGACAACTTCACGATTTTTCCAGGCTGATTTTCTAGGAAGATACTGTCAGTGTCTCCGTAAACAACCTTCAACTCCTCCTTCTTCGCCATTTCAATAGCCGTCAAGATCGTGTGTCTGCCCCACGCGGCTGCCGCCTCTGCAACAGGTTTCACGTACCATCTTGCCCCTATCCACCCAGCATAGCCGTACGAAGCGTTGGTTATGATTTTGACAGCTTTTTGACGTGCGTCCAACACGCGGTATTCGATACTTCCAGGTTTGAGTTCGTTCATTTTGGGGCGGATTTGATCCCGCACTCCAATAAGGTAAGATAAAACTTCCTTGTAGAAGCCTGGCGGTTCTTTTCGGAACCTATGTTTTACTTCAGGAGCTTCGTAGACTCCTTCAGGTGGAATCAGGTCTTTAGGCGACACGTAGGTGTCAGGTGAAAGATTGTAGATTATCATCAAGTTAGGGTACATCGATTTGAAGTCTAGAACAGCTATGTTTTCGTGCAATCCCGGCGTGGGTTGAAGAACCAGCCCGCCGACATAGGGTCGGTAAGGCTGTTCAATTCTGCGGGGCACAAGCTCTCCTATCGAGTGTGTGCGTTTTATGAGGAACCATTCCACGCGGAAACCTGCCGCCGCTGTTCCAACTTGATCAAGCGGCAGGCTGACGAGATTTGACAATTGCATGGCAAAATCCTTGATGGCGTCGGTTATGCCCATGATACATCGAGTGTTATCCTTTGAGAAATCGGCCAACAATCCGCGTTTTTCTCTAGCGTCCCAGTAGTCGGCGAAATCAATGTCCTCGACAATCCTTCGGTTTTCAATCTTCATTATGCCCAAGTAGTCGGCAAGGTTAGCGAGAGTTTTCACTTTTACTTCGGGGAATTCGTCCACGTAGTCAGCCAAGTCAAGGTTTGCTCTGCCGACCAAGGAAACGTGACCGTAGACGCTGGTATGAGGCTCGGTTGGCGTTCTGTCAACGTTCAGTTTTAACCCGTGCTTCTTGCATCTTTCTCTCAGGTAGGTCCAGCCTTGGCTGTTGTTGCCATAACCAATGACGATGTCCGGGTCAAAGCTTCGAACATACTTCAGGAAGGCTTCCAAAACAGGCTTATCGTTGTTTTTGTCATCTGCCAAGATCTGTTTTTGTTCACCAGGGTTTGTTGCGGTTGAAATGATCACGACGGGATTTCTGTCCGGGTTAGGTGAACCTTCTTTGCTGTAGTAGATTGTTGAAAAGCCTAAAATGCGCAGAGGCGGGGTATCGTTCCTTTCAAGAAGTTTTGGAGCACTTTCTGCGAAATAGACCTTGTCAACACAGACTTCCCTCTTGGCTTTCTCCTCGCTAACTTCTGCTTCGTGCCATCCGCACGGAACAACGTTGTTGTCGATCAAGTAGCGCATTGCAAATCGAATGTCGTCTTCGACGCAGTCTCTGATGCCTTCGAGCTTTCGAAGAGACTTGGCATATTCTGGCATGACGTCGGGAGTCTTGCAATAGACTTTCAAAGCCTTCACGGGTTTTCCAAAGAATTTTCGATCAACGATCTCAATTTTCGATATGGACGGAAAATGGCCCTTGCGTATCTCTTCAACAACGTTTTCGGCGCTTGCGTTTTCCTCGATCATGGCGTAGAAATAAGCAATCAAGCTTCTGTCAATGATGAGCACGCGTTCTCCTGAAGCAGTCACGCCCCACATCCAGACTTCGGGAACGTCATTCTTGCCCTCGTAATTCAAGTCCAAGAGCCAAAAAGTGAGCCTCATTGAATGCCTTCACCTGCGACAGACAATAGTGGATTGGAGTCTGCCTTTAAATGCTTAGGACAGACGATAGAAAAGAAAAAGCGAAGGATCGACCCGTCTCAATCCGTGCTTGATCAGGCATGTTTTTTGAGTAGTTCTATTACTTCTGGATAGTCTATTCCTAAGGCTTTCACTTTCTCAAGAGTTGGTATGCCGTTTGCGTTCCATCCGCGTCGAGCGTAGACAGCGTCTTTCAGCCTTTCATATTCACCTTCCCTGAACTTCCTCAAAGAACTCATTTTCTCCTCAGTGGACTTGCCTATTGGATCGTAGCCGAACTTCTCTCGGAGTTGCTTGTCGTAGCGTTCTACTCGGCTCTCGTACTCTTCTTTTGTCACGGGACCGACGGCGCGATAGGGCAACGTGTCATGTTTTCTTGTGCCGAAACCCATTCTAAGATTGAAGATGCGTTGGAAGTTGTAGACTCTTTCGCTCATCAGAATAATGTCTTCGGTTCCAGTTTCTTTCCCAGTCACAGCCGAAAAGAATTTAGCGTAATTTTCAACGTGTGCGATGACTTTGGAGGGTTCTTTTGTCTGCTTGTTGTCCTCTGGAACCACGTCGTTCCATGGGAGCTTGCATAGACCGTTTAGGCCAAACCATGTGCGGAACATTGGGAACCAATGCAAGCCTTCTGCTTTCTGTTCAAACGTGGGCATGAGGTTGTGAACCATGTCGAGGAATATGAGCCAGGCTTCGTCATGTTGAGGACCCTTCAGGGTGAGGCCATATCCGCCTTGTTGTGCCAGGGACTCTTTGGTCACATATTCGGAAAATTCAAGGCCTTTTGACTCCATGCCTATGTCTTGGAGAATTTTCGGGTCAGCGCCATATTTTTCAGCAAACAGTTTCTTCATTCGTCTGATGCCTTGTCCAACGATTATTCCGAAACCTTCGCCCCGCGCCATCTGATGGATCAGTTCGAGAGCGGCGTCCTTGTTTCCGAAACTCAAGTCCAAGCCGCCGGTGGCTTTTTTGTCGATGATTCCCATTGTATAGCATTCCATTGCGAAGGCCGTGGCGGTACCGACTGAAATCGTGTCTAAACCGTATGTGTCGCAGTAAAAGTTCATCTCGATAATGCAGTCTGCATCGAAAATTCCGCAGCTGCTGCCCATCCCTGCGATTGTTTCGTATTCTGGTCCTGTTATGAAGACTTTCTGTCCTTTGTATGGTCCAGTTTTGAGCTCGAAGTCTTTTACGCCGTGGGCGCAGGACATTGCGCAGCCCATCCAGCAGCCGTCGAAGCCTTTGTGGAACTTCTTCCTATAGATTTCTCTTCCTAGCTTTTCTGCTTCAGGGTGGCTGCCAAACTTGAAGTTCTTCACGGGCAGCAAGTCAAAATCATTCATTATCGTAATGAGATGAGTGGTTCCAACAATGGACATTTCGTTTTGTTTAGGATCGAGGTTTCTTATCTCTTGGCTATGAGCTGTGCCAACCCGCTTTACGGTTTCTGGATCGGCTGGTCCGTTTGTTTCGACAGAAATTCTCCCAGAATATTTGACAGCAATCGCCTTTAGCTTCTTGTTTCGCATGACTGTGCCGATTCCGCCTCTTCCCGCTTGTTTGAACCTGTGGATTTTGCGGGCAGGATCATACCATGAAAGGTTGAGACAGCCAAACCGCGTGTGTTCAGCCCCTGGACCCGAGGAGACGACGGATATACGTTGCCCGCTGTCTCCGACATACTTTTTGCTCAAGTAGTCAGTGATCAGGTAGGTCTCGGAAGGCAACTGCGAAGCATCTTCGATCTGAACTTTGCCTTCGTCTCCGTCGATGAATATGACTACTTCGGACTGGGCTTTTCCCTGAATTTCAAGTGCGTCCCATCCTGCAAACTTCAGGTATGGGCCGAAATAGCCTCCGACATTGGAGTCAACCACGCTGTCCGTTAACGGAGAAATGGAGACTGCGATGCTTTTTCCGCTGCCTGGATAGACAGGCGTTCCACCGAGTGGACCGCATGCAATGCATACCTCGTTTTCGGGGTCGTCCCACTTGACAATGCGATCTTTAGGGAGAGCATTCCAGAGGAGCCATATGTCGAAGCCGCGTCCGCCTATGAAGGTGTCCTTCATTTCTTGGCTGACGGGTTTGCTCGTGATTTGATTTTTTGAAAGATCGATGTAGAGGGTTCGGTTGTTGTAGCCTCTTTCAACTTTGGCTGGTTCATACTTGAACTCGACAGTTTCCAACTGCAGACACTCTCGCTTGATTGTGTATCAAGAGCTCCGCAGGACGGGCAAATAGACTTTTCGAACTGGAACAGCGGGTTTGATCTTGAAATGACAGTTTTAATAGGTGAAAAAAGTATTGAATGCATAATGCGTGAAGCATGGAAGCTGGGAACGTTGAAGTTACTCGAAGTGAACCGAAAGAAGGAATACGTGAAAGCCATTCCGGAAACGCCAGACGACTTCTGGCATCTGTACAACGTGATCCATAAGAATGACATGGTCTATGCCCGGACTACCCGTGAAATGAAACCTGACGATAAGTATGGAAGACCGAAACGGGGAGAAAGAGTTCCGGTTTTTCTAGGCGTCAGCGTGGAAGAAGTCTATTGGGACAGATTGCTGGGCAGGCTCAGAGTTCATGGCATAATAAGAGATGCGCCTGAGGATGTTCCGGCAGGAGTGCATCATACGCTCAGTATTGCGCTTAACACGCCGCTCACGATCGTGAAGAAGGAGTGGAGTGAACACGAAATTGAGCGGCTGAAAAGGGCAAGCAGAACGTCGGAAAAGCCGATTATAATTATCTCGATAGACGATGAAGGTTACGCGATAGCCACGACGGCGCAATATGGAATCGAGGAAAGAGTAGAAGAGAGAATACGGCTTCCTGGAAAACTGGAGACGGAAAAGCGCACCACTGCCACTAGCGTGTATTTCAGAGGAGCCCTCGAAGGCTTGCGAGGAATATGGGAACAGAACCGCAGCCCGATTGCAATCATAGGCGTAGGCTTCGTGAAGAATGACTTTGCAAAGTTTGTGGAAAACGAGGATTCAGAGCTTGCAAAATCGGTCATAGACGTCAAGAGTGTGAACAGCGGGGGTCTCTCTGGAATATATGAAGCGCTCCGTTCAGGAGTGTTGTTGAAAACTGTGAAGCAGTTGCGAGTTTCTGAAGAGGCCGCGGTTGTGGAGGAAATTTTGAAGAGGCTTGGAAAGAGTGAATCAAACGTTAGTTATGGACTTGACGAAGTTGAGAAAGCGGCAAACTTGGGCGCTGTTGAAAAGCTTGTCTTGGCCGATACTGTGCTTCGTGGATTTGAAGATGAAAAACGGTTGAGAGTGGAAGAAATAATGAGAATGGTTGAGAAAAAGGGCGGCGGCACGACTATGATTGTAAGCACTGAACATGAAGCAGGTTCAAAACTTCTCGCCTTAGGTGGAATTGCTGCACTTCTCCGTTTCCCCGTGCAATGAGCAGCCAAGAATCAATAGGCAATGTATCTTATCAAATGAAATGCACGTTGCGGTATCAAAACTGTATTATAT
>CAYNQC010000045.1:0-11224 GCA_964399235.1 uncultured Candidatus Bathyarchaeia archaeon | reverse complement strand
TCTGCATCTTAGGATGTTAATGACCTAGTCTTCTCTGGATACCCTCGCTCTCGAGTTCCTTGATGGCGTCGGAAGCGATCCAGCGGGCGGCTTTGGAATCAATTCTCTGGATTTCCTTTGCGGCTTTTATGGCGGCTTTGTTCAAGTTAAGGTTTCTTTTTCCGATGTTTCGGAGAGCCCAGTTGACAGCTTTCTTCACCGAGTTTCTCTCGTCTGTGGCTTCACGTTTTATAACGGGGAAAAACTTGATGAATTTTTCATCTTCTGCGTCTTTGTCATGCCATGCTAGGCAGGCAAGTAGTCCGAAAGCAGTCCTTTTCACAAACTCCTCTTTCCGCTCTGACCAATCGAGAATCTTCTTCCAGGCGAGAGGTGTCTTCTCAAAAAGGTTCATGCAGGCTTGGTCGCCGATGTCCCAAGAGTTGATGTCACTCACCCAGTCTTCCATTTGTTCTTCGCTCAACTTACTAGGCTCGTCTATCATGGCTGCTAAAATCTTCGCATCCGGTATCCCTGTTTTCCACAAATCAAGCGCGAGCTCGTGGTTCCTCCCCACTTCTTTCGCCATCTTCCGTATGTCGGGAATAGACACTCCCAATCTTCGTTCAGCTACCATTCCGTATCGGGACATTCCTTCAATCTGATCAGGCCTGGCCTTAGCCTTTAGTATCTTCAGAACATCTTCGACAGAAGCCGTCTTGATCCACACCAAACTCGCACACAAAAATGACTGTGTTATCTGCTTATTAGCTATGCACGCCCACAATTCTCGAGTATCGGTCCTTTGCCTTTTGCATCGAAGGGCAACCTGTTTGTTCTGAACACGACAAGTCTGTCCTCAAACGATGCAAGATATGCGAGAACCAGTTCCTTGCCTCTTTGGCTCAAAGCATAAACTGGAATGGTCATGCCGACTTGAAGTAGGGCTTTACTGCCAATATCTTCTCGAAGTATCTTCGAAGCACTTGCACAGGCAATGTCTGCTTTGGCTATATGCTTCACGTCTACCCTTTTGGCAAGAGTGTTGCACACAGAAAAGACGGTCACTTCAATTCCAGTCACACTTTCAATCTTGCGAATTTCAGATATTGCCCTGGCCTGAAAACTCGCCACAGTGACGGCAACATGCTGGAAGCCTTTTTCAACTGCTTTTTTGACGCCCTCGACTTGATCAATCCGTGCGCCGGCTTCGTCCAATACAATACCGTCGTTTTCTTTGATGTGTTCAATCACTTCCTTCACGGGCGAAGTCTTTATGACCCCAGTCAAGCGTGCGCCGATGCCCTGTATCAGCCTTGCATTAGCCGTCAGCACGGTACCAGCTCCTTCACAAACAACAACCCCGCAATCAATCAGGCCTTTATCAAGCCACACACGCATCATTTCAGAAGCGCCATAAGCAACCATAGGATCATCATCAAATCGACGGTTCCTGCAGCAGAATCCATACTCTTTGATTTTTCTCTCCACGCTTTCTTTCACCGTGGTAGCATTGATTTCCTTGCTTCCATACAAAGATGCATGCAGAGGGCAAAACCTGACAACAGGCTCAGTCAATACTTTAGCGCCTTCCCGCGAGATCTGCACCTTTGAACCGCAACAATTGATTTCATGCGTTCCACAAACTTTGTCGCAGACCCGCTCCGATTTCTGTCCCATCAAGCGCCCCCTGACCCAGTTCAGTCTTCAACAAAAGTTGACCGTCAGGGCGATATTAAAAGCGTTTGGGACGCCTCAACCGAGAAAAAGCCGAAAGTCACTGATTAAACGGTTGAAAGCGTATGCAGTCATTTGAGAACGGGGAGAGGAAGGACTATCTTCTGTTTCTACTGGTCTTTGTTAGTCATGTCGTTGATCTGCTGTTCCATGGCATGACCGCGACAGAAAATCAGCGCCTTCTTGACGCCCTTAACTACCTTAGCAGCGTTCTTGATGTCCATGGCCAGTTTGAAAGCAATTGGGCAGAATGGGCTTGAGGGCACGAATTCAACTTTGAACACGCCATCGCCTTCTTCTTTCACGCTCGTTATCATCTGCATGTCTGCGAACGTCATGCCTGTTTCTGGATCGACAACTTGACCAACGGCCTGACGGACTTTATCTTCCATTTCTGTCAAACATTTACACTTCCATGCGCGTTAGTATCGTAAACCGCTTAGGCATCATATATAATTGTTGCGCTCCGTCATTGGTTTTGTTCATTGTTTTGCCAGATGCATGCGCCAACTCAAAGTCATAGTCTTCGGATGGGATGCTTTGACTTCATCCAGACGCGAAACTGCGGTGTTGCTGGGCGCTTTAAGAACCACATCCGGGTTGGTATATGCTTCTTCACTTATTTTCCGCATCGTCTCAATGAAACGGTCCATTTCTTCCTTCTCAAACGTCTCCGTCGGCTCTATCATCAATGCTTCGTCGACTATAAGCGGAAAATAGATGGTCGGTGCATGAAAACCGTAGTCAAGCAGGCGTTTAGCAATGTTCAGGGCTGATACTCCGGTTTCATCTTTCAGCCGTTTCGCGCTCAAGACGCATTCGTGTTTTCTCGGCTTTTCTGTGTCGTATGGAAGTGTCAAACCCTTAATCTGCCGCAGCTTGTTCATCAAATAGTTTGCGTTCAACACCGAGATCTCTGCAGCCTCTTTCAAACCCTCATAGCCCATGCTGAGGATATACGCATAAGCTCTCAACAGCACTGCTGTGTTCCCGTAGAAACCCTTCATTTTTCCAATGCTATGCGGCCTTTCATAGTTTAACGTGTACTTCTTTCCGTCAAAAACCACGCGTGGAACGGGCAGAAACTCTGCAAGGTCCTTCGTTACTCCGACGGGTCCAGCTCCCGGACCGCCGCCTCCATGCGGCGTGCTGAACGTCTTGTGAATATTTATGTGAACTATGTCAAAACCCATGTCTCCCGGTCTCGCCTTGCCCAGCAACGGGTTAAGGTTAGCTCCATCGTAGTAGAGCAAGCCTCCTGCCTCGTGAACGATTTTGGCAATTTCATCGATGTCTTTTTCAAACAAGCCCAAGGTGTTAGGGTTCGTAAGCATAAGACCTGCCGTCCTCTCTGAAACCGCAGACTTCAATGCCTCAACATCCATACACCCGTCGCTTCCAGACGGAAGGACTATCACGTTGAAGCCGGCCATTGCGGCACTTGCAGGGTTCGTGCCGTGCGCAGAATCAGGAACGATCACTTCCGTCCTTTTTTCACATTCTCCGTTGGACTTGAGGCATGCATGCATCAACAATGTGCCTAGGAGCTCGCCATGAGCGCCCGCGGCAGGCTGTAAGCAGATTTCGTACGTTCCGGTTATTTCGCTCAGCCACCGTTCAAGTCTGAAAAGAAATTCGAGGATGCCTTGCACGGTGCTCTCGTCTTGATATGGATGAGCCATGCTCAAAGATGGCAAAGATGCCAATGCTTCGTTGATCTTGGGATTGTATTTCATGGTGCAGCTTCCAAGCGGATAGAAACCTGAATCGACACCGTAGTTCATTTCAGACAAACGCAGGAAATGCCGGTTGACCTCAACCTCAGAAAGCTCTGGAAGACCAATTTTGCCCGTTCTTCTCATGTGTTTTGGAAGAAGCGTATCTGCAGTGCCCACGGCTTCTTTGACTTGAGGCTCTGCACTTGGCACGTTATGCCCTCTTCGCCCTGCCTTTCCGAGACTGAAGATTACTGGTTCATTCCAACTCGCTTGTCTGTACACGGTTCAGTCACCTTCCTCCCACAATAGCCCCTAGGGCTGCCGCGAGCTTCTGAATCTCTTCCTGCGAGTGAACCTCGGTAACACAGTACAGGGCTGTCTGCCCGAGTTCAGGAAACTCGCGTGACAGATCCTTCCCGCCTTGAATTCCACGCCCTATTAACTTCTCGTTCACGTCCTTAACAGTCAAACCAGCTTGGTCGAAGTTTACCGTGAATTCCTTGAAATGAGCCGCTTTGAAAATGGGCGCTTTGACCTTCGTACTTTTCGAAAGAAGCCTCATTGCATAATTGGCCTTGAGGATCACCGTTTCACCGAGTTCGCGGAAGCCCTCTGGCCCCAGCAGGGCCATGTAAACCGTCGACGCCACCGCACACAACGCTTCGTTAGTGCAGATGTTCGACGTTGCCCTTTCACGCCTGATATGCTGCTCGCGTGTCTGCATGGTCATGCAAAAACCCTGCTTAGCCTTGTCCAAAGTCGTCGTCAAACCAATGATTCTGCCAGGCATCTGCCTAATCAATGTCATGTCATCACGGCAAGCCATGATTCCAAGCAGCGGTCCTCCATAATTCATCGCATTTCCAAGCGGCTGGGCTTCCCCAATTACGATGTCTGCCCCATACTCTCCAGGAGGCCGAAGTATTCCCAGAGACGTCGGGTCAACACCCGCAATTAGCAAAGCGTTTTCTGCATGCGTTTCCTTGCTTATTTCTTCAACCTGAGTTTCAACGAACCCCAAATAGGACGGATTCTCTATATACACCGCCGCAGTTCTGTCAGACATCTTACTTTTCAGGTCTTTCAGATCCAGCTGTCCCGTCTCAGTTTCGTAATTCACTTGCTTGACGGTGATCCCGGCTGGATCCGTGTAGACTTTCAGTGTTGATGCTCTTTCAGGATGAATGATCTTTGGAACCAGAATCTCGTTTCTTCCCTTCACCCTCGCAGCCATGCGAGCTGCTTCACCCAAAGCCGATGCCCAATCGTACATCGAACAGTTTGCCACTGCCATGCTCGTCAGTTCACAGATCATGCTCTGATACTCAAACAGCGCCTGTAACATGCCCTGAGAGATCTCAGGCTGATACGGCGTGTAGGCAGTTAGAAATTCACTTCGCCGTACGATATCTTCCACAACTGCAGGAACGTGATGGGGCCAGCAACCAGCGCCCAAAAACATGGACATGTGACTGTTCGTCGTGTTTTGCGACAGGAGACGCTCAACATGTTTTTTGACTTCAAACTCGGACAATCCCTTCTCAGGAAGATCAAGCTTCTTCTTGAGCAGGTATTTTTCTGGAATGTCCCTGTACAACTCGTCAACTTGGCTGATGCCTATCTCATGCATCATTTGTTGCTGAATCTCTGGAACGGAATTTGGAATGTACGGATGACTTCGCTTGGTCAATCGGGTCACCATCGTGATTTAGACACTAGTTTGTGGAGAGTTCTTTAAGCTTTTCAGCAACGTGTGAAAGAAGTCCAAGAACGCAGACTTGCTTCACCCTCATTTTCCGCATATGATCATGAAGTGTTCGCTTATTCCGACGCTGGCCGGAGTCGTGCAGGTTTTCAAGTGAGTCTGCCACCAGATTTTCCATGCATTTGTTGATTTTCTGAAGAGTCTATTTGCCTCCCTCGGGTGCCCGCTTGCCAGTCCTTCAAGGCCTACCATTTCAGCGACATTCACTTTTCGTTTCTCAAATTCTCCCTTAAGGTCCTCCGGCAAGTAGAAGTGGCACGGCGCAAACCCGTATCCGCCATAATAATCGCCAGTGTCTCTCAATTTCGGGAAAAACTCCAACTCGAGCTCGTGTGGAAACCGAATAAGCTCGGTCACAAAAAGCGCAATCCTTCCCATGACAGAGACGAAGATTGGTGCTCCCTTCTTTGCCACTCTCACGAGTTCGTCGATTGCCCTATCCCTTTCGCTTCTGTTCACAACGTGCGATAACGGTCCGCCTAGGCAGACAACTCCGTCAAAAGTCTCGGTTTCGAACTGTGAAAGATCACATATAGTGCCTTGAACCATGTTCTTGACCTTCTTCTGCACGCCAGCTTTTCGAATCTTTCTCCGCGCTACTTCAAGAAACTCCGGCGTGAAATCAAGCAGCGAAACGTCGTAACCCATCTTTGCCAATTCTATCGTGTATCTGCCCGGTCCGCCTCCGGCATCGAGAACATGGCCGCTGGGCGGAAGGTACTTTTTCAGATAGTGCAATGTTGTATCGAATTCCAGTCGGTGATACGCATCTCTTACCAGTCTCTTCCATTCTGCCAGACCTTGCTCAGAATAGTAGGTCTTGACCAGTCTCTTGTATTCTCGACTTTCTGAATCTACACGACTTCCCTCTTTACTCAAAGTCAATTTGCTTCACTGCAGTCTAGTATTGTATTCCCTCTGTCGTGACCATTGTTTTCGGGGATTTTAGGTCGTTGACCTCGTTCACGAAGTCCGCCCTGTCCTGCAGCTCTTTCGGAGCGAATCTTCCAGTTAAGACAACGTCTGTGCCTTTCGGAACCTCGTCGAGAAACCTGAGAACCTCTCTCAAATCTAGGAGGTTGCAGTACAACGCCAAGTTGATTTCGTCCAGAATGAGCAGTGCAGGCTTCTTTTCCTTGGCTACTTTTTCTGCGAATTTAAGCGCCTTTTCAGCCAGCTTTCTGTCTTCGTCGCCCAGGTTTCCCAGACCTATCCAGCCTTTTCGTCCGAACTGATAAATTTCGTAATAAGGCGAAAGCATTTTCTGCACCTTGAATTCTCCCGTGTTTCTCCACCATTTCAGGAACTGAACGATTATGACCTTGTGTTTGTGCCCGATAGATCGCAAAGCCAAGCCGAGGGCATTCGTGGTTTTTCCGGCGCCTGTCCCGGTGAACAGGTAAACATACCCTTTTCTTTCTGTCGTAAGCTTCAGTTCTGGGCCTTTTTCAGACATCAGCATCCCTTTATGTTCTTTCCACTTGGGAACAATAATAGCATTTCGCAGACCATACCACGCACATATCCAGCCTCAGGAATTCACAATAGTGGGCGTTGAACGATCAAGTGGAGAAGCGCTTGCGATGCACCGCGCGCGCTAACTTCGACATACATGTGACAAAGCAAACGAACAGTCGCTAAAGTTTTTAATAGTATGATGCGTTTTGTTACCTTAGGCGAATTCGAAAATGGCTTATGATTACGAAAAGCTGTTGAAGACGGCGCGGGATCAACTTCCAGAAGTGACCTCCAAACGTGAACGCTTGGAGTTGCCCAGGCTTAGCTACGCAAGAATAGGCATGAGAACCGTGATTTTCAATTTCAAAGAAACCGCAGACGCTTTGAACCGCGACCCATCGCATTTGATCAAGTACATGACAGGTGAGATGGCCACGGCTGCAACGATTCAGGGTTCGAGAGTCATCTTTCAAGGCAAGTTTTTAGAGGACACATTTCGTAGGATCATGGACCGTTACATAGAAGTATTCGTCGTGTGCCCCGTCTGTAAACGCCCAGACACGAAGATTGTGAAAGAGAAGCGCCTCTCGTTTCTAGTGTGTTCAGCATGCGGAGCAAAATCGTCAATCAAACAACTCTAAGAGTGTTCAAGATTGGAAGTGTACATGAACCTACAAAAGATGGGCAGAAACGTGCTTCTCTCCATGTGTGATAAGGAGATACTCGGGAAAACCCTCCATGAGGGGAAGATAGTCTTCTGCGTGAAAGAGAATTTCTACAAAGGCACCAGAGTTGCTCTTGACGAAGCCGTTTCTCTGATAGAATCATCCACAATAGTGAACATGATAGGCAAGAACGTTGTGAAGAAGGCGATAGAAAGAGGCTACGTGCATCCAGAGGCAGTGTTACACATAGAAGGCGTGCCGCATGCCCAAATAGTCAGACTGTGAGGTTCGATGGCGAATATGTTTGAACATAATTTTAAAAGGAAGGTTGATCGTTCTTGTACGATGATGTGTCCGAGGTGCTTGGTTGGGTAAGAAGAAAGTTTTGTCCGAACAGGAACTGAATCGAGTAGTGTTGCCCTCCGTAAACGATATTCTGGGCGTGGCAGTGAAACTACTTGGGTACGACCGTATTCTTGTCAAATGCCAGGACGGGCACGAGAGATTATGCCGCATTCGAGGTAAGATGAAAAGACGCGTTTGGATACGCGAAGGCGACATCGTTTTAGTTTCTCCATGGGACTTTCAGAGCGACAAACGTGGCGATCTGATCTGGCGCTACACAAAGGCACAGGCAGAGCAGCTTCGCCGAGAAGGGCACATAACGATTTAACAGCCTGTTTTTTCTGTCGACTGGAATTCCTATGACTTATCGTTCCCGCGTCGATAAAAGGCTGCTCAAAAAAGAAAAAACCTACGAGAAAGACCAGTTGATGAAGGAAAAGCGCAGCGAAGAATACGAGGTTTTGGAGGAAGTCTTCGATCGGTCCACCCTGATGGTAATATACGATTTCATGAACAAGGGAACGATAGACGAAATTCACGGCGTCGTCAAGGCAGGAAAAGAGGCACGCGTTTACTGGGGGAAAAACAAGGAAGGCAAAGAAATCGCGATAAAGATATACTTAGTCGTATCTTCGGAATTCCGCAAAGGACTAGTGAAATACATTGAAGGAGACCCCAGGTTCCAAGGCCTAAAGCATGGAACACGTTCGCTGATCTTCGCATGGGCTCAAAAAGAATTCAAAAACCTAGAACTCGCCGTGCGCGCAACAGTAAGAGTCCCCAAACCAATCGTCGTGAGAAACAACGTGCTCATAATGGAGTTCATAGGGGAAAACGGCGAAAGCGCGCCGTCGCTTAAGGAACAGCGTCCGAAGAATCCCGCGAAAGTCTACGAAGATATAATGGCCTATTTGGAAAAATTGTACCGCAGAGCCGAGCTTGTTCATGGCGATCTGAGCGAGTACAACATCATGATATGGCGGGGACGAACAGTATTGTTTGATATGGCCCAAGCAGTGCCTTTGGTACATCCGATGTCCGAGTTTCTGCTTCGCCGAGACCTGACTAACCTCAATAAGTATTTTAGCCACCTCGGCGTCAAAGTCCCATCGGTTGAAGATTGTTACAAGAGGGTGACTGGTCGTGGCGCGAGCTAACACTTTCATAAAAATCCCCA
This sequence comes from uncultured Candidatus Bathyarchaeia archaeon, assembly GCA_964399235.1. Taxonomy (GTDB): domain Archaea; phylum Thermoproteota; class Bathyarchaeia; order Bathyarchaeales; family Bathycorpusculaceae; genus DASPPK01. The sequence goes on along the minus strand of CAYNQC010000045.1, from coordinate 2,380 downwards.
AAGAACGAGTTGGAGTCTTGATTGGGCCCGACGGAAGAATAAAAAAAAGTATTGAGGAAAAACTCGCAGTTGAGCTTCAGATTGACGGCGAAGCGGGCGACGTTAATATTCTTCTTAAGGAGAACGCTACAGATCCCTCTACGCTCTTTAGAGCCAAGGATGTTGTGACCGCCATTGGCAGAGGCTTCTCTCCTGAACATGCTTTTCGTCTTATTCGCGACGAAGAAGCTATTTTGGACGTTGTAGACCTGAGAATCGTGTTTGGGAAATCAGAAGCCGACATCAAACGGGTAAAGGGCAGAATCATCGGGATGAATGGAAAAACTCGCACAATCATTGAGGAATTGACGGAGGCCAATGTTGGTGTATATGGCCACACCGTGGCAATAATCGGGACCATAGAGCAAGCTCAGATAGCGCGGGAGGCGATAGAAATGCTGATCAAAGGCAACATGCATGGTACAGTGTACCGGTTTTTGCATAGAAAACGCAGGGAATTGAAGAAGAAAAAGCTGGAATTATGGGAAAAGCCTCACAAGTAGGAATAAAGCCACCGCGCATGACCCCCGATGGGGATTCGCGTTTTTTGCAGACATCAATTGCAAACTAATTCCCACTGGTATTTGCAAAAGCAACGCTCGTATACAAAAGCATCGCCTCGAGTCATTCGCCGGCGCGTTAGCAACGCCGTAGCGTGCAAAGAAATAATAACAAGGTAGACAACAGAACGATCTGTTATGAAACCTGAAAATAATCGTGCCCGGGTCTACGTACTGTTTGAGATCCAACCTGGAAAGGACAAAGCCTTCTCGGATGAAATTGCGGCTAAAGGCTTGATTTCAGAATCCAAAGGAGAAAGAATGGATTTTGTCCATGGATCCTTTGACTTCGTCATAATACTTCAAGGGACTATGAAGGACATAGACGCCAGGATAATGGAAATGCGAAAGTCTCCGTTTGTTCGCAGGACAGAAACCCTGATCTGCTTCGAAATATTCACGTTGGAAGACCTGTCTGGACGCTTGAATGGCGCTTGACCAAAACCGGTTAGGATAACCCCACAAAAAGCCAAGATCACCAATCTACAATTGAAGAACAATCGAAACAGGGGAACGGCAGCTCTCCAACCAAAGTGCGGTTTTAAATGGGCACTCACGGTTCATCAAGAACCATTCGTGCCCAAGCGGTGCTCCGCACTCAAGATCACAATCATCTTTTTCATGGGGGCCAGAGTCGTCATTGCCCGCTATGCAAAACTAAAAGTAGCTAAGATAAAAGGCTTATAGGCGCCGCAAAGAGACCTTGCGTATGGAAGTGCTGAAAAGAATCAAGGTAATTCCTCTAGCTGCTGAGAGCCTTGGCACCAGATCGATGTGCACATCGGTTGAGACTCCAGATATCCGCGTGCTTCTGGACGCAGGAGTTTCACTTTGCCCGAATCGGTTTGGGCTGCCGCCTCATCCTACGGAATTCAAAAAGATCACTGAAGCTCGCAGGCTGATTGCCCAAGCCTCAAGAAAAGCAGAGGTTGTAACGTTAAGCCACTATCACTATGACCATCACACCCCGTCCTTTGAGGATTGGCTTGTAAATTGGACGGAACCCGATGAGACCGCGCGGGAGATCTATCAAGACAAAGTCATCCTCGCTAAAAACCCGCGGGAGAACGTGAATTTCAGCCAGAGACAGCGGGGCTGCATGTTCGGGAGAACAGGTGGAAAGTATGCAAAAGAAATCGTCAACGCAGACGGCAAACAGTTCACGTTCGGTCGGACAAACCTGCGTTTCTCAGAACCAGTTTTTCACGGACCCGAAAGCTCGGAACTCGGATGGGTCTTGATGGTCACGGTTGAAGTTGAAGATGAACGGTTCATGTTTGCCCCAGACGTTCAAGGCCCAATGTCAAATCGTCCACTTCAAATAATCGAAAAGGAAAACCCTCAACTGCTCATGATCGGAGGACCACCACTCTACTTGTCACCTATGAAAGTAAGCGAAAACCAGCTTCAGATTGGACTCAAAAACCTAAACGAAATAGTCAAGAAAATCCCCCATGTAATCCTCGATCACCACATAATCCGAGACGAAAACTGGCAGGACAAAGCAATGAAAGTGATCTACGACACCTACAAGTCAGACTCAACTCTTCAAACCGCAGCAGAATTCCTCGGAAAAAAGAACACACCCCTCGAAGCTCAACGAAAAAAACTGTTTACTGAAGACCCGCCATCCCAAGAGTTCGAAAAATGGATGAAAACCAATGAAGAGGCAAAGAGGCACACAAGACCGCCCATCTGACTACGTCATGCGGTGCTAAGAGAATTATGGGGCCGGGGCCGGGATTTGAACCCGGGCGCTAGGCTCCACAGGCCTATAGGCT
>CAYNQC010000044.1:0-11449 GCA_964399235.1 uncultured Candidatus Bathyarchaeia archaeon | reverse complement strand
GAGATCTAATACAGCATTTTCATGCTGAGAATTTTGTCCATCATTCCTGCTTCTCTGAAATAACCGACCAGATACTGCCTGACTTCATATTGATTGACGTCTTTGCCTACGATGACACCTGCAAGTTCATGTCGGGGCTTGGTCCTGAACTTCGGTTCAATCAGTTCCTTATTCACATTATATTTCTTGATTACCTTGATTTTGAATCGCTCGAACCCATGTTCAGGACAGCTCATTTCCACCATTATGGATGCCAACTGTCCTCTCCCCGATAATATTCAATATGAATCTTCTACTTAAAATCTTGTTGGTCTGACTGTTTAATTTGCTTCACAGGAAGCCAATGACGGCATGCAGTTTAATCCTCCTGGTCCTCCGACTCGACAATAGCAGTGTCGTCTCGTCTTTCATCCTGATGTCCTACGTCAGCTACAAACGATTGCATAATGGGGATCAATATGACGTAGGCCACAATCGAGAGAGCCAAAGTGTAGTCGCGGTTCAATGCCTCAAGAGGCGTAAATGTCATCAATAATCCAACTGTGGCAGTGAAAACCACTGGACACAGAATAGTCTTCGCTTCCTTGAAGAAGAAACACAGAAATGCGCTCTCTGCAAGAAATGGAAGCAAAGCACCGATCAGATCTGTCAGGCTGCCTGTCCAATACGAAGCGATCGGAAACATGTACAAAGTGAACAAGGCGGAAACCACAATCGCCGCCACGTAGAAACCACGGTCAGCCTCAAGCTCTGTTTGAACGTACCCTCTAAACACTGTCTCCGACGCTATGCTCGCAAGCAAGATGCTGCCAGCCGTTAGAAAGGTGCCCCAGGACAAAGACGCACCTGGAAACGCGTCGAACCCGGAAATGGCTCCTGGAATGAAGATTATTATGAAGGCGTAAACAAATCCGAAAAAGACGGCCATGGCCACGTATCTTCCTGCCCCGCCGGGCAAGAGAAAGCCATGTTTTGAGAATTGAGAGCTTTCTCTTTTTATGAACAGAACCGCACACAAAGCGACCGCAACGTACATCAGGCTCAAGAACCAGCCGAAAGAACTGTTGTTTCCATAGACAAAAATGCCTGCTTGGTGAAGCACAAATGCCAGGACAAACAATGCAATTGCTTTTGCCTCAGGTCCTCGTAGCATGGGCTTCACTTGAAGAAGAGATACTTAATACAAGATAAATCATTGTCGGAAACCCTTGATCCCGTGAGCTACTCTGCGAGGCTGGCCACATAATCGTAAGTAAGCAACAGGGCACAGGCCATCAGGTAAACGGCAAGATAACTCGTCGGAATTATATGCTGCAAACTCACGGGGACTCCCACGGAAGTGGCGAACGACAACGTGTCCTGCAAGTGAGACGTGCCATTGAGGTACCAATAGAGTTCAACTCGCAAATCATGCTTGAACGGTTGAGCCTCGGGCCAATCCTTGAGATAAACGTGAGAAACAGTTTTTCCCACGCTGCAAGGCCAGGTTTTGCGGGTCGTGTCGTTGTATTCGTCAAACCAGAGGCTGCCGTCGAGATAGATGTTTAAGAAAAACTGAGCCTCATCTGCACTATTTCCAGAGCAGTTCGTGTTGTGAATGGTGAAATTCCAAACCTCTGAAGTATATGAATGCACTTTGGTCTTGTATTTTGCTGAGACGAACGATGCGCCTGCTTCATTCTGTCCCGAAGAAGACGGCAAGCTGCTCAGAGCTACGAAGATGCATAGAAGGGCTATTGATGCTGTAAGGATTATCGTGCCAGTTTTCATTTTGTCCGATCAGTCTCAATACTGTGTGTGGTATCGTCTAGAAATGCGATGGAGATTGATTTATTTAAACTCGTTGATCTGTGGCCGTCAGAACCTTCACATGTGCCCGTTTGATTGTTTGCCACTTTCAATTTAAATGGCAGACTCAGTTGAGCCCTCCAGTGCGCGCGGAGGTATGTGACCCGTGCGGTATCTGGTTCTGCCCAATATGATCAGCAAAGTTAATGAATTGCTCCAGGCTAGTCTTATAATGAACCATGATCGTCGTCAAGGAGAACATCAATTGACAAGCAAACTGTCCTATGCCGCGCTCGTGATCATCGTGATCGGCGCGGCTTGTCTAGTCTTCGCAGAAGTCAAGCTCAGTGATGTATCTGTGACTCAGCTTGCGCGTTCGGACGATTCGGTATGGTATTGGACTTTTAATTTGACGAGGGGAAAAACCTACAGGATCGACATCTTGGCAGGCAGCAAATGGGGCAGAGACTATTACGCTGCTCTATTCACGGAGGCACAACCACTGAACGTAACAATTACCTTTATGAACGGCGGGGTCACAAGTCTACAGGCTTTCTTTTTTGGCGTACCGCCAGACAACCCTTATTACCCAGAAGGCACCCCCCTGACAATCGTTGACGTGAAATGGCAAGACGTGGACGACACCAACATACGGGCCATTACGTCAGCAATGAAGATTATGATGACTATCAAACAACCTGGTTTATACACTGTCCGAGTCTTGGAACAAGGATTGTGGAGTAACGGACCACCCAACTACTTCGCGCTAATTGAAGTATTCACTCCAAACAGCGACACCTATTCACTGATGGCATTTGGCGGAGGCATCACAGCAATGGCCGGGGGCGTAATCTACGTTGTCAGCGTGTTTAGAAAAAGAAAGATGAGGTCACGCGCACGCTAGTTTAGGCCGAAGAGAACCCGTAATGGCAAGGTATGCGCGCTGAATAAAAGCATATAACGCGTGTTTTGATCAATGGTTCGGCAAAGCCTAGTCAGGCCCGTGGCAGAACGAGAAGCAAACAATGACTTACAATCAGCAAAAGTACCAAGTCGAATGTGGAAGCTAATCGCACGACTTGCCCAGTCCTAAAGCGTGCCCGTAGAGAGCTTTGTAGCGGCGCATTCACCGTCGGCACGCGCTGCTGAGACCTATGTTGTGTTGTTTAAGTCGCCGACAAAGAGAAATACTCCAGCGAGTATTGGAGTTGTTGAGTTTGAAACGTCTCAGCGTAGAGTGAACCTTACGGCGATGTGTCTGAAGAATGGGTCTTAAAAAGCTAATTGTCAAGCGTGTGCTACTGACGATCCCGACAATATTGGGTGTAATCACTCTTCTCTTCGTGGCAATTTCACCTCTGTCGCCGACCGCGAGAGTGGCTTTTTTCCTCAAAAACGAAAAAGAATTTAACGACGTGGTTTTTTTGCAGAGAAGAATCCATCGTTTAGGCTTAGATCGTCCGATTCATGTGCAATGGTTTGAATGGGTCGTGAAGGTAGTTCAGTTTGACTTTGGTGTTTCACTGTCCGGTGGAGCACCTACAATGAGGCTTGTTTTGAACAGTCTGCCTACGACACTTGAGCTCATTCTTTACTCAGCACCTTGTATAATATTGTTCGCGCTCTGGCTTGGAACAAAAGCGGCAATCAACAATAATAAACCTGTGGATCATGCAGTACGAATCTTGGGAACTCTTGGAACAGCCTTTCCAGTTTTTCTTTTAGCTGGGTTATTGGTCACAACGGCGTGGGTCTACCTCTACCCTCCACTTAATTTCGCGCCCGTTGATGGTTTCAGCCGTCAAATGCGCATTGACCTTAACCGTAAGATACAAAACGGAACGTTCAGTCGATATACTGGCATGAACACAATCGACGCACTTTTGAACGGCGACGTGGCGCTCTTTCTGGATGCAGTAGCACACCTGGTTCTCCCGGTGTTGGTCTTAGTTTTTACTCAAGGGGTGGGATTAATGAGAGTTACGCGTTCAAGCCTCATGGAGGAATTGGGTAAGCAATACATCACGTGCGCCCGTGCCAAAGGTCTCACTAAGAAACGTGCCGTGTATAGACACGCCAGAAAAAACGCGTTGGTGTCGGTCATGACGCTCTCTGGTTTGATCTTGGGCAATATGTTGATGGGTGTTTTTGTTGTAGAACGGGTTTTCCAGCTTAGAGGCTTCGGAGATCTTGCTGTCTCCGCAGCACGAAGACTTGATGTTCCCGTGGTTGTTGCTTGTTCAGCGGTTGTTGCGATGACTTTTGTTCTGATAAACCTGACAGTGGATATTCTCTATGCGTTCGTCGACCCCCGGATAAGACTGGAATAGTCCAAATCCTCCAGACAATCTCTAATGCGTGTTCAACACGCTTCTTTGTTTCAGACTAACCCGCTTTCCTCCAGGATTCTTTTCTTGACGGGTAGCGCGCGGGCTATTTTCTTGCATTTCTTGGAAGATTTTTGAACGTATCGGTCAAGACTCAAGGTTCTTTTTTCTATGCCCGACAAAGTTATATGTTCGGCTCAGACTAAACTTATTCGATCATTATGGGATTAAGAACCTACATTCTGAGGAGGGTGATATTAGCTATACCTGTGCTGTTTGGAGCGGCATTGTTCGTTTTCGCAGTGGTACAGTTTCTTCCGGTCAATCTGCGGGCCACATTATATGTCACAAATGAGAAGCAAATTGGTCGTCTGGATGAAATCGCAAGGATTTATCATCTTACTGACCCAGTGTATGTACAATTCTACTATTGGCTAAGGGCTCTGTTGTTAGAGAGGAATCTTGGCATGGATTCCTTAGGTCAACCTGTTTATGAGGCAATAATGAAAAGGATGCCCACTACGGTTGAGATAGTCATGTATGCCTCTCCGATCATAGTCGCCATCGGATTGACATTGGGAGTGCTTTCTGGCGCAAACAAGGACAAGTTGATAGATCAAGCATCAAGAGTGCTGGCCATAATGGGCACTTCCCTGCCCTCTTTCTGGTTCGGCATAGTCTTGCTTTCCATTTTCTATGCCGGCCTTCAATGGTTTCCTCCACAGAGAGTTGGAATGGAAGCGCAGAAATTCATCGGTATGCCAAATAGTTCATGGCGGTGGTACACGGGTTTGATGACCATCGACGCCTTGATCAATGGACAACTATGGATATTTGTTGATTCTATCAGACATTTAGTTCTTCCCGTGACTGTCTTGAGCCTCCTCAATTCAGCCGTAATGGTAAGAGTAACTCGGTCAAGCATGTTGGAAGCACTCAGCAAAGACTACATAACGGCTGCAAAGGCAAAGGGCCTCACCAGAAAGGAGGTTATCAACAAACACGCCAGAAGAAATGCCTTGATACCTGCAATGACAATTTCTGGGCTGATGGTTGCTGGACTGCTGACTGGAGTTACTATTACCGAGACAGTGTTTAACATGGGTGGAATTGGACAGTACGCTGCACGTTCTGCAACGAGAATTGACATACCGCCCGTCATCGGTTACACGATCATGAGTGCCGTGGTATTCGTCATTTCCAATTTGATCGTTGATATCCTGTACGCGTACATAGATCCAAGAATCAGGCTGGGATAGAGATGGTGGAAGAAAGACCGCTTGGAACAACGTTGCTTACCCTGCTTGAAGCCGCAGTAGGCCTGATTGAAATCAATCTAGGCATATTGATGCTGCTGGTGGGCAACCCCTTGCCAACTGTTTTGGGGTCAATCGATGCATTCTCGACTGGAATCCTCTTGGTATTCCTGAGCATAATGAGTCTTTTCACTGCATACTCTCTGTGGGCAGGAGGACCTACGAATTGGATACAAGCTGTGATAGTCTTGGCAATAGATGCTATTGTAAAAATAATGCTGGCAGTGACGTATGGAACTTCATGGATAGCCCTTGCGGCCACTCTGGAATTGGATTTGATAGTTTTATACTACTTGACGCGACCCTCTACAACTCCATTCTTCGGTGGAGACGGCGTGCGATCGGTTCTTGAGAAATTTAGAATCGAAATGCAACCTAGGATTAAAGAGCTGCGATTTACGTTTAGACTCGTGAGAAAGAGCCCCTTGTCAATTGTCGGAGCCGCGATCATAGTGTTCTACGTGCTGATAGCCATATTTGCTCCATATCTAGCAGACCCCACAGCGGCAATAGCACAAACTGGCGACCCGAACATGATGTGGAAAGACAATGAACTCCTGGCCCTCTCGTCCGTACAGCCGCAACTTCCGAGCGCAAATCACCCATTCGGCACGATGGAAGGACAATATGACATCTACTACGGATGCATCTGGGGCGCCCGTCAGGCCCTGCGAATCGGACTTTACGTAGCAGGTGGTTCAATGCTCATAGGGCTAGCCATTGGAGTTTTCGCTTCTTACTATGGCGGATGGATCGACGAAGTCCTTATGCGTTTCACGGACATCATTTTTGCGTTTCCTGGTCTCATATTGTCTATGACTCTGGTTGTGATCCTTGTCCCACTGGGATTAAACCGCTTAGATGCCGTGATGCTCTCATTGACCATAGTGGGCTGGCCAGGCTACTCAAGGCTGATAAGAGGAGAGATACTAAGAATCAAGAACGAGGATTATGTCGAAGCAGCGAAGTCCGTGGGATGCTCAGACCTCAGGGTTATTTATAAGCATATTCTGCCAAACTCCATCTATCCAATCTTGATAGTCTTCACGCTTGACATCGGAACAGTAGTCTTGGGAGCCGCTGCTTTGAGTTTTCTTGGCATAGGGGCCCCTCCAGGCTATGCAGACTGGGGACAAATCATTGCACTGTCGATGAATTGGATCTACGGAGCTCCATCGAACCCGTTCGGCAACTGGTACACATTCGTTATTCCAGGCCTGTTCATTTCAATGTTCGTTATGGGGTGGAACCTGTTGGGAGACGCGCTGAGGGACATATTGGATCCAACGATGAGGCGGAAGTAGAATGAGCGAGGAACGGTTCCTTCGAATCAAGGACCTCGACTTGAGATTCTATACTTATGAGGGTGTTGTAGAGGCTCTAGACAAGGTAAACCTTTACGTAAAGAACGGCGAAACCATAGGCGTCGTCGGAGAAACTGGATGCGGAAAATCTGTAACAGGCTTTTCAGAACTTGTTCTGGTCCCGCCTCCAGGGAAAATAGAAGGGGGCAAAGTACTTCTCAACCAAGATGGGAAATGGGTGAACCTCTTACGGCAAAAAGACGCCTTCCTCAGAAACGTGAGGGGAAACAAGATTTCAATGATATTTCAAGACCCCAAATCTGCGCTGAACCCTGTATACACAGTTGAGAACCAAATTGGCGAGGCGATTACCCATCACAGAATGGAAGAGATGTGCAAGAGAGTAGTAGACAACAGCGAAAAAGCGAAGGAAGAGTTGAAGCGGACCGACTTGTCCGACAAGGAAAAGGCAAAATTGAGAAAGAACGTTCTGAGTAGACGCGACAAGCGATTTTTGGAGAGAATCATCGAATACCCTGAAGACACGATTGCCAGATGGGCCTCAAGAATCCCCATACTGAATCGCTTCAAGAAAAGGTTGAACAAAGAGGTGAAGAAAGAAGTCGTCAGAATGCTGAAAGACATGCGAATCCCAGATCCTGAAAGGGTTGCTGAAATGTACCCTCACGAATTGAGCGGAGGAATGGCTCAAAGAGTCGTCATAGCGATGGGTCTTTGCTGTAACCCAAGCATGCTGATTGCTGATGAACCGACAACCAACCTGGACGTGACTGTTCAGCTTCAGATCTTGACCCTAATCAAGGACTTAAAGAAGGAATATGGAACAACGATTCAGTATATCACTCATGACATGGGTGTCGTGGCCGAGATGTGTGATCGTGTCGCAGTTATGTATGCTGGAAACGTGGTCGAGCTTGCTGATGTATTTGAGGTTTTCAAGAATCCATTGCATCCTTACACTCGAGCACTTTTGGAGTGTATTCCCAGACCTGGAGCAGAGTTCAAGTCCATAGACGGTTTTGTGCCCAGCCTGATAAGCCCTCCTGAAGGCTGTAGATTCAATGATAGGTGTCCATTTGCCATGGATCAGTGTTTAAGCATGAAACCGGAATTCGTGACGGCAAAGAAAGGACATCAGGTTCTTTGCCATCTCTACACGGGTGAAGCAAAATGAGTTGCATGCTTGAAGTGGACAATCTAAAGAAGCATTATGCCTTGACCGGAGGACTCCTGCGACGCAAAGTCGGCGCCGTAAAAGCAGTCGACGGCATTTCAATATCTGTTAGGAAAGGCGAAACATTCGGGCTCGTCGGAGAATCTGGCTGCGGAAAAACCACCTTTGCAAAGACATGTTTGAGACTTCTTAATCCGAACTCAGGCAGCATATTCCTTGACGCTCCTGACGAAGTCAAGGAAAGGATACGTTATCTTCAGAGTGAACACAAAGGAGGGGCTGAGCTCAAAACCCTGAGAAGACAGTGGGATCTCGCAGTCTTCAGGGGGCAAAAACTGAGAGAAACTCGAAGGAGAATGCAGCTTGTCTATCAAGACCCAACGCGCTCTCTGAACCCAAGAATGCTAGTCAAAGACATCCTTACAGAACCCCTCGCGGTGCAACACCTAGCCACCGGAAGTTCAGCCATCAAGAGAGTCAGCGAAATACTTCAAAGAGTAGGATTGGGTGACAGATTTCTCTATAGGTATCCTCATGAGTTCAGCGGCGGCCAGAGACAAAGGATAGCAATAGCTAGGGCTTTGATTACGACGCCTAGACTTGTTTTCCTGGACGAGCCCACGTCGGCAGTAGATGTTTCGGTTCGTGCCCAACTTTTGAACCTCTTTCAGGGACTTCGCAAAGACTTTGACCTGACTTACCTTTACATAAGCCATGACCTCAGCGTGGTCGAATGCATCTCGGACAGGGTTGCGGTTATGTATCTTGGAAAGATAGTGGAACTTGCGTCAACACCAGAGCTTTATGCAAGACCGCTCCACCCGTATTCTGTAGCGTTGTTTTCTGCCATTCCAATACCCGATCCGACGACTAAGAGAAAAAGAGTCGTGCTCACCGGCGAGGTTCCCAGCCCGGTTAATCCGCCCGCCGGCTGCAGATTCCACCCCAGATGCGACAGCGCGCTGCAGATTTGCCAGAGTCAGGAACCGCAGCTCGTGGATGTCGGAAACGGACATATGGTCGCGTGCCACCTATTTGCCAAATAGACTCTCTCAGATCACCAAGAAAGGATACGAAGTTTTCCAGCGAGACTTCATTAGAAGGGTTCTTTTAGTGCTTGCTGTTCTGTTGGCTGCAAACATGATTCTGAGCATCTTTCTCGGCGTACTGTTTCCCGTAGGATATTTCTCCTATAAATCCGTTCCAAGAATACTGTCCGATCTGACATTTGTGGAAGGCGCCGCCATCTTTTTTCTAGGGACGGTTTTTGCTTTCTCCTATTCCAAAATCACTCTACGCATGAAGACTCTGATAGTGATCGGCGCCTCAATGATTGCGATGTCTGTCGGCTTTGGCGTGTTCGCGTCATACTTCTGAAACAAACCCTAAAGTTTCGTATAGAACAATTTTCCGTAAATGCTAAATAGGTGCCTCTGGTATTTTTACTTGCGAAATATAGGAGAATAGGAGATAAGAAGGGATAATATGCAAAAAACCAAACTGATAATCTGTATTACGGCATTTCTACTGCTTACAAGCGTTTTCGCAGTTCCAGCGTTCTCATCTCAGCCACCTGTTGACACAACAACCTACTACATCGGAACCATCAGTCAACTAAGAAACACAGATCCAGCACTGGCATACGACACAGCGAGCGGCGAGTTGATACACAACATAGCGGAGCCTTTGATATGGTACGGTGCTGGCCACATATACCTGCCATTTGAAACATCACGGGTTAACGCCACGGATTATAGTGACAAGAGCTACGGCGGTATGGTGCCTTACCTTGCGAAATACATGCCTGACGTCGTTGTCCGCCCAGAAGGCGGCACTAACTGGACTTTCCAGGTAGACACAAGCAAAGTCTTCCAGGACTGGACCGCCCCCGGCGGCAGCATTATTAGTGGTCAGACGTTGACTGCCGACGACGTGGTCTATCAGTTCCAAAGGATGCTGATGTTCGATTCGTTCGAAGCTCCAGCGTACTTGTTTGCCACACCTATGTTCGGCCACACTGGCTGGTTTGACTCAGACCCAATGTTTGACGCAGATGACACTACCGCAGGACTCCAGCCAATTGGCGTAAATGGCGCTGGAGAACGGAAGGCTGCTGCGGCGATACAGAGTCACATCGTGAAGACTTCGTCTACGAACGTAACCTTTGTCTTCGAACTTGACTACCCAGCTGGAGGAATGGCCCAGACCTTTGCTCAAACATGGGGCTGTATAGAACCAAAGAACTTCGCCATAGCCCACGGCTGTTGGAACGGAACATGGTACGATGGATGGAGCTCAGATGCTGACCCAGCTATTCAAGTGAGCAACTACCCATCGTCAGCTGCAAGTCCGCTCGACACACACGTGCCCCGTTCACAATACGCAAGCGGCAGTGCTGGTGATAGCCCTGCAATATGCGGAACTGGTCCATACAAGTTAACTTATTGGGACCAGGCAGCACAACAATGGAGAGCTGACAAATTCGCCAACTACTGGGGCGGATGGGCAGGCAACCACGTAAACACCATTATCGAGACTGGCGTCGACCCGTGGCCCACGCGGAAAATGATGTTCCTTCAAGGAGAATTTGACAGCTGTGTGGTAAATACAGCTAACATGTTCGATTTGTTGGATCCTGTACCTGGCCCGAACCAGAGATACACTCCGATTCCAGGCATCATGCTCTACTACGGACAGACCAATCTTGCAAACGCTGCGTTCCTAATGAACCTGAACATGTCAGCCACAGGGAAGTTCGTTCCCAAAGTGAATGGTCTTCCGAAGCCAGACCTGTTCAGCGACATCCGCGTTAGGAGAGCGTTTGCTCAGGCAGTGAACTTCACAACTTACATCAGCGGAGCATACTACGGTGAAGCCCGCCATCCAACATCATGGTGGATAGACGGATTTGGAACTGCACTCGACTATGAGAACAAAACAATCGTGCCCTGGAACTACGTAAGCAACACCGTCATTCAGAACGAATTTGCCGCTGCAGGCATAACCAGCCTCGATATCACTTTGACATACAACAGCGGAAACGTTGGAAGACAACTCTATTGTGAAGCGCTCAGAGACGGACTAAAAGCAGCTATGCCAGCATTCAACATAGTTGTTTTAGCTGAAGACTGGCCAACATTCCTCTCGGATCAACACGCTGGCAATTTACCGTGCTGGAACGTAGGCTGGGCCGCAGACTTCGCTGACCCAGACAACTTTGCAAGACCATACATGCACTCGCAAGGAACATTCAGCGGATCTCAGAACATAGACACTATCCCAGGCGGACTCGCTACTACGGTCGACGGTCTGCTTGACCTTGCCATTAGCCAACCAGACGGTCCGGCTAGGAACGCGACATACCAACAGCTGCAGGGAATATTCGCCGAGTACGTATGGACAGTCTGCACTGTCCAGTCGACAGGCCGCAGTTGGATGAGAGACTGGGTCAGAAACTTTGAAATCAATCAACTCTACCCAGGTGCATACCTCTATAACCGCTACAAGACCGCCGCAGGC
>CAYNQC010000043.1:0-11479 GCA_964399235.1 uncultured Candidatus Bathyarchaeia archaeon | reverse complement strand
AGGTTCATGCTGATTAAGCCTACGAGCCACCATTTGTACCTGAAGAAGTTTCTGAGGTCAAGCTCCACGATGTGCAGTATGCCCTTCATCATCGCCAGCTGCCTCCCTCGATTCTTTTGCCGTAGATGACCACGCCGAAGAGCGTGAAGAACCCGAAGAAGGCAACGATCCCGAGCACAGGCCACAGTGGATTGTCAAGCGTGATTATCGTGGGGATTCCCGTTCCCCATCGGAATAGGTCGGCTGCGAAACTGACCGGATTGAAAGCAGCTATTCCACCGTATGCCGGATTTGCCGCTTGCACAACTGCTAGCGGGTACATTGCCGTGCTCAAGCGCACGATCAACGCGTCTAAGACGCCCATAAAGATGTCGAAGCGGTCGCTTGATTTTATCATGACGGCTATCGTAATGCTCATGCCGGACACGCCGAAGGAAAAAAGGAAGAGGGCGAACAATGAGATTAGGAAGGCAATCGGGTTCAAGCCGCCTATGACGTAGAGGGATATGGCGATCAATGGTCCGACGTAGATGAAGGATCTTATGCCTCCGCCGATTGACCTTCCGAGTACCAGTTGTTGTCTCGACACGGGTAGGCTGAGGAGGTATTCGAAGACGCCGTGTTCTGCTTCCTCGTATATGTCGAAGCCGATGAAGATGGCTGCTGAGTACAAGGTCATGACTGAGAGCCCGCCCACGTAATATCGGAAGTAGTCGGGAACTGCGGTGACGTTTATCATGCGGCTTGCGATCAGACCGAAGAAGGCGATTTGTGAGACGAACCAGATAGCGCGCATTATGATGAGGAACTTGTACTGGAAAAAGAGGCGGACATCTCTTTCAACCACTAGGAGAAGCTTGTTCGTTCAGTGGTCACTCCTTATCTTTTTGTGCCTCTTCGATCGTCAACCCCGTGTAATGTGCGAACACATCGTCGAGGCTTGGTTCACTCATGCGCACGGACGTTATCGGCACCTCTCTGTTAGAGAACAAGGTCATGATTTTCGGCACGATTTCCTCTACTTTGTTCAGGTACAGACGTATGCTCGTTGGTTTGACCTGCATCAGGTCGACGACTTCTTTCATGCCCTTGAGTTCTTCTATGAGTTTTGGGGGTGCGTCCTTTTCGAGTTGGATGTCCATTAAGTCTCCGCCGACGATGCTGTCCTTCAGCTTCTTGGGCGTGTCACACACCAAGAGTTTGCCTTTATGCAAAATACCGACACGGTCGGAGAGCTGATCGGCTTCGTAAAGCTCGTTCGTCGCGAGGATAATTGTGGAGCCTTCATCGCGCAATTCGAGAAGCATGTTCCAGATCCTGTGTTTACCCACGATGTCTATCTGTGCAGTCGGCTCGTCGACAATAGCGATTTTTGGTCTTTGAATCAGGACTTTTGCCATTTCAACACGTTTGCGCATGCCGCCTGACAGGTTGTGGACGCCCTTGTGCCTTGCATCCCACATCTCTACCGCACTGAGCACGTCTTTTACTCTCTGTTTTCTGTCGGACGTTGATAATCCGCAGACCTTAGCGTGCCAGTTGACTACGTCCCATGGAGTTGCGACCCACAGCATTTTTGGTTCCTGAAAGCCTATGCCTAGAAGACCGCGTACTTTGTCTGGCTGCTTACGTATGTCATAGTTTCCGACGGTTGCGGTGCCTTCCGTGGGTTTGATTACTGTTGCGAGCATGAGGATGACGGTGGTCTTTCCTGCTCCGTTGGGACCTAGGAGGCCTAGTATTTCGCCCTCTTCAACGTCCAAGTCTAGATGATCGACTGCGGCTGTGTTGCCGAACTTTTTTGTGAGGTTTTGCATTCGAATTATAGGTGCCACTTGTTACACCAGATTAGGAAAAAATACAATGACGCATCACTTAAATAAGATTAGCGTTTCGCGTTTGTGGCAGCATTTGCGCGCGTCATTGAAGGATTATTTGTCTCTCGCGGCATATTGCTTCGTTTTGAATCTCGTTTTTGGTGTATCCAAACATGCCAAGCAAGGTTTCAGCCGACGAAACAAGCATCCTGACATATTCTCTGGCATCACAGCGGGTTTTAGGCTTCAACAATTCAGCAGCCACAACTCTCTCATTAGGCCATTTTGACTCTGCGTTGACAATCAAGTACTGAACCGTTTGCCCCGCATGCACCTCGAAACCTGCCTTCTCTAACTGCCTCGCAGCGATAGCCTGAAAAACGTCGTGATCGTAATCTGATGGCGCCTTTGAAATTCTCTTACTGATCAAGAGTTCCTGCAGCTCAACTTGATCCTCAATCAACCTGCAGGCATGATCCCTCAAAACACGCAGTGCGTCTGGAATTCTGTCTTTGAAATCTTCCAGGTTATTGGCTCCCGAAAGTTTCCTAATCATATCCATCTGGGCGTTGACAATAAAAACAGGCGTGTCCCCACGCCTAGCCTCAACCCCCCTAGTCTTTATGTCGCCGTTTTCAAGCACGCCGTAGTACCGATTCAAGACTGGGACGTCTTCCAACACTTTGGAAGGAAGAAAGACTATCCAACGATATTTCCCTTCAACACCCAGGGTAACGCCAATGGCTCCCGAAACTTCACGGCAAAACTCAACAATTTCCCTGCGAGAAGCATCGACTTTCTTCAACCATAAAGAATCTACAATGCCATGAATGACTTCAAAGCCATGCTGTTCAGCCATATTCGCAGTCTTCAGCAATGAATCGCGGGCAAAGGCACACACGGCAATATGCGCATCAACTTTTCCAAACCTTGCATTCCTATATCCTAAATAGCCAAAACACGTCACCAAGATCCACTTAAGGGCTGCTTGCCGCATGTTGTAGACGCGTTTTAAACCTTCATCCTCTACTTCCCTCTTCAAATCCTTATACTTCAAACGTTTCTTCAACAGCAACTCCAGCGTCTTGGGCACAATGCCCTTTCTCTTCTCACATATATTGTACCCAAGCTCTGGAACGCGAACGTTAGAGGTTGGACAACACTTGCAAAGAACGGTTTCAGCAGAAATATTGCGCGTAAGCATCAACGTCGGAAACATCGACGTAAAATCAACTTCAAAAACATCCGTGTGAAAACCGATCTTTGGTTCAAAAATAAAACCGCCGCGATCGGCAACGAGCAGCTCCCATGCAGTTTTAAAAGACTCGGGTTCATTCTTCTTCCAAGGAATAAGGATGCCTTCCTTCCATGCAGTGTAAAGCTGTAAAGAAGACATTATAGTTCCAATAGATGCTCGAGCGGCGCGATGAAGAGGAACTCTGCAGGTTCTTGAAACTTCAATGAGCCCGTCTAAACCGCAGGCAGTGTGGATGAAAGTGTTGTCCACGTCAATGTGAACCCGCCCGAAAAGCGTACGCGTCGCTGCTTTGTGATAAACACGGCCATAAGAGAAAAACGTAGTTCCTTTGCCCTTGCCAGTGGCCAATGGAATGGTATCTCTGCTCAGAACAAATCTTTCAGAAACTCCGTTGACAAAGGCCCGGTGAGCCAAGTAGGGCAGCCAGAACGAATCTCCGCCCTCGGTGAAAATCAGGTCAGGATCCTCTTCTCTGATGGATTCAACAAGCTTCAGGATCTTTTCCTCTTCATTTCCCTCATCGATGACTATTGTCCTGCCGCCGCATTCCAGCGATATGCTTTCTATCTTGTCAGACAGCTTGTCAGAGACGCCTTCTTTCTTCGCAGTCACCCTGAGCCATAGGGATCGTAAAGGCGGAACGCGATAATCGACGCTTTCAACCGAATCCTGCAGGTCATAATAAAGCCGTTTTCCAGAATCAACAACCATTACATGTGCAAAAGGAAAAACATCCCTATCATACAAGTATGCCTGTGAGACTGCAATGTCAACGTTGTGAAAACGAAATTGTTCGTAACCTCCAAGTCTAAGCAGCTCTCTCGCAAGGTTCGAAGCTTTAGCATGATCTGTAAGCCCTACTTCCAAGACTTTACGCTTGAAGGGCTTCATGAAATCTGCGTTCTTTTCGACAAAACGCCAGTCTGCAACCGAATTGTTGTATTCAACTTTCTCTGCTAAACGGTTGAGAGCCGAGAAATTTCCAGAGACGTAGATCTTGGAAATAAACGCGTCGACAAATCGAATGCGCTCGCCATTTTCAGCAATAATCCAAACTGCAACCTCATCTGGGCCTGAAGGATAAACGTCAAACAGCCATCCTCGAACAGGGTTAAGCCTGACGAAGTTTTTTTTCAAGCCGCTCAAGGCTTTCACGAATCTCCATAAGCTCCTTACGCTGACTCACCAAGATGGACATGAACATAGCTTCAGTCAGGATAGGCCTTGTCGCCATGCCTCCTGCTGACGCATAAACCCTGCACGCAACCATTATCCGATCAAAAGCTTCCGCATCTTTGTCTCGCAAAGCTTTCCGAAAGTTTTCCCAACGCATGATTTCCTCTTCCAAAGCTTGCCTATAGGATGGAACGGTCCTCCCCAAAACTCACACCTCCAAAAACGCGGCTGGATGATTGGTCGGCTGTAAAAGCCATGCTGAGCGGCTTGATGCGCGGGTGATCTTCTAAAGCGACACTCAGAACCTGCCCTCTTCGCTTCAGTTTAATCAGAATATCGGATTTTCCGAATAGGACAGCCTCAAAAAACACGCTCTGTCTAGATCGTTCTTCTGGAAAATAAGTTGCAACGACGATAGTCTGTTTTTCCGAAGCCATCGCTGACAGTTTAGAGCAGACTTTCATGAAAAGCTCTCTTCCCTCGGTCTTGGGTATGTCACGATCCAAGAAAAGGGAAGTAATGTCGGAAATGATCAACAACCTAGCCCTTGTCTTCTTCAAAACAGAATACAATTTCTCTAAGATCAGAGATGAAAGCTGGTAAGCAGTGAAAGCACGTGAAACGTAAACATGTTCTAAAGCTGCCTTGCAGTCTAAACCATAATCGCGCGCGGTCTCCGCGACCTCGTAAGGGCTGAACGAATTTCCACCATCCACAAACACGGTTGAGGAATCCAAGCCGCCATGTTCACGCGGCAGTTGAGCGCGGACTGACAGAGCAAAGGACATCCACGAAGCCGCGTTACCCTGTAAAACGACAAAGTCGCCAAGCTCAAACCCTGGAAAAACATCGTTCAACGTAGGTAAACCGAGGGAAAGATATCTGAGCTTGTCGGCTGACAAAATAGACATGCGTAGCTCCCCAACCCAAAATGGAAAGCCGCGGCGATAACTGATAAACGTTCGCGGGAAACGCACTTCGCAAGATCTGGAGAGATAAGTTAAAGTGAAAAATCAAAACGCCAAGGGATTTAGGCATAAACTTTCTTAGAACCATCAAACAAATAGTAAACTGTGCATGCGCATGAAGAAACCTGAGTTGGACTTCGTCAACGAGACAAACATGAGTCTACTTACCGATTTCTACGAGTTGACAATGTGCGCCAGTTATCTCGAAAACAAAAGAAACGAAGCCGCAACGTTCGACCTGTTCATAAGAAAACTACCGCCTAACAGGTCATATTTCGTTTTCGCTGGGTTAGAACAGGTCTTGCTGTTTCTTGAAAACGTCAAGTTCGGTGAAGATCAAATTAAATATCTGAAGGGCCAGAAATTTGGCGCAGAATTCCTGGAGTACTTGAAAGACTTTAGATTCGCAGGAGACGTCTGGTCTGTTCCTGAAGGAACCATAGTTTTCCCCGATGAACCCCTGATCAGGGTGACAGCGCCGATAATCGAGGCACAATTGATCGAAACATTTCTTCTCAATACGGTAAACCTGCAGACGATGCTGGCCACAAAGGCTTCCAGAGTAGTATGTTCAGCACGAGGAAAACCCGTAATCGAATTTGGTCTGAGAAGAACCCAGGGAACCGACGCGGGGATGAAAGCTGCAAGATGCAGCTACATTGCCGGAGCAGAAGGAACGTCAAACGTGCTTGCTGGAATGAAATATGGCATACCTGTGTTTGGAACGATGGCACACAGTTACATAATGTCTTTCGACCATGAAATAGACGCATTCCGAAACTTCGTCAAGACGTTTCCCGAAAACTCGACTCTTCTCATAGACACCTACAACGATCTGAAAGGCGCAGAGAACGCTGTTGTAGTCGCCAAACAGATGGAAAAAGAAGGATCCAGACTGAATGCAGTTCGGCTTGACAGCGGCAACTTGCTTGAAATAAGCAAAAGCGTGAGACGAATTTTGGACATGCATGGTCTTACGTATGTGAAGATTTTTGCGAGTGGAGACCTCGACGAATACGTGATTGAAGATCTTTTGGAAGAAGGAGCGAAAATTGACGCGTTCGGTGTCGGAACAAGAATGAGCACCTCCTTCGACAGACCTTACGTAGACGTTGTTTACAAGCTGTCTGGCAAGGTCGAGCGAGGAGTTTTCGTGCCCGCGATGAAACTGAGCAAAGGAAAGATAACCCTCCCTGGGAAAAAACAGATCTTCCGGCAATACAACAGGGAGGGAAAATGCGCCAAAGACATCATAGGCCTGGAAAACGAGAAGATCAAGGGAGAACCGCTGCTCCGACATGTGATGAGAAAAGGACACATTGCGTGCGACTTTCCAGCGTTATTGGAGATTAGAAAGATTGCTCATGACAATCTGTCTCAACTTCCGGATGAGTACAAGAAACTCTCAAATGCTTCCACATATCCAGTAATTTTGAGCTCCGCCCTCAAAAGGATCAAAAATCAATTAGCCGCACAGTTAGAAAGGCAGAGTTACTCAGCTTGAAGACAAGCTCTGGGACTCTTCTACTTGGGTTTTTGGTCAAAATCCAGAAGGCGCTGGGAATAAAGAAAGTTGATATAGGTTTTCGATTGAAACCTCTGGGTATGCATTTTGAGTCTTGGCCTTCTCCGTGCTTCGATTGAAATAGATGGAAGACTGGTGGACCTAGATCATTGCCCTTGGTGTTTCGATCTTGCGAAAAAGCGGACGCAAAGTAGCGTGTGCGACGTTTTCTTCTGCCGACCCAGCCTTTAGAGCATCGTTTGTTCCGATTTTTCGACATATGAAGGTCAATGAGTCTTCCGTGAAGTTGAGCAGGTTGTGTCCCTCTGTAGTCAATTTGTACACTTTTCGCGGTCTTTCCGTTGACATTTCCCAATCGCTCTTAACGTAGCCCTTTTTTTCCAGGGTTCCCAGCAAGGGATAGATTGTGCTTGGTCCAAAGTACACCCCGAATGTCTTGCGGATTTTGGTTATTATCTGATATCCGTGCATTGGCTGTCCGTTTAGGAATTGGAGTATTATGAGGTCTAGAAGGCCTTTCATCAGCTTTGTCTGGACTTCTTTTGAGTTATTCATTTTGGCACCCTCTTCTTTTATTTGTGTAGTTTTGTCCAACAGTTTGGCTGTTGAACGTTGCTACGACATGTCTCTTGTTAGACATATCTTGAGTCTCTATATACAATAAACCTTCATATAAAGGTTCATGCTTACGCCAAGCATAATAAAACATAACGAAGCATATGTTCGCACGGGCAATTCAACATAAATCTAATAAGCCGAAACATGGACCAGTACAAAAAGAGACACAACTAGAACGTGAAAAAGTTGGCTGAAACATACAGAAAAGGAATTGTACAACGCATAACCAAAAACTTGCTCGACATCCAAATACTAAGACTACTTCAGACGCAACCAATGTGGGGGTACATGATCAAGAAGCAAGTGGAAGCAAAATTCAACGTTAGACTGCGGCATGGCGCCCTGTACCCAATGCTCAATAGCTTGGAGAAGCAGAGTTTCCTTACCTGCGAAAGACATTCAAAAGGCGGCAGGATCCGAAAAGTGTACAGCATAACACAAAAGGGCGAACATTACCTTGAAACCTACAACTTAGTGTTACGAGAACAACTGAGTCGAGAAGACATAGACTAGACGATTCTCCTAGATCTTAAATAGCAGATCTAGTCAACAATCCACCATGAACCCGGGAAAACGCAAGACCACGTCTCAGATGCTTGTTAAAGATTTTCAAGTGCGCAGCAAGAAATGTCACGAGTATGTAAGAAGAAGCTTTTTGAGTGAGCAAGTTCAGCATGAGGAATTGCGGAAAGCTCTCGAATATTACTTTTCATATTGGAACGACTTCACTCACCCCGGGCTCTTCTCAATAGCCTCCGAAGCAGCCGGAGGCAAAATCGACAACGCATTGAAACCTCAAGCAGCAATGGCAATGATGGCAGCAGCCTTCGACATTCATGATGATATTATCGATGGATCCAAAAGAAAACACGATCATACAACGGTTTTCGGCAAATATGGTCAAGATATCTCTATATTGCTTGGAGACGCCTTTCTCATAAAGGGCTTCTCACTTCTAGGCGACGCAGTGGCAGAACTGGCTCCTGGAAAAGAAAAGCAGATCTTTACAGTGGTGAAGAAGTGTCTTTTCGAGGTGGGCAACGCTCATGCTTTAGAACTGGACATGCGAGGCAAGTTCGATGTCTCCTCTGAAATGTACTTCCACGTTTTGGAGATGAAAGGATCCAGCATAGAAGCAGACATGCACGTCGCGGCACTTCTTGCAGACGCACCCAAAAGCACGACTGTGGCGATGAAAGAATACGGCAGGATAATCGGCATTCTGGCAACTCTGCGAGAAGAGTTTGTGGACATCTTCGAGGTTGAAGAACTGAATCGAAGAGTACTCAGGGAGACTTTGCCCCTTCCGCTGATTTTGGCTCTGGAAGAGTCAAAGTCGAAAGACAAAATCATGAAACTGATAAAAAAGGGGAGAATAACGTCAAAAGACGTTGACAATCTAGCGAATGTCTTGTTTGACTTGGACTCTGTGGTCGGTTTGAAAAAGAAAATGGAAAAGCTTTCTGAAAGAGCTACTGTCTTAGTATATGAAATAGGGGACACACGTACAAATGCACTGCTTGTAAGCCTTGCAAAGACTATGCTAGAAGATCTTTAGAATCTAGATTGGTATAACCCTAACTGGGACAACTCGCTTCTTTGCCTTCATCTCAATCCCTCACAGGAGTATACGTGTTGGACACATATACTTAAGGCTTTTTGTTGAACAACAATACAGTTGCAGGCTCAACAAATGTTTTATGATTAGACCTATGATTCATCATTCGTAGGTTGCCGCACGGGATGTCGCCCAAGAAGATACTGGAAACGCGTATTCCGTTCAGAGAGTTTGCTCCAGCCCTGGTTTTGGTTCTTAACAGCATTGTTTGGTTCACGCTGACAGCAGCGTTGTTCAGCGATTCAGTTCGCAGGCTTGGGTTACCGTCCATCGACTCTTTGGCACTGCATGGAATGTATTATGCCGGAATTGCCCTCTCTGCCCTATTGGGAGCGCAGGTCTTTCCGCGAAGACGAGAGAACTACCTGATTTTGTGGATGCTGCTCGGAACGTTCATGACAATACTTGCAAATAGCATCCAGAGTTTCCCCTTGACCGCAAACTTTTTTGTCTCACTTCTTCTTGGCATTTCAACTGGACTGGGGTTGCCCTCAAGCCTGGCCTACTTCGCTGACACAACGTCCGTGGAAAATAGGGGCACCTATGGCGGATTGACGTGGATTACTGTAGGCGTTGTGACCGTTGTTCTTGCCGCCGCCTTGAACGTTTTGGATCCATTTCTGACTTTGTTGATCTTGGCGACATGGAGAGCAGCGGGTATTGTCCTGTTTTTTGGTCTTTCTAGACTCAGAGGTGGGCTGCCGTCACCCTCAAATGTACCCTCTTACCGCGCCATCCTCTCTAAGAAGGACGTCACCCTGTATCTTCTTCCATGGGTCATGTTTTCTTTAGTCAACTTCACCGAATCCCCTATTCTTGGCAATGTGTTCGGAGACTCTCAACAGTTTGTCGCTTTCATCGAATTCGCTATAACCGGCGTGTTTGCGGTTGCCGGCGGAATACTCGGTGACATTGTTGGAAGGAAAAGAGTGGTCATAACAGGATTCGTCGTCTTGGGCATCGGATATGCAGTCTTGAGCTTGTTTTCAGGAATACAAGCTTCTTGGTACGTGTACACGGTCTGCGACGGCATGGCATGGGGAATGTTTGCTTCAGTGTTCTTTATGACCCTATGGGGAGACCTTGCTGAGACAGCTCAGAAAGAGAAATTCTACGTAATCGGAGGACTTCCTTATCTTCTGGCCGGATTCTTGCCTGTTGTTGTCGAGCCCTTTGCACGACAGATCCAGACGGTCACCGCATTTTCACTGGCAAGCTTCTTTCTGTTCGTCGCGGTTTTGCCTCTGATGTACGCCCCTGAAACGTTACCTGAAAAAAGAATCAAAGAAAGAGAACTCCGAGATTACCTGGACAAAGCCAAGAAGACGAAGGAGAAATATGCTTAAGAGCACGAATTGCGCCTCTTTGACAGAACAAAATGTTCTTCCACGTAATACTGACCACCGAATGCAATTCGCAATGTCGATACTGCTACGGTGAAGCCCTAGATGACGTTGATGAGGATTTCTCGGACATCGAAGTCGACTACAGTCTGCCAAGTAAAATCAACTATGATATTGAATCTCTTCGCAGGTTCTGTGAGCGGGATCCAGACTGCGTGCTGACGTTCTATGGCGGAGAACCACTCCTATGCCTTGACGAAATCAAACAAATCATGGACGAAACGAAACCCAAGCTTTTCATGATGCAAACCAACGGCCTGCTCTTAGACCATTTAGAGTCTGACTATGTGAACCGTTTCCACACGATTCTTGTATCGGTCGACGGAGATGAAGCACTTACGGACTTCTACAGAGGAACCGAGACTTTCAAGAAAGTAGTTGGCAATATGAAGCTCATCAAGAAGAACGGTTTTTCAGGGGAATTGATCGCCCGGATGACCGTGATGGAAAATACTGACATTTACAAGCAGGTAAAATGGCTCCTCCAGAATGACGAATTTCCGTTTTCCTCAATTCACTGGCAACTTAACGCTGGGTTCTGGAAGAAGGATCTTACGAGAAGAGATTTTGCGAGATGGAGTGAAGAATGCTACAACCCGGGAATAAGCAAACTCGTCAGGTTTTGGGTTGACCAGATGGAAAAAAAGGGAATTGTGCTGCGGCTTTACCCGTTACTCGGCGTTGCTGAGTCGATTCTGTCAGGCGAGAATGAATGCCTTCTGCGTTGCGGCGGGGCATGGATAAACTATGCTATACAGACCGACGGGCAGATCGTTCCATGTCCGACCATGTGGGGAATGAAAAGCTTCTACTTAGGACACATCAAGACGGCAGACCCGATGAGACTCCAAAAAGTATCCGTCGATCAGCCATGTTCAGGCTGCAGTTCGTTGAGACTGTGCGGCGGACGATGCCTTTACGCGAATGTGATGAAACGTTGGAACCCAGAATCCTATAGCCAGGTGTGCAAAACCGTGCGGAATCTCATTGACGCTGTCTCTGAACAGATGCCGAGAATAGTCAAACTCGCCGAAGATGGACGAATTCAGTTCAGACAGTTTGAGTACATCAAGTATAATGGGTGCGAAATTATCCC
>CAYNQC010000042.1:0-11727 GCA_964399235.1 uncultured Candidatus Bathyarchaeia archaeon | reverse complement strand
GGTCAGGCGAACTTGCAGACAAGCTTCAACTTCACCATGTCAAGGCTGCTCTCAATCTTAGCCGCAAGCATCATCACTGGTGTCCTGATCTTTGTCGGGCTGATCGCGCTGATAATCCCCGGCATAATCTTGGCCATAATGTTCTCTCTAGTGGTGCAGACGATAATAGTTGAAGACACGGGCGCCTTGGAAAGCCTCTCTAGAAGCCGCCGTCTCGTGAGCAATCGCTGGCTGAAAACCTTCGTGCTGCTGCTTGTTCTCTACATAATACTTGGCATAGTAAGTCTAATAGCGGGACAGATCGCCCGCCCCTTCGGCTTGGTCGGCTCTTTAGTAAGCAGCATAATAACAGCCTTCATTCAACCCATCCTGCCAATAGGGCTAACGCTTCACTATTACTCAATGATGGCAAGAACAGCACCCCAGCCACAGCCGCAGCCAACACAAACCACTCAAAGTGCTTGACAAAAGTGAACGCGTCTGACAGCACATTGCCCCAGTGGTGAATCTCAAAAGGCGCTTTATGAGATCGCTGAAGAGACCTGAACAATGCCTCGGTGAAACAGCAAAAGCGCTCTATGATTTAGCCTGAGTCGCTGTACATCTGGTCTGGTGCAAGAATCTCAGGAAACCTGCTTCTCAGTTTCAGTCGAGCAGAAAAGCAGAGGTGGCATTCATCCACATAACCGTCTTCATGCTCAACCCTGTATTCTCTTAGGAGTTCTGCTGGACCACCCCTTAGGATCGGTCCGCATATGGGATGCGCGTGAGGATCGAATCGTTCGAACAACAGATGCAATGGCGTCGCTTTCATGTTGCCCATGGTTATCCCTTGACACACATGAACGTAACCGAAAGGGTCGATGTGCACTCGCTTCTGATTTGAAAAATCCTCGTCAGAACACTTGTCGAATTCATGCCAAGGTTTCCGCGGCAAGCCCTCAACCAGTTTCTCAACTGGTCTTCCCTTGAACAACACAGCGCCCTCTCTGACAGGTTTACCTTTCCACTCCTTCACAGCCATGTAATCTTTTGGCTGTTCTATGCTTATGTTGCTCACAGGTATTCGAAGCTCTCTAGCAGCATCGAAAGCATACTTTGAAAAGTTCTCTTCGTCCTTGCCGTAATGAAAGATATCATCGCTTATCACGGCGTCCGATATGCCTATTTCTGCAATCGGTTTAAGCCATTCTCGAGCGTCTTCCACCGAAGTAGCCCAATAAGCGTTTGTGATAAAGCCGACTTTGAACCCCATTTTCTTTGCTTCACGCAGCCCCCAGAGAAGAATGGGATAGTATAAAACGGGTTCGCCGCCTTCAAAATATATCCATTCAATGCTTTCGATCTTTCCGGCTTGCTTCAGTATTTCTTGTATGCCTGAGATTTTCATGACCCCTTTCGCTTCTGGACTGCCGAAAACAAAACAGTGATCGCATTCGAAATTGCATTTGTAAGTGAGAAGCAGGTCAAGCTCGTTTATGGGCATTGCATCTCCATAATCATCAGGGATTACTTAGATATTTGAGTTTACTCAATCGGTCACCGAACGATGCAACCGATTGTTAACATGTCATGACCCCGCAACTGATATGGTCGTCACCTTGCCGTGAATGCATCTTATGAGGCGTTGAGGCTTACTTCTTAAGGCAAACAAAGTTATTTGAAGGCTCAAACACAATACTGGTTGTGACTTGGAGTGATCGACATGAGCAATAGAAAGCAGCTGGAGAATCTGTTTCGCAAACATCGATTTGAAGATTTCAAGTGGGTTGACCCTCGAAAGATTGTAGTTTCTCATTGGGTGAGAATGAAATGCATGTTTGGCTGCAGGGAATACGGAAAAAATGCTTGCTGTCCACCAAGCACGCCTTCGGTTGACGAATGCAAGAACTTCTTCGGCGAATACGCTGAATGTGCAGTCTTTCATTTCCAGAAGAACGTCGAAAAACCCGAGGACCGGCATGAATGGACAAAAGAGATCGATGCAAGGCTTCTCAAGCTGGAGCGGGAGGTGTTCTTGGCGGGAAATCCTAAGACTTTCTTGCTCTTCATGGATTCCTGTGACGTTTGCGAAACCTGCGCGGAAGAAAGAACAAAATGCAAAAACAAGAGGTCTGCACGTCCGACTCCAGAGGCAATGGCCATTGATGTTTTCTCAACAGTGAAGCAGCTTGATTATCCAATTGAGGTTTTAAAAGACTATTCCGCTTCCATGAACAGGTATGCTTTTCTGCTAGTTGGATAGCCTCCTCATGAAACGTTCTTGTGTTCACACTCTCGCAATTTGTGCGTCAGCAGCTAGTCTTCTTCCCATTTGGTTATCCATGAGCCTACGATTATGCACACGAGTCCTAGCACGGTGATTATGGCCGTGTTGACGATTGCCATCTGGGATTGTCCGAAAATCATCGATGCTCTGAGTCCTTCGTTGACGTAGGTGAGAGGAAGCACTTGTGCGATTCCCTGCAAGAACAGCGGCATCTGACTCAGCGGGAAGAAACTGCCAGACAAAAACATCATTGGAAAAGTTATCACGTTTGCTGCTGCATCTGCCCCGTCAGGGTCTTTCACAAACCTTGCAATGATCATCCCTAAACCGGTGAACATCAGTGAGGCCATTGCGACCATGAACAAAGAGACAGCATCAACAGTGATCTTCATGTTGAATACGGTCATTCCCAAAATGATCACTACAACCATGCCGAGGAATGTGATTAGAACGTTGTACACTGTTCTTGACAATATCCATTCATAACGCTTCAACGGCGTAGTTGCCAACTTGTGGAAAACGCCGTTCTGCTTGAACTGAGCGCTTATCGAAACTGAAGTGAAAATACTGGTGGTCATAGCCGTCATTCCAATCATTCCCGGCAGGAAGAAGTCGATGTAGCCGTATCGCTTCGGCGCTATTGTCATATCGTTTACATTCAAGTATCTTTTCCCCCTTGACAGCTCAAAGTTGAGGTTCTCCACTATGCTCATGACGATGCTGCGCACAATTGGCGCTGAGGACGTGGATTGATCAAAAACAAAAGTAACATTTGCTTTTACGGCTCCACCGGTAAACAAAGCCATATTGGCGGAGTCGTTGAAACCGGCTGGGATGATAAGCACGCTGCTCAGCCTGTTTGATATTGCGTAGTCTGTGGCGTTAATTGAAGAGTCAACTGTCTGAATATTGAATGCGTTTGTAGAGTTGAGTATGTCAAAGAGGGTTTTAGACCAGTAACTTGCTGTTCCATCGGACAAGTCTTGGTTTTGGATGTACAAGTCATATTTGGCAGACGATTGGCTGAAGATGGCCCCAAACATGAGTATCAGAACGCATGGAAAAGCAATCGTCCAGAAAATGGTGCTCTTGTTGCGAAGAAAACTCTTCAGGCTTGCCTTGAGATCAATCACAACATGGCTCATAATGTGTCATCCTCCTCTCCCAACGTTTCTCCAGTCAAATTCAAAAACACGTCTTCAAGACTTGAACGCCTGAGTTGCAGTTCACCAAACGGAACATTTGCACTGCTCAGACTGTGCAGGACTTCCGAAACGCCTACGGCATGATTCAGGTGGACGATGACATCTCCAGCTGTTTGGTCGTAGTTCGCTTTGACCCCAAGCTTCTCAATGTTCGTAACAGCCTGATGACTCGTTTTCTTAAGTATGAGCAGGTTCCGTTTACCATACTCAGAAATAAGCTTCTGAGGCGCATCCATAGCAACAATGCTGCCGTTGTGAATAATGCCCACGCGGTCGGCAAGTACCTCGGCCTCTTCCATATAATGCGTCGTTAAGAAAACGGTCTTCCCCTGTTTGTGAAGCCCATCTATGAGATGCCAAACTCCATGACGCGCCTTTGGATCCAACCCCGCGGATGGTTCATCAAGAAAAATCAATTCGGGATCGTTGACCAACGCAACTGCTATTCCCAACCGCTGCTTCAGACCACCCGACAGGTGTTTGAAAAGAACGTTTTTCTTGTCTTCCAGATCAACGAGTTTCATAAGACCATCGACATCAGGATGACTGTCGAAGACGCCTGCATAATACTGAATTGTCTCCTTAACGGTGAGCCTCTCATAAGTGTAAAAATCCTGCGGCAAGACGCCTGTTCTTTTCTTTATCGCCATCTTATCCTTCGCGATGTCAAGCCCCAGGACAAGGGCTTTTCCGCTCGTAGGCTTCCGGAGGCACTCCAACATCTCCACCGTCGTCGTCTTGCCCGCTCCGTTGGGTCCCAAAAACGCGAAAATCTCGCCTCTATTGACACTGAAAGAAATGCCGTTGACCGCGACCAAACTGCCATACCGTTTGGTGAGCCTATCAACCTGAATAGCATCGATGTTGCCCACACTAATCGCCAGAGCTTACAGACACAAGTCTCTTCTATTTTTGACTAACTGTCTCTTTTTTCGAAGTATGCACTCGATTTGAAAACGAGGCAGAGCTGCAGCTTACACTAAACATATTTCGTGCACTATCATGGACAGATTATACGCAATGCCGAACACTTGGCGCACTTTAAACGTCCTCTGCAAAAACGACAGTGGCAGTCTCTGTGAGAATTTTAGCCATATGTTTATGCTCTGGTCCGCTTGGCAAGAAAACGCCGTCTCCTGCAGAAAACGTGTGGGTTTCATTTTCGAATCTTATTTCCATTTTTCCGTTGAGGACATATCCATAATGACCTTTTTCGCACCAATGCGGTGGCATGTTCCTTGAATATTCAATAAGCCTAAGTTGCCGATGACCCGCTTTGTAGACTTTCTCTCGTACACCATTGGTAGGCGAGGACCAAGGAATTGCCTGGAAATCAACTTTATGACAGATCATACTTATCTTCTCCAACAGCTAAACTGGCAATAGCAAATGTAATGTCTCTACAGAATAACGTTTCTGCCTTCATTTGCCGGTTCGACTGGGCAAGTTCGCTTGAGGCTTTCAGAAGCTTCTCCCGTGGTATTGGGCAAACATTCAGATTTTTCCGAGGGACAAACAATGACAACAAAAGTGGATGAATTTCAGGGGATATGAAACCTGGAAACCGTTGACGTCGTTGTAGGTGTCATTCTGAATGAGGGCAGGTTTTTGGCAGAAAGAAGAAAACGAAATGAGCCTATTGATCCAGGAGTAATATGCTTGCCGGGAGGACACGTTGAACCTGGAGAAACATTTGAACATGCTTTGACGAGGGAAATGAAAGAAGAATTGAATATTGAAGTCAAGAAAGCAAGGTTCATTAAGAGAGCTTCTTGGGCAGCAAGCAACGGCGAAAAACAGAATGTCCATTACTACCTTATCTTGGATTATGAAGGCAACCTTGAATGCAGAACAGCTGAATACGTATTTTGGAAACGGAAAACGAGAGAGCTTGACATCGAGATCGACAGGCAAGCAGTGAAAGAAAGCAGAGCGATATTGCGGCGACAAAAGTGAAAAATCCGTAGCAACGTCGAAGCGGGCGCTTTCCACGCTTATATAGACACTTTCGAGAAGCTAATCTTCTTGTCTAGACCACTTCCAAGCATATCCAGCAATCAAGGCTGCAACCACAATTGCTGAAATATCCATCAGTATCACATAGGGATAGGCTACTGTTCTGATGTTCATAATTAACTCAAAGAGAATGAACCCCGCATAGAAAATGCCTAGGATAATGTTTGCCCAGCGATTCGCTTTATCTTTCAAAGTGAGGGACAGAACAGCCATAACCAACGGAACCCAATAATACATGATTGCCATTACCAGCAACAGTTCGGGTCCAGCTTGCATGCCTACTACTTCGCCCGCCCTTATTTCATCTATTACGCCTGGCACAATAAAGTACAATATCGTGTTCGCCGACATAGTGACTGCCACAAATAGCCACAGAACCGCAAGCTTTGTCTTCAAAGCCAAATTTTCCATAATAGCATCACCCTTCGTTCTCGAACGATTAACCAAAACTGATGTCTACCTTACGAACTGCTTTAACACTTGCGGCTGAAAACCGAATCATGGCAAAGTGTGAAGGCTAGAACCGATAGTTTCTTCCACAGTCCATGGCTCCGGAGATGCCCTTGTTTCCTTGAAGTATCACAACCGCCTTTTCGCACACGATACGGTGCAAATAACATGACCCCGAACCGACACACATCATCGCAAAAATACTCGGCACCAAAAGCTGGCCCAAGCGCGAAGATGACAAATTTCAACATAGAAACTGCACGGACAGCACCGCAAACCCTTCTTCCACGCCTTCACTAAGGCCCATCCATGGTACTGTGTGAAGAAAAAAGGTAGGGGGAGGGGGGTAGGGTGTTTTTCGCTGTTTTTCAACCAAAATCCATGTTGGACAGTCCTCTACGCGATGACGAATTTTCCGTTTTTATAGATCAATTTGTCATCCGCATAGATCTCGCTGTCCTTCTTCATATCCTTCAAAACATCCCAATGAACAGAAGACTTGTTCAACCCACCCGTCTCATGAATAGGATTAAACCCCAAGGCCATATGAATCGTCCCACCCATCTTCTCATCAAAAAGCATGCTCTTCGTAAACTTCGTAATCCCATAATTCGTACCGATAGCCGCCTCGCCCAAACGATCCGCCCCCTCAATCTTCAAAATCTGCTGCAACAACTCATCACCCTTAGCCGCAGAAGCCTTGTTCTCGATGTCTGACCTGTGGTTTGTACTTCCTGGTGACAATGTCTTCGCAGTCAAGTGGAGCTTGCAACTCGACCTTTTCCAGATCGACGTACTCAAGTAATTTTTCAACGGCTCCTCGGTTTCCGCGAAGTTGTACGATACGATCTGAGTAGAGAAGCAGCAATCCCTGTATTCTTTCACCTTGCAAAGCAAGGAAAATCTCCGTTTGTTCTGGACGTTGTTTCATGTCGAGAATAAAGAAGTAGTAGTGGAATGGATCTTGGTTCACGTGGTTCCAGAAGACCTGTTCGAAACCATCCTTTATCGAAACCACTCGAATGTCTTTCTGGGTCCTCATAATTGACAGAGCGAAACGAGAATGGGACCGACTTTATTTAGCTTGCGCAGTCGGTGTAAAACCACATTTCTTGAGCAGTCGGTTCCATTTGTCGTCTGTGATGCGTTGTATCTCTTCGAGCATTTTTTCGTGTTTTGGCGTGAACAAGTGTCTAAAGCGTCCCTGAACCTGCAAATATTCTTTGACGGGCTTTTTCTTCTGCGGTGCTAAGGCTATGACTTTGCTTGGGGTCGAAAGTTGATAGTTGCCATTCACTGCTTCCCACAATGGAAATATGCATGTCTCTACCGCCAGTTTCGAAAGCTCTATAGACTTTGAAGGCTCGCTTCGCCAACCTCTGGGGCAGGGTGCGAACACGTGTAGAAACGCGGGACCGTTTACTTCGATGCCCTTTCTGGCTTTCTGGATCAGGTCTTTCCAGTAGTAAGGCGATGCTGTCGCGACGTATGGCATGTCGTGAGCAACCATTATGTCTGCTATGGGTTTCTTCTGTTCCAGTTTTCCAGGCACTGCAGATCCAGCTTGCGAAGTGGTTGTGGATGCTCCGTAAGGCGTGCCTCCGCTTCTTTGTATTCCTGTGTTCATGTAAGCCTCATTGTCATAGAGCACGAACATGAAGTCATGTCCTCTTTCAACTGCTCCTGAGAGTGCTTGGATGCCTATGTCATATGTTCCGCCGTCTCCTGCAAATGCGATTACGTCGACCTGTTGGTTTTTGATTCTTCCTTTCTTTTTCAGTATCTTCAGGGCTGCTTCGATTCCTGAAGCGTTTGCGCCTGCCGTTTCGAAGGCTGTGTGTAACCATGGGGTCGCCCAAGATGTGTAAGGATAGATTGTCGAAGAGACTTCCATGCATCCGGTTGCTTCTGTGACTATTGTCGGTCCTCTGGTCGCTTTCATGATTAGTCTTAATACTGTTGCTGGTACGCATCCTGCACACGCTCTGTGTCCTGAAAGGAACAGTTCAGGTTTTTCAGCGATGTCTTTTGCCGTGAATTTTCCTTCTGCTATTTCCATTCATTCTTCCTCCTTTTTACTCCCTCAACCCGAGATAGTGTATTACGTCTCCGACACGCTTGGTCTGGAGCATTTTTTGCAGGTCGTCGAAGACTTGGTGTATCTGTGCTGGGCTTGTGTCTCTGCCGCCTAGTCCGTAAATGTAGTCGACCACGAAGGGTCGGTTTGAAGAGTCGTAGAGTGCATGCCGGATTTCATGGAAAACTGCTCCGCCTCTACCGCCAAAACTCATGCTCTTATCCATAACAGCGACCGCTTTCACTTTTGCCAATGCCTTAACGATTGCTTCTGCCGGGAATGGCCTGAAAGTACGAATCCTAAGCAGTCCTGCTTTGACGCCTTTCTCTCTCAAATCGTCCACGACCTCTTTGACGGTTCCAGCAGTAGATCCCAAGCATATCACCACCACATCGGCGTCGTCGAGTTTGTAGCTTTCAAGCAAGCCGCCTCCGTAGCCTCTTCCCGTGAGTTGAGCGTATTCGTCGTGGATCGTTTGGATTATTTTCAAAGCGTTTTTCATGGCTTCTTCTTGCTGTCGCTTGAACTCGAAATAGTAGTTGGGCAACGCTACTGGTCCCATCGTCATCGGCATTTCTGGGTCAAGTTTGAAAGGCACGGTCTTTCCTTCATGCGTGAGCACGACTGGAAACTGGCGGGTTTTGACGAATCCCTTGGCGATTTCATCGGACAGTACAAGCACGTTTTCAAGAGTGTGGCTCAACGTGAAACCGTCTAAACCGATGATTACGGGCAGTTGTACGTCGAGGTGTTCTCCGATTCTGAAAGCCTGAAGCACGGAGTCGTAGACTTCCTGTGCGTTTTCGGCGTAGATCTGTATCCAACCGCTGTCACGTTCGGCTATCGAGTCGGAATGGTCACCGTGAATGTTTAAAGGTGCCGACAATGCTCTGTTCGCCACGGCCATTATGACTGGTGCGCGGCATCCTGAGGTGACGAACAGCATTTCATGCATCAATGCTAGGCCTGCTGATGCTGTGGCTGTGAAGACTCTTGCGCCTGTTGCTGATGCCGCCAGGCATGCTGCCATTGCACTGTGCTCTGATTCGGTGCATACGTATTCTGTTTCAACTTCGCCGTTGGCTACGTATTCGCTGAATTTTTCAACGATTATGGTCTGAGGAGTTATTGGGTAAGCAGCTACAACGTCGACGTCTGCCTGCTTGGCAGCTAGGGCAACGGCTTCGTCTCCGTTGAGGGCATGGGTTTCTTGTTTTACGATGTTTTTCATTTTTCCATTACCTCCTATTCGACCTTCATCGTAATTGCCTTGGTTGGGCATTCGTTGGCGCATATTCCGCAGCCTTTGCAGAAATTCAGGTCAAATTCTATGTCTCCTGTTTTCTGGTTCCAATGTATGGCGCCATCGGGACAGTATATTGTGCATAGTACGCATTTTGTGCATTTCTTCACATCTCTTATAGGTGTGGATGACTTCCAGTCTCCCGTCAGATAGGTTTGGCTGCTCTTCCAGCAGACTCCTGCGGCTGGAATCTCTTTCCATGTTCTGTCTTTTTGGCTCATTCAGACTTTACCTCCTGATAGGCTTCCTTCACGACCGAGAAGTTTTTCTCAGCCACGTCGGGTCTGAAGCGGGCTTTGATCATCTTTTCAATCGTTTCCAAGCTTACGGCTCCGGTCACTCGTGCCACGGCGCCAAGCATTGCCGTGTTGGTTATAGGCATCCCTAGAATTTTCAAGGAGATGTCCGATGCTGGAACGGTCCAGACTTTTCCCTTGTTTGTGTCAAGCATCTTTCTGATCTGGGCTGCATTTTCTTTCGAGTTGACTATTATGTCTCCGCCGTCATCGCTCATTCCGTCTGTGACTTTGACTGTTTTGAGCAACGTTGGATCCAGAACGGCCACAACGTCCGGGTTGTAGACTGCGCAGTGTATTCTGATTGGTTCAGTGCTTATTCTTGTGAAGGCGGTCACTGGGGCGCCCATTCTTTCGGGGCCGAACTCGGGGAAAGACTGGATGTATTTTCCTTCAGAAATGGCTGCACGCGCAAGAAGTTCACTGGCGGTCCATGCTCCTTGACCGCCTCTGCCGTGCCATCTGACCTCTAGAATCTTTTTCAACGGGTCTCTCTCCATTGATCTTTCACCCTAATTGCAGAATCGAACATATACACTTTTCTAAGCTGAAACGGAAATAATAAAGGGTGAAACAGACATCTAAACTAACTTGTGTTCTATGTTGGGGCGAGGCAAATTGGAAGGTAAAGTGGTGCTTACTGCGGATAGCACGTTGATGAGTGACTATCGCAGAAATGAGTTTCTGGGGTTTGGAACTTGCGCTCCTTCCAACTTTTTGCCAGACTTCCTTTTCCGACGACTGTTTTTTCCGCCGATTGGAACGGAAGGCGGGTTGCCTGCCTCGGCGCCTTATGGCCTGAGGAAAATTGAGGCCCAGCTTGTCAAGGAAGGTTTCAACGTCGTGACTGTCACGCCTGAGCATCTTGGATCTTATGTTCGCAGTGCAAAAGTGCTGGGGGTACATGTCATGGATCCGTTTGGTTTGGGTCCTGCGTCAAGCACTCTTGCATTTCTTCTCAGGAAGGAACCGTTTCTGGCGCAGTATTTTAGGCAACTCTTTGAACTGCCTGAGGTGAGGAGGGCGAAAAAGCGGGGGATGAAGATAATCGTTGGCGGTCCTGGCGTTTGGCAGCTTAACTATAGGCCGAACTTTGTTCAGAAGTGTGGAATTGACTGCGTTATCGAGGGTGAGGCAGAGAAGGTTGTTGGCAAGGTCTTCAGAGCCGCCATGAACGGTGAGCCGTTGCCTGCGAATTATGAGGTTAGTATTGAAGAGTCGCCTCGTGTTGAGGAGATTCCGGATATAATCAATGCCTCAGTCAATGGACTTGTGGAAATTGGTCGGGGTTGTTGTCGGGGATGCAGGTTTTGCAGTGTGACGTTGCGGCCTTTGCGTTGGTTTCCGCTTGAGAAGATACTGGGGGAAGTCGAGGTAAATCTGAAAGCAGGAAACACGGGGGTGATACTTCATGAAGATGATGTCATGTTATATGGTTCAAAGACGACGTTGCCTGATGATGAGAAGCTTCTTGGGCTCCATGAGGCTGTGGCTCGAAAATGTGATGGTATAACTTGGAGTCATTGCTCTCTTGCTGCTGTTGCGGCTAAGCCGCAGCTTTTTGCGAAAGTCGCTGAGATCATAAGGCAGAAGCAGCCGTGGTGGGGGGTTGAGATAGGGTTGGAGACGGGTTCTTCGGAGCTTGCGACGAAGATTATGCCGACGAAGGCTCATCCGTTTAAGCCTGAGCAGTGGCCTGAAGTTGCGTGTACTGGCATGGGTTTAATGCATGATAACATGCTGGTTCCTGCGTGCACTCTGATCCTGGGAAGTCCGGAAGAGACCGAGGATGATGTTGTCAAAACGATGGAATTGTTGGATGAAGTTAAGGATTGCAGAAGTTTGATTGTGCCTCTTTTCTTTGTTCCTATGGGCAGGCTGAAGGATGAGGATTGGTTTAAGGATACGAAGATGACGAAGGCGCATGAGGAGCTTATGATAAAGTGTTTGGAACATGATTTCCGTTGGGTCGATGATTTGATCAAGATCTCTTTCTCTGAGGGTTGGAAGTCTCATGTTATTGGGCCGTTCTTCAGGCTTTTTGCGGCGATTGCGAAGTACAAGGTTAAGCAGGCTGGTATCAAGGCGAGGATATAGACAACTAACCTTAA
>CAYNQC010000041.1:0-11990 GCA_964399235.1 uncultured Candidatus Bathyarchaeia archaeon | reverse complement strand
GAGACTTGACTCAGAGCAAAGGTCCACTCATTTTTGTAAAAGTTGACAAAGGCTACTATCAGGCAACACAATAATCAGAAGAATGTTTTTCAGCGCATCCGTTCCCTATGCAAGTTTTTGGTCCGCCATGCATACGTCTTGATGACTGCCGTCTCCCCGTAACCGCAAGCGGCACAACGTTTCTTTGTAACGTTGTATGACCTTCTTCCACATCGTCTGCATTTTATGTGGACGGTTTTTCCCTGGCGCTTGCCAAATGAGGGGGTTCCCTTTCCCAAGAAATGTCACCTTGGAGGCGGCGAAATCAGTACGACGTTGTCTCCTCGGACAATTATGACTCCGAGTTTCTTGACGTTTTCTGAATTGGAGGTGTCTTCTGTCTCTTCCAAAACCAAGTTCAGGTGTTGATCGAAACCCTTCAGTCTCCCACGGAGGCTTTTTCCGCCCTTCAGCCGTACCAACACTATTTTTCCGAGGTTTTGCTCAAGGATTTCAGTTGTCATTTCGCTCATTTTTTAACCCTCAGACCCACATGGTTATGCCTTTTATACTTAAACCTTGACATTTAAACCTATCTAAGAGATGGGCAGGATGCCCGAAAAGCATAAACGGTATTTCTTGAAAACCAAAGAAGTGAAGACTCTTCTGCGCAAAGCATCAGATAGACTCAAGACTGACATAGAGCTCATGTTCAAGGACAGATTGAATGTCGAAGTGTTGAAGACCGACGCTGATGAAATCTTTCTCATAAACGGAAGGGCTGTGTTGGTTAGAGCTGGCGAATGCATCTATCCGACCTTGAGGTTCGAAGAGTTTCTCAATCAGGCGCCACGCGTCGTCGTCGACATGGGAGCAGTTCCATACGTGTGTAAAGGCGCAAACGTAATGGCGCCTGGAATAAGACGTGTCGAGGGGCAGTTTGAAAAGAACAGCATCGTCTCGGTTGTGGATGAGAAGCATGGCAAGCCCATCGCCATAGGAGAAATCTTGTTTGATGCAGAAGAAGCAAGAACCGTCAAGCAGGGGGTCGTCGTGAAAAACCTGTATTACGTGGGCGATCATATCTGGAACCTGCTCAAAGAATTGTCAGCCATGGCTTGATGAAAACCGGTCTGCACGATGATTTCATAAAACGCTTTAATAGTTCAATACGTATAACAAATTCGTGCGTATAGGTAAGAAAAACTTTAACTCTTGAAGCGTTCAATAGAAGGATAAGAGAGGAAGAGTTTGCCGCGGCTCGGGATACTTCGAAAACCCAAGAAGGAGGAGAAGGAAGTTGAGGTTAAGAGTAGCCTCGGCAAGACTTATTTG
The DNA here is from genome assembly GCA_964399235.1 of uncultured Candidatus Bathyarchaeia archaeon. Classification (GTDB taxonomy): domain Archaea; phylum Thermoproteota; class Bathyarchaeia; order Bathyarchaeales; family Bathycorpusculaceae; genus DASPPK01. The sequence continues at coordinate 10,676 of CAYNQC010000041.1, read as the reverse complement.
AAGGCGATGCCTCTCCGTGACCTTGCAGACTTGGATTCCGTGAAGAACGAGGTCAAAGCTGGAAACATTCTGATTCTCAGGATCACTTCTCTGGCAAACAAGAGCATCGATGATGTCAAACGTGCAGTGAACGAGTTGTGCGAGTTCGCCGAGTCTATTGGAGGAGACATCGCAAGGCTTGGGGAAGAACGGGTTGTTGTCTGCCCCCCGAACGTAAAGATTTGGCGAGAGAAAGTGCCCGTTTCGAACGAGCCGATTCCTACAGCAGCCTAAAAGTCTCCATCAGGGCAGGAGCAAACGATCTTATTTCACATCTTCTTTCAATGAAGTTGGCCAGGCTCAGACACTTGGCCCTTTCACCGTGGCACACGACCACTCTTTCAGGTTTCGGCCTGAGATGAGTAAGATAATTGAAGATCTGTCGTCTGTCCGAATGCCCTGAGAAACCTTCTATTGACTCAACGCGGAGCCTGACCTTCACCACTTCCATTTTGCCTTCAGAAGTCATCAAAGTGACTTCGTTCAATCCTTTTTGCACTCTTCTTCCCATCGTGCCTTCAATCTGGTAGCTTACGAAGACAATGGTGTTGTTCTCATTGTCTGCTAAGCTTTTGAAGTACTCTATTACCGGTCCGCCTTCAAGCATTCCGGAGGTTGCCATGATGATGCAAGGTTCACCATCGACTATTTCCTGTCGCACGCTGGGATGTTCGACTATCGTAAAGTAATCAGATTGGAATGGGTTGACACCGTCATGAAGTATGCTGTTTCGAACGTCTCTCCCAAGGTATTCGGGATGAGCCGTGTGGATTGCGGTGGCCTCCGAAATCATGCCCTCTATGAACACGGGAGCTTCCTTCATCATTCCACGCTTCATGTAGCCGTCAAGAATAAGCATAATTTCCTGTGCTCTGCCGACTGCAGGAACAGGAATCAGTACCTTACCCTTTCGCTCCAAAGTATCATTCACGATTCTCGTAAGACGCTCCTCAGCTTCGACGCGTGAAGGCATAATATCGTCTGCACCGCCATAGGTACTTTCCGTTATCACGGTCTCAACGCGTGGAAACTCGGCCGTCGCTGCCTCAAGGAGCATGGTTCTGGAGAACTTGTAGTCGCCCGTATAAACAACGTTGTGCAAGCCTTCTCCAACGTGCAGATGCACCATCGAAGAGCCAAGTATGTGCCCAGCGTTGTGCAATGTCAACCTCACGTCCGGAGCAATGTCTGTGACTACTCCATATCTAAGGGGAAGCGTATGCAAGACACATTCTCTAACATCTTTCTGGTCATAGAACGGCGTTGTGCCTTGTTTGCCTGCAACATCCAAGTAGTCAAGTTGAAGCAGCGTCATCATGTTTGAAGTAGGAGCAGAACAGTAGACTGGACCATCGTAACCATACTTGTAAAGAAAGGGCACGAGTCCGCAGTGGTCAAGGTGAGCATGGCTTACCACCACTGCGTCTAAAGATTCCAGCTCAAAAGCCGGGTTGTCAAGCCTGGGAAAAGATTCGAAGGGTCGCTGCGAACCGGGGTTCACTCCACAATCCATGAGTATACTGCTTTCACGTGTCTGGACGAGAAAGGCGGATCTTCCGACTTCTTGGACGCCGCCGAGTGCAGTAATTCTGACGTCTCCAACTTCAAAGGCCTTGGGCCTGAAAATTCTTTCCCCTACTGTTCGAAGTATTCTCTCTCTTTCTTTGCTCTCTGAGTGAAGATAATGACGCATGTGAGTTACGATCTTCGATTTCAACGGTGGGCTTCTCAAAACGTGCGGACGCCATTTAGTCCGTTTGATTATTTCTTGCAAGACTGCCCCGTTCTTTCCAATCACCAGTCCGGGTTTTTTTGCGTCTATGATGATTTCGCCTAAGCTGGGGTCGAAGTTTATGTCTGTGACTTCAGCTTCGGCGGGGACTATGTCTTTTGCGATTCTTTCGGCTTCCATTTCCTGAACCCTTACGGAAGGATCGGACCGAATGACGATTCGTTTTCTTATGACGTTTACTATGTTGGCGATAACGTTGCTTTGCTCAACGAGTATCTCTGGTCTCTTCGTATAGACCGCTAGCGTGGAACCTTCATACTCTATTCTGGTTACTTCAGCCTCTTTGGGAACATGTTCCAATATGTATTGGCTTATCTCCATTTTCTCTTTGTCAGAATTCGGGGCCACTATCTTTACTTCCTCAATCTGCCAAAAGCTGCTTCTTCTCCTTGTCACTCAGATCTCTGTAACCCTTCCCGTCTATCACTGCAACGTTGAAGCTGTCTCCGCTTGCCGAGTCGCGTTTCATCGCGGCATTCACAGCTTTGACTATTACTGGTAGCATCTCTTTGATGTGCGCGCCTTCCTTGAACTTGTCTTCCAGAATTCCATATGCAACAGGTGAACCTGAGCCAGTGGACACGAATGTTTCCTCAGTCAAACTGCCAAACGGGTCTATTGAGAATATGTGAGGACCAGTATCATCTACGCCGCCGACTAGAACTTGCGCCAACAAAGGAACATATCGGGCCGAGAAAAGCAAGTTGGCAAGAAGCCTCGCGGCCGAACTGACAGGAAGTGGACGCCCCAATTCGATTCTGTAGAGTTTCGCGTTTGTAGTCAGCACGTCAACGGTCCTTTGGGCATCGGCAACGCTTCCTGCTATGGTCATGGCCAAGTGGTCATCTATCTGGTACACTTTCTTGCCATGCTTATGGGCAACGTAATAGCCCATTGTGACACGCGTATCCGAAGCTAATATGACTCCATCTTTACATACGACACCGATGGTTGTCGTTCCTTTCAACGTCAATTGATTTACCACATCATTGCTTACCATGTTATGTGTCTCCTAAAACCCAATTACGTCAGGGAATTACTTCACGGGGAAGTAGCATCATTCTATCAATGCCTAGGGATTTATTAATATTGCGCTCGAAAAACTCTGAGAAAGACCACGTTAGTCCAACCGTAAGTCTGTTAACCGGAATCGTGCAGTCTTCATTAAAAATAGGGAGTTGTGACTGTTCAAACACAACCATTATTAGACCACATGAGTCATATATGAAAAAGAGTGGTTCAGCATGAGTGAGAAGGAAAAAGAAAAACTGAGACTTCTGTTCGAATTGATAAAGGGTTCAAGAAGAAGCGACAGAGAACTCGCAAAAGCCCTGAAAATCTCGCAACCCACTGTCACCAGGAAGAGAACACGCTTGGAAGCAGAGAGATACGTACACGAATATACAATCGTACCTGACATTGCCAAAATGGGCTTTGAAATTGTTGCGTTCACTTTTCTTGCCTTCACGGAAGCCAAGTCAGAATTGTCGGAGAAAGCGCGAGAGTGGGGTAAAAAGCAGCCGAACATAGTTTATGCGTCTGATGGAGAAGGTTTGGGAATGAACAGCGTCATTGTCTCTGTGCACAGGAACTACGCCAGCTTCTCGAAACTCATAACTGCTCTCAGGCAGGACTGGCAGCCTAATCTCAAAGATGTTCAGAGTTTCATACTCAGTACGAATCGCCCAGAGTTGACGATCAAGTCTTTTTCGTTCAGATACCTAGAACAAGCAGACCTCTAAAGAGTGAACTCGCCGAAACCTAATCAATAGAGGCAAGATTCCATCTCGCGGATTAAGGTAACCCTTTTTAAGGCTTGTAACCCATCGCTATCGAAAGGAAAGCAACAATCAAGCGTGGTTTGTGTGCATCTGAAACATCACCGAATGCAGCTTCCAAGAGAAGTAATCGTCGGAAACGGCGCACTGGAAAGAGTCGGTGAAATCACCAAGAGACTTGGCTTCACCAAATCAGCTCTGGTGATCGCGGGTTCAAAAACCAACAAGATCGCAGGAAAGAAAGTGAGAAAGATGCTTGAAGAAGAAGGGCTATCAGTTGACACTTTTCTGGTGGAAACCGCAACGGTCAAAGACGTTCAGAATGTTCAAGGAAAAATACGAGCCTTGAAACCAGAGATCGTCTTTGGAGTCGGCGGCGGCACCAAAATTGACGTTGCAAAGTGCAGCTCAGCAGAAACTGAAATCCCCTTCATCAGCATTCCAACGACAGCTTCTCACGATGGCATAGCCAGTCCTTTGTCTTCGATAAAAGGTCTTCAGAAACCATATTCCGTGATAGCTCAAGCGCCATTGGCCATAATCGCAGACACAAAAATCATAATGCGAGCCCCTTGGCACTTCGCAGTCAGCGGTTACGAAGACGTGATCGCGAAGTTTACAGCCGTCAAGGACTGGCAGTTGGCACACGAAGAGAAGGACGAATACTACGGAGGATACGCTGCGAGCCTGGCTCTGATGAGTGCCAAGCTCGTTATGCAAAACGTGAATCTGATGCGAAAAAAGAACGAGGAAGGCTTACGAGTCCTGATAGAGGCATTGATTAGCTGCGGCGTTTCAATGAGCATAGCAGGAAGCAGTCGACCTTGCAGTGGATCGGAGCACCTGTTCAGCCACGCATTGGACATCATCAAACCCAACTGCGCCATGCATGGAGAACGGTGCGGTGTCGGAACGATAATGATGGCCTACTTGCACGGTGCAAACTGGAAACGTATAAGGGATGCACTCCAGAAGCTTCGCGCGCCTACTACAGCCAAGGAACTGGGTGTGGGCAAAGATGACGTCGTTAGGGCACTAGAACTGGCTGCAACAATAAGGCCTGAAAGATACACGATTCTGAACAAATTGAGCCTGAACAGAGAAGCGTACGAGCACTTGGCAAAAGTGACTGAAGTGATATGACACTAGACCGTCGACTTTGTCTCGGTGGCGGCTTTTTCTTCTTTTTCTGGTTTGGCTTCTGTCTTCTTAGGTTCGGCTTTGAACGTTTCGACAAACTTGACGGCGGTCGTTTCTGGGAAAAATCTTTGAATATCCAGTGCTATTCCTCTCTTCGCAATTTGAACACCTTCAATGTAGAAGGTTTCTTCAGGCATTTCAACGGTGACCGTTTGGGCCTTGACGGCTAGTTCAAATTTCTTGTCCTCGACGCTGGGTATTCTTCTGTGGATCAATGCTGCGATCTTTTCTTCAGCGGTTTCAAGCTTCTTTTTCACAGTAGCCTCATAAACAAGAGTTTTTCCTGCCAGCGGAGGATTGAAATCAAGAAGGACTCGTCCGGCACCAATGGCTCGCACAGTTGCGCTTTTCCCGCCATATTCAATGCGCATCCCAACACTGGGGGTTATTTCTTTGGCAAGCAGTTGTCTCAGAGGAACACGCTTAACTTTTTCCGGATCACGTTGCCCAAAAGCTTTTTCCGGAGAAATTTCCACGACGCTCTGCTTGCTCACTTCCATCGTAGTCAGGCTCTCATCGAGCGGTTTGAGAACCCAGTTCTCACCAATTACGATGAGTTTAGGTTCAAAGATGTCGCCTTCTTTGTAAAGATGCTCTTTTTTTGCGGTTTCTTCAAAGGTCGTATCGAAGATCTCTCCGGTTTCCTTTACCTTTGCCACATAATCAAGCAGTATGAAGTCACTCTTTTGCAGACTCATTCCATACCATCCTTTGGGCGCATTGGCAAACTAAGTTTCTGACGGTAATAAAAGCTTTCTCCACTGAAACATCGCTTCTTGCTGCTTGGTGTCAATCGGACTTGTTCTCCCGCACAAACAGCAGCATCACCACCGAAATGACGGTCAGAGACAGAGACAAGATGAACGGTATTGATGGAGCGAACTCGTCCCAGAGATATCCGGCGACTAATGATGATGGCAAAGCGCACAATCCCGTGACCAGTTGAAATACGCCCAAACCGCTTGCCCTAAAATCTTTGGGCGCAAGCTCTGAAACAAACGATTTCTGCACGGGTTCCAACGCGCCTTTGTGCATGCCGTAGAGAACAAACGTCAGAATGATCATAGCATAGCCCTCTGCGAACGCGAAACTCCAGCAAACGAGACCCCAAAGAACAAACGACAATGTCAGAACTGATTTCCTGCCTAACTTGTCGGAGAGTCTGCCAAAAGGGAAAGAGAATAGGGAAGCCATGGCTGTGAACAGCAGATAAAGCACAGGTAGAAAACTGTCTTGAAAGCCGAACTGTTTTGCATACAGAAGGAGAAAGGAATAACTAAAGGAGCCTAGAGCAAAAAGAGAACTGAGCAAAAGGAACAGCTTGAAGTTCCCGCTCATGTTGCGGATAGAAAACCCTTTGAACAGTCTGATATCTGTCTGTTTCCGTTCTCGTATTAATAGTACTACAAGTAAAGCTCCAATTATGGAAGGTATAGCTGCCAGCAAAAAGAGGTTCATGTAGCCGAGCATGCCAAAAAAGATGATGCAGACAATAATGCCGCAAACGGCTCCCAAGTTGTCCATCGCTCTAAGAATCCCAAAGTTTCTTCCCCTGTTTTCCCTCGTCGACATGTCTGCTACCATGGCGTCTCTAGGGGCTCCCCTCATCTTTCCAGCCCTGTCGAGAATCCTGAAAGGGATCAATTGTTGCCACAAAGTGGAAAAAGCGTAGCCGAGCCGCGAAGCAGCCCCAAAAAGGTAGCCCGTCCACACAAAAACCTTCCTCCTTCTTACTCTGTCAGAAACGTAGCCTGAACCCGCCTGTGACAACGATACCAAAGCATCCCCCAATCCATCAAGAAACCCCAGAACGGTCTTGTCCGCACCCAAGAAAGACGTAACGAACAGCGGCCAGATCGGATAGATGACGTCCGAACCAAAATCATTCAAGAAAGAAGCTGCTGCAAAAATCCAAAGGGCTCTTCTGTTCTCGTGTTGGTTCATACCTCCAGCCTTCTTGCAACAGCCAATATAAGGATACGCGCAGGAGCTTTCTATGAGAAGTGTTTATTAGAAAAAGAGAAGACTGCTATGAGTGTTGTCGTCTGTTGCCTTGAGTGATACGTAAATTGCAGCAATCTGTAACAAATGAGAAGCATGAACGAACGTCATGAACAAAGGCAGGTCTCACAATTCAAAAAAATGTTTGTTTCATCCTGCACTTCAATGCCCCAATCCTGACGAACCTTGCATTTTCACGACCATAGAATGACCTGGTCATCATCCCTCCCCGCATGTGGGTAACACCAAAGGGAGAATCTGACAGCCAAGAATTTCGTCAATTTTCCGTTGTTCGCTAATTCTAACCGTGACATCTCACAAGTGTTGCATACAATTCATTTTTCTTACCACGTTAGATCTCTAAGTTGCTTATCTATGAGTTATATGATAAAAAGAATTAAATAATAAACTTCTGTACTGATTTGCTCTTTAACCGAGGATGCAATCGAGGTGATAACGAATGGTCAGTGAAGGAAGAGGTCGCTTGTTCAAAAGAAAAGACGGCAAGTATCTGCTTTACATCCCCGTAGACTTGGCGGAAGACAGCATGTTTCCATTTAAAGAATACAAGAAAACAAAAAGAGGAACGGACGCCATCCCTGTCAAAGTCACCTTCAAGCAAGGGGAAAAGAAGCTTTTCATCGAAAGGTGGAGCGAATAGCGCACAAACGATCGTTACGAATTTTAGCTGAAAAGCTTGTTCGAGGTCTCTAACTCTTTTTCTTCTCTTCATCTATTTTCTGAAGAATATCATCTGCTGTCTTTATCGCTACTTTCCAGTTCTTTCGGTTGGCAGACTTCTCGATTTCTATCAAGTGCCAGGACCTTTGCCTATCGTAATGTATGACCAAGGCAAACCCGGCGAAGATTATTGAAAAACCGGCATCCGTCAGTATGAGCCCGGCGGCAATAGGCAAATTGATGAAGTGCTGAGTAATGAACGGAAAAAGGATCGGTTCCCCAGTAATAAAAATGGTGATTATCAAACCTCCGACCAAGAGGTTCATGCCCAATATGATAACTAAGAAGGCCAGGATTTCGTTGTGAGCATTCTTTTCAGCTTGTCTGTACTGCCAGTCTTCATAGGACAATTGCTACCACTCAATGTTCAAGTTTGAATATCAACTGGAAACATTGGTAAACCTTATGATTTTTCAATAATGATTCACAATATTGAAAACAAATGGAGTCCAGCCTATCGAATGTGGAAGAATATCGTTCAGGTAAACCTCACGACCCGAAAAATTTCAGAGAGAAGCTTGCTAAGACTATCGTCTGTTATTCCGAATAAGGTTTCAAAATTCATAATCATAATATATGGTAAGAATGAGATATGCCGTCCAACATCAAAGGCTCTTGGTGTCGACAACATGAGAAGAAATAACTCAGAAACATTCACAAATGCTTGCCCATACGAGCAGGCGCATCACAGATGCGAAGTCAAAGAATGCGACGAATGTGCAGTTCTTACGGAATTTTGCCGAAACCCGCCGAAAGCCTCCATTCGTCATCGCAGAACGCACATTGAAGCCATGAGAGCTCAACTGAATATGGAAGAGGTTCAGCTTCTGAGCTCATTAGAATGACTCAGAATACGTCAGACGCCTTCATTATCTTAAAGACTTCACAATGCCTGCCTTTTCTTGTCATCGCGCCTCTATATCTGGCCAGACCTTTGGCGGCTTCATCATACCGAGCGATTTTGATCTGAGATTCGTGTCTCCTCAAGGCAACAATTTTCTCTTTGATGAACTCTGAAACGTCTTCTATATAGTTGAAGTCTGCAAGAGGTGTCCAGACTTCATAACCCAACACAGTTTCAACGTCCCAAGGTGCCCCCCCACATTCTTGAAACAGTGGACCGCCCGCTCTTCCAATGGCTTCATTCACCAATTGGAAAGTCGTTCTGTGATCTTGATGCGCGTCTGACTCAGCATGAACATAAACGATGTTCGGTCGTTTTTTCCTCACCAATTCAACCAGTTTCTTCAGATTTTCCTCGTCATACTTCAGGTAGCCATCGGGATTTCTCAAGAAGATCTGCTCCTGAAAACCGATGACTTGCGCCGCCTTCTTTGCTTCATCCTCTCTTATTCGAGCCAACTCTTTTTTTGTATAATCCAAGCTTCCCGCGTCTCCAGAAGTCATGTAGCAAGCGGACACATGGTTCTCTTGCTTGACGTGTTTCGCAAGGCTACCTCCGCATCCAAAGACATCGTCGTCAGGATGCGCCGCAAAAACAAGCACTCGTTTCAACACGCTCTCCCTCTCTGTCCATCAGTAAGCCCTTGACAAAAGGCTTTTAAGATTTTCCCAAGACACAACTGACAGGATAAAAGAGAATTGCCTATGCGATGCACGGTTTCATAACTATAAAACTGCTACAATCAGTTGATGCCAGTGTTTGGAGGGATCTCTTGAAAAGAGTATATGTCTGTGGAAGCCTCAAGTTCACCTGCGAGATAGAAGAACTGGAGCACAGGCTTAAAGAGGAGAAGATCGAGCATGAAGCACCAAAGAGAAAGAACAGCCACGGGATCCGTGGATGTCTAAACAAAATTGACCATGCAGATGTCGTGTATGTTGTTGACCCTGAGGGTTACATTGGAAAAAGCGTTGCCTTTGACTTAGGATATGCCCACGCGAAAAACAAGCAAATATACGTCATGCATGTCGTGGATGATCCGCCGTTAATGCGTCTGATAAGTGGCGTCTTGCCCCTTGAAGAGCTAATTGAGCTAATCAAGAAAGAACTCCCAGCCGCGCGTGAACAATAGCCTCGAAGCTATAATTGACCTTCAATTTCCTTCTTCAGTCTCTTGAAAAACTGCGTCATATATTCCAATCTTACTTTTGCAATTTCTTTTGCCTTCTCCGTATACAACTTGTCCGGGACATGTTTGAACTTTGTCTCGAATTCAAGGTTTGAAGAATGCTTTGACGGATCCAAGATTCTTCCGCCGGCTTTTCCATTTGCAAGGTTTTCTCTAACATATTCACCTATTGGAGTATCTGAGTAGATTTTCTGGCCACATTCCCCTCCGATCGTAAAAGACCGCGCGATTCCCGTTGCCCCCAAAACATCAAGCTTGTCAGCATCAGACAATATCTTCGCTTCTATCGTCTCGGACCGATTTGCTCCCCTAAACCGGTGAGCGCTTATACAATGCTTGATATGCTCTATTTTCTCCTCGGAATAATCCAACGTTCTCAAGATTTCGCCACTCATCTCTGCACCGACCAAGGCATGGTCGACACCTAATGCATGTACGTGTCCACCCTCGTCCTCTTTGTTCCTCGCAATGTCGTGAAGCAAAGCAGCAGTTTTCAAAACGTCCATGTCAACATTCGATTCGCTTTTTGCCAGTTTGAGGCACATGCGGTAAACCCTCATAACATGATCAACATCGTGGGCAGGGCTGGCGCCCGCCATTGCCCTTTCAATAATCTTCCTCAACCGACGATACTTCGCTTCCATAGTCAATTATACGAATCACACAGCTTTTAAGCCTAAAACGCAAATGGCACCCGCCTTTCCCAGTTCAGAAACCGCAAAATTCTAACATAGAAGTCGCACAAAAAGCACGGCAAGCCCTGCCTGAAAGCCTCCTATCAGGCTCGCGTACGTTACCTTAGACAGAAAAACCCTGGGGGGAGGGTGTTTTTCGCTGTTTTCAAGCCATAATTCATGTTGAACAGTCTATGATGTAGGCCTATAATGCTGTGTTGAAACTCAACCAGTCTGTCAATGTCTTCCAGCAATCCACATGCATCATCATACGCCACAAGCAATATGACTAAATGATAATTATGGTAGCCCGGGAGATACCACGCTCTGGCGTTTGATTTATACTTTTTATTGTTTT
>CAYNQC010000040.1:0-12058 GCA_964399235.1 uncultured Candidatus Bathyarchaeia archaeon | reverse complement strand
TGGGCGTTCGCCAGATTACCTCGATAAGACCATTGTGGAGCTGGAAAAGTTTGACTTGAAACTGATTTCTCCTTGCCACTGTTCTGGTTTCGTGGGTATGACAAGACTCTGGAACGCTTTTCCCAGCGCTTTTGTTCTGAACTTCAGCGGAAGAACAATCGAAGCTGGCAAAGAACCGAAACCCCGTGTCAGCTGAAAATGCAATGACTCAGGCGAGTCCCGTTTTCACAACAGGCTTAAAAACCTGAAACCCAACGATGCTAGGTTGTCAAGAAGGATAGGCATATGAAAAAGACCAGATCATCACAAGTCTCGGGCTTCTACAAGCTGAGCCCCAAAGAGCGATTAGCCATCGTAAAGCAATTCGCAGATTTGACCGACGAAGAAGCCGCTCAACTTCAAAACACAGGCGCGTTACCGTTAGATTTGGCTGACCGCATGATAGAAAACGTAATCGGCGCCATCTCAATTCCTTTGGGCATAGGCATGAACTTTCTCATCAATGACCGTGACTACCTCATTCCGATGGCCATTGAAGAACCATCTGTAGTTGCGGCGGCAAGCTTTGCTGCAAAAATGGTTCGCGACGGCGGAGGTTTCCACACGAGTAGTACATCACCGATAATGATTGGCCAGATCCAAGCCGTAGGCATCAAAGACCCTTATGCTGCTCGGATGCGAGTGATCGAGGCTAAGGAGGAAATTCTGAGAAAGGCCAATGACCAAGACCCGGTGCTCGTCAGTGCGGGCGGCGGCGCAAGGGATTTGGATGCAAAGGTCATCGAAACCACGCAAGGGTCGATGCTTATCACTGAATTGCATGTTGACTGCCGCGATGCGATGGGCGCTAACGCCGTTAACACGATGAACGAGGCAGTGGCTCCACTTATCGAAAGGATAGCGGGCGGACGCGTTTATTTGCGCATAATCTCCAACTTGGCCGTCAAACGTCTCGTGCGTGTTTCATGCGTCGTGCCGAAAGAATCTGTGGGAGGAGAAGAAATAGTCGATGGGATTGTCAAGGCGTACGCTTTTGCTGCTGCCGACCCGTATCGTGCGGCGACACATAATAAGGGCATAATGAACGGCATAATCGCGGTGATATTGGCAACTGGGAACGACCACCGGGCGATTGAAGCTGGGGGACATGCATATGCGGCGATGAGTGGGCATTATACGTCGCTTTCAACGTGGGAGAAAAACGAAAAGGGCGACTTGGTTGGAACACTCGAACTGCCAATGGCCGTGGGGCTCATAGGCGGGGCAGTAAAGACTCATCCTATCGCAAGGATCGCGATCAAGATTTTGGGAGTGAAGTCTGCAAACGAGTTCGGCGAAGTCCTAGCGGCTGTTGGTCTTGCACAAAACCTCGGAGCGCTGCGAGCCTTGGCAAACGAAGGGATTCAGCGTGGACATATGTCACTTCACGCGCGCAACATAGCCGTCATGGCAGGTGCCACGGGTGGACAAATCGACATCGTCGCGGCGAAAATGGTTGAAGAACGAAAAATCCGTGTTGATAGAGCCAAAGAACTGTTGGACAAGTATATGACAGCTGGAAAAATCTAAAAAGCCTCGGCCACCGCATCTACACACGGCGACAGACATTGAAAATAATCCTTGGACCTGCAAGCAAAGAGCTGGGCGAGAAACTAGCTGAATACGTGCATGCTGAAACGATACCTGTGTTTCTCAAGACTTTCCCAGACGGAGAATCATACATTCGTTTCGAGAAGCAATCGCTCAAGGACGAAGACGTCGTAATCGTTCAGACTACGAGTCCGCCTCAAGATCAGAGGCTCATCCAGCTGTTGCTGATTGCAGATAACGCGAAAGACATGGAAGCAAGAAACATAACTGCCGTTGTGCCCTATTTTGCCTACAGCCGCCAAGACAAACGTTTCATGTCTGGAGAAGCTTTCAGCATAAAAACCATAGTGAAAATGCTTGAGAGCTGCGGAGTAGATAAGATAATCAGTCTGAACGCTCACAACCCAGCGGTTCTCAGAGACCTCAACATTCCGATTCAGGACTTGTCTGCCATTCCATTGTTGGCACAATACTTCAAAACCAACAAACTGGTGCAAAGCCCACTTTCACTGTCTATGGGCAAGAAAGCCATAAGCGTGGCTCAGGAGGCAGACAATGTTTTACACGGTAGATACGACTATATAGGGTCAAAAAGAGACGTTGTAACAGGAAACGTGACGCTTGAAGACAAACCCCTGCATGTCGAGAACCGCGACGTCATAATCTTCGACGACATAATAAGCAGCGGCGGAACCATGGCCAAAGCCGTGAAGATGGTTAAGGAAAAGGGTGCCAGAAAAGTGTATTCGGCCTGCGTTCACCCGCTTCTGATCGGCGACTCGTATAAGCGCATAATCGAAAACGGAGCCGAAGAAATAATAGGCACAGATGCCGTGGAGAGCAGAGTCAGCAAGGTTTCAATCGCCCCGCTCGTAGGCAAGGTTCTCATGCAAAAAGGAGCCTGAGCGTGGTCAGTCTTTTCTTCTTGCTTTCAGGCGAACATGAAGACCTGCCTCTTTCCGAGTTGAAGGCAATACTTGAAACAGAAGACTATCCGTATGCGATCGTGGAGAAGCTTGAGCAAGTTGTCCGACTTGAAGCAGAATCAGGCTGCATAGACGTTCTGAAGCGCCGAGCCGCGTTCACAAGACTCTGTGCACAAGAGCTCTTCACGTGCGAAGCCAAAATAGCCAGCATAATCAAGGCTTTGCGTGCAGCAAGACTCGACCAGGTGCTACATGAAAATGAAAGCTTCGTTGTTAGAGTCAGACACGTACGAGAGTATTCTTCCGAAATCGACGGTATGGTTCTTGAGCAAAAACTGGGCGAACTAATACTCGAACAGGCACTGCAGGTCAAAGTGAAATTGAGGAATCCTGACAAAACGCTAATTGGCATATTGACAAACGGCAAGTTCGCGTTCGGAATTAAGCTCGCCGAGATTCCGGCGACACCTTTCGTTGAGAGACGCCCTAGAAAAAGACCCTTCTTCCATCCGTCAGCAATGCAGGCTAAACTCGCCAGATGCATGGTCAACTTGGCGCACCCAAAAATGGGTAACCTCGTTCTCGATCCTTTCTGCGGCACAGGAACCATGCTTATTGAAGCCGCTTTGATCGGCTGCCGGGTCATAGGATTAGACGTTCAACGTCGCATGGCGAGAGGAACCCTTCGGAACATGAAGCATTTCAAAGTCGAGCCTGAAGGCATAATTGTCACAGACGCGCGAACACTGCCAATAAACAGGTTTGACTGTGTCGTCACAGATCCGCCTTACGGCACGTCTTCAACAACGTTGAAGCGCACGACGAAACAGATAGTTGAAGAAATATTGGCAGCTGTTCACGATCTGCTGGAGAAGAACATGCGGATTTGCATTGCGGCGCCGAAGAAGCTGAACATAGTGCAAACAGGCGTTGGTTTAGGCTATAAGCATATAGAGTCGCATTTTGTTTATGTTCACAGAAGTCTGACGAGGGAAATCGTCGTGTTCGAGAAGGTGTAACCACCGTGAGCCTTCGTGTCATCTTTCTTGGAACAGCAGCCGGCGTCCCGACGCGAAAAAGAAGTTTACCAGCAATACTTCTCCAACGTGAAGGTGAGCAATTGATGTTCGACTGCGGCGAAGGCGTCCAAAGACAGATGCTCATCGCCAAAACGAGTCTCAACAAGATAACCAAGATCTTCATAAGTCACATGCACGGCGACCACGTCATGGGGCTTCCAGGTCTCTTGCAGACCATGGCCCTTCTTGGAAGAGAGAGAAAACTCGACATCTACGGACCGGCCAAGATAAGGGAATTTATGCAGGGAATCAGCAGGACAGTTCAGTTTGTCTTGACTTTTCAAGTTAAAATCCACAAAATCAAGAGGGCAGGCATAGTCTGTCAAGAAAAAGAATATGCCGTGCATGCAGTAAGATCGAAACACGTGATCACCAGCTTTGCATATGCCTACGTCGAGAAGTCAAGACCAGGACCGTTCTATCCTGAGAGAGCCAAGGCCCTGGGGGTGTCTGAGGGACCTTTGTGGTCCAAGCTTCAGAAAGGAAAAGAAATCAAGCTGCCAACTGGCGAGAGCGTGAGACCCGAAGACGTAATGGGTCAGCCCAGATTGGGTAGAAAAATCGTTTACACGGGTGACACGCGCCCGTTCAGAGGTCTCAAAGTATTCGCGGAAGGCGCAGATATGCTGATTCACGATTCGACTTTGGGCGATGAGTTGGCTGCGAGGGCAGAAGAGTATGGTCATTCAACCGTGGATCAGGCGGCTGAGTCTGCGAAAGAAGCCGGAGTCAAACAGCTTGTTCTTACTCACATAAGCCAGAGGTACGAAGACACAAGCAAGTGGCTGGAGCAGGCACGGAAAATCTTCAAAAACGCAGTTGTGGCGGAAGATTTCACGAGGATAGAAATACCGTTACTTGAGAAGTAATTGATCCAGTTTCTCTATGCTTTCGTCCAGATGCTCTACTGATTCTACAGTCAAGATGCCGTCGAAACTTGTCTTCTTCAGTAATCTTCCGAAGCTTTGCCAGTTAACGGTGCCGTATCCTATGCCTAGGTGCTGATCTGTTTTTCCCAAGTTGTCATGCGCATGCACGTGGACGAGCTTGTCCGGGAAGGCTTTAAGAAAGCCGTCAACCTCTCCGGTGAGGTTTGCGTGGCCAGTATCCAAGGCCAAACCAACATCTACATCGATTTCGGCGTAGAACCTTCTGAAATCATCAACACTCTTCAACACAAAAGGTTTCATTATGTTCTCCACCGCAACCTTCACTCCTAGTTCTTCGGCAAACTTGGACAGAAGCCGAACGTTCTCCAGGTTTCTGGTCCAATCTTGCCCGGGATAGAAGTCGCTTATACCTGACTTTAACCCTGGATGAAAAATCCAGATCCTGCAATTCAAAATGGCAGAATTAACGATTGATTCCTTTAGACGTTTCAACGTCGCATTCAAAAGATATCCCGGATGCAATGCGATATTGACGCCTGCAAAAGGCGCGTGCACAGCGAACTTGACATCATACTCTTCGCCAATGCTTCTCAGTTCTGCGGCCCTCTTCTTATCCAATGTGTGGCCGCCGTCATCCACAAGCTCGATGTGCTTGGTTTTCACGTTAGGGATCTCTTGTACCATTTTCTTGAACGGCTGGCCTAACATGTAGAGCATAGACAGCCCGATCTTTGGGTTCGCCAAAACGTTGCCTTCTCTTGATATTTTGGCTTTACAAAATAACCTTCATCCTTATAACATGATCTCTGAAAAAGCCAAGTTACATTTTTGAGACAACCATAAATAATCGCGACCATGAACATCATCATCAGCAGACACGGAATGACGGTCAAAATCGAATTTTACGTTAAGACTGAAAAGAAGCTGGTGGGTCAACATTTCAGCACACCCATCTCAGACGGCGTCATGACCCACACCTGCTTGGACAAGAAAATCTTGAAATAAGAAAGAGAACTGTCGCAGACCGAAAAAGAGGTCATCGAGTATCTGAACAGCCTGGCAGAAAAGAAGGACCTTGACGTCGAAGTTGTCGATCTTTCATCTTTCAGAGAAAAGTTGAAGACCGCGTCAACAAGAGTCAAGACCACGCCCACGTTGATCATTGATCATGAACGAATTGAAAACCCGAACATGGAAGAGCTCAAGCGGAAACTGGAATCACACTTCAAGCAGGTTACAGTCTAGAGCCAGCTGAAATTTGACAGTCCAATGTTCGAGGTTGTTTTCAACTGGCGTGTGCGGATGCCTGCAGCTATTTCGACAAACTCCCTCACGGTGTAGTTTGCAAAGTCCGAAGTTGGTTTGCCAAAACGTAGCCCGTGACAGTTGTGATCCGCGTATACAAACAGCTTGTTTTCGCCAAACTGTAAAGCCGCTTCATTGGCAAATCCGTACTGAGGTTTCATCAATACTTTGAAGGGCCACAACTGGCAGGCGCGTGGCTTCATGCTCTGCAATGAACATGAACACGCGTATGAGCCGCTGCCTAAGAAGTTGCATGAGCCATCGTTTCTTCGCCTGATGAAGAGCTTATCTAGACCTGAACTAGTATGTTCGACTCCGAAGTTCTTCACGATCTTGAGCCATTCGTGAAAGTTGATGACTACGCTGTAGAGTCGGCAGCAATCGCCGCAACGTATGCATTTCCAGTCTGCGAGGTACCGCCAGGGAACAAAATCCAACTTGATTTTACCTACATTGAAATCAAGAATAAACGTCTCTTATAAAATCTGCTTCGTAAACGCCTTCAACTTTTCAACCACGTGCGGAGGTATCTGCGTGGCTTCGCCCGTTTGCCTGTCGGCTGCCACAACAACCAAGTGCCCCAAAGCCAACAAGTCTCCTGTTTCCTTGTTAATGACTTTGAAACCGAGTTTCAGCGCCTTCTCTTTCAAATCTTGAATGGCAACTTCAACTTCGAGCAAATCATCGTATCTGGCAGGCTTCTTGTACTGACAAAAAGCCTCGACGCGAGGGAACCAGAGCCCCTTTATCCTGAAATCGGTGAACCCAAATCCTAGGTGTCTGTAGAACTCTTCTTCTGCCTTTTCGAAGAACCTGAAATAGTTGCTGTAATGCACGACGCCTGCAGCATCAGTGTCGACCCAGGTGACTCTGAACAAGGCTTTGAAGGAGTTCTGAGACATTTCATTTCACTAAGGTATCTTGTAAAGATAAATCGTATGTGACGGAAAGCCCAACGTCTGATTCTCGCAGAAATTTATAGTTTTCAGCGGCTTCCATCCGACAACTTCATAGTCGTGGCTTACTATGCGGACTCCACGTTTAAGCTCGTTTTCCAGCTTCGGCTTGACCTTTTCATTCGCGCTCGTCGTCAAGTAGAGAAATATGACGTCCGCGGACATCAGATCTACGCTGAACATGTCGCCGTTGACTATGGTTATCCTGTCTTGCAGACTCAGTTCATAGACAGTGCTCAAAGCTTTCTTCGCAAGGTCTTCTCTGAGCTCGACCCCCACGGCTCTGGCGCCAAACTCTTTTGCCGCCATGACAACGGTTCTCCCATCTCCTGCGCCCAGATCAAAAAACACTTCTCCAGCCCTCAGCTCGGCCAGCGAAAGCATCTGGTGCACGACCTGAGGAGGGCTCGGAACAAACGGCGCTATGAACAGACCAACAGGCCTCCGTTATAGAATGATATTACTCTCTGTTTAACCAACAACATTATCACTTTAAAGATTTTCCATGGTCAAGACACGTACGTTGCCTTCTTAGGCTGTGGCTGCCGGGCTTCACCGCATTTCAAACAGCTCTGGGCGCACAGTTCAAGGTACTTTGCTTCTTCACCCGTGCTGACGGCTTCTGCAGCTTTTCGACATATTTCACTCGGTTCTTCACAACCTTCTTCTTTGCACATTTTTGAAATCGAAAGACAAAGGTCCTGAACATCGTTCGGATCCAGCACTGCACGGTTCGTGCGGACAAGCAGACAGATTTCTCTAGCGAGCACGCAGGTTTTCATGTATTTTATCCGTGCAAGAACCTCATCGCGCAAATTCTTTCGGCTGATCTCCAACGGTTGTTCCTCTTTTTCTGCATGACGATAGCTGCTTACCGACTTGTAGTTGCACCATCATTTAAAGATTGTTTATCGCAAGTAACCAACAACAGTACGTTCTTTCGAGGTGAGACAGAAAACATAACTACCCGCGAAACTAGTCTTCAAGAGGTTTCCGGATGAAGCTGAAGGTTCTTCACATAAACGACATTCACAGCAGGTTCGAAGAACTCGCACGGATCGCGTCTGCAATCGAAGAACTTCGGGACAAGAACACTGTAGTATTGGACGCGGGTGACAACGCCGACTTCGCACGCCTCGAAACAGAAGGAACCCATGGCAGAATAAGCTCCGCAATTCTAGACAAGATGAGGTTCACCGCAAGGGCCTTTGGAAACAATGAAGGGTTCGCAGGACTACCAAACACCAAGATCCTCGCAAAGACTTCTCGAACTCCGGTGACAACTTGTAACATGTACGACCTCCAAGGCAGAAAACTAGGCTTCCTTAATGACGCAGTAGACCTCAACGTTGGAGGAGTCAGAATTCTGATCATTGGAGTAACAGCGTCCGCCAACGTGTTCTATCACCTTTTCGGAATTCACGTGAAAGAACCAGAAGAAGAGATCCGAAGGGTGCTTGCCGAAAAAACTAGTCACGATTTGGTGATAGTGCTGTCACATCTTGGTCTGAATGCAGACAGAAAACTGGCTTCATCGAATCCAGATATTGACATAATAATCGGGGGTCACTCACACACGACATTGAAGGAACCTTTGAAAGAAAATCAAACGATAATTTGCCAAGCAGGACAGCTAGGGGATCATGTAGGAGAACTGGTCATCGACTATGACACAGCGGATAAGAGAATTCGTAGCTTCAAAGGAAGGGTCATAACGTCAAAGAGATATCCGCAGCATCCCGAAATCATGAAACTGATCAGGAATTATTCGAGGCAGGCAGACAGAAACCTGTCTGTCAAATTATACTCAATTGACACGTCGCTTAGCCACTCTTTCACAGAGGAGAACCCGATTGGCAACCTGCTCGCCGATGCCTTGAAAGACATGATGAAAACCGAAATGGGGCTCATCAACAGCGGGGTGCTCAACGGCGGAGTCAAGAAGGGTATCGTTACAAGGAAGATGCTTCACGCGTTATGCCCCTCCCCCCTGAACCCTACACGTATTGAGGTCAAAGGAGTCGACATATATGATGCGTTGCGCGAGTCACTCAGCAAGGAGCACCAGTTGAGTGATGGTCGCGGGGCTGGCTTCAGAGGCCAACATCCTGGTAACATACAGGTCTCGAGCAACGTGCGAGTCAGGTTGCGAAAGAATGCGGAAGGTGAGCCTGAGATAGAATCAGTGACTGTTGACGGCGAGCCCCTTGACTCTGAAAGATGGTACACGGTAGCGACTTCTGATTACCTGCAAAGAGGATCAGGATACCCTCCTTTAGCTCACAACCGGAACGAGAAATATCGTGTTGAATTCCTTAGAGATGTTTTGGAAGAGTATTTGGCGAAGAAATCGTTCGTGGAGTCGGCGTCTACCAGTCGCTTTGCAATTTCAGGTGAGGCAAGAAAGCAAAAGCTCCGTCTTGAGTGATCTACCAAAAGCGTTTACTCAACGCCTTGCGCTCAGCCTCAAGAACCAATTCATAGAACCTGTCATTCGCCTTAGGCTGCTTCTCAAGAACATCCTTGACATCAGTCGGCGAGACTCTTCTTGCAGACAATGCGATTGCGGCGGGTTTGCCGTATTTTTCAATTAGCTTGCCTGTATGCAAAGCTGTGTCATGAAGCTTCTCTTCTGTCTTCGTCAGTTTCTGTCCTTGCTTCTCTGCTATTGGTAACACTTTCTCTTCTTCGACCTTGAGGAGTCCCAATGCTGAAGAACCGCATCTGGGGCACTGCGGCTTGTCTGGCAGGTCCTTGATTTTGAGCATCTCGGTGTAGCTCCAACAGTTAGTGCAGAGGAAACTGCTCGTTTCGTTGAGCAACCTTGCCTTGGCCGACTCAACCAGCACGGCTCTCATCCTTTCAGGCGGAATTAGATCGGTCTTCATGCTGATTCGTTCGATACCTAAACGGGCAATAGGTGTCGCAGCACCTCCTGTCTCGACTGCCTGCACTTGGATCTCGTCCTGCCGAATTTTTCCAAGGACGTATACGAGGTTGTCAGCGTCCAAATCTTTCGTGAAGACTTCCTTCAATGCCTCTTCGTAGATCGGTGTGTCCTCGAAACTCTTTACTAAACGTTGCAGGCTTACACTGCTGAAGTCTGCCCATTTCTCTAGGGCTCCAAACCTATGTGCAACGTGGATCATTCGTCGCTTGAACAACCCGGTCTTTACCGTGGCATTTCTCAAATGACCTCTGACGGAGTTTTCTGGCATGTTTTTTGCTTCATCTAGCAGGGTTACGACTTGGTTTGCGTTGACGTTGCCCATTGTCTGCGCGAAGATTCTGTAAGGATCGTGTTGGACAACTGCCGTGTAACCCATCTTGTCTGAAAGCAACTCGCCGATGAGGAGGGCAAGTGCCCGGTTCGTGAGTGAACCGAAGTTGACGTGGATTAAAACGAACTCTTTCCAGTCTTCGACGATGATTCGCTTGTCCGTGGGCGCTGGGAAACCTGCGTTAACGTGCTCAACCGTTTCAGACACCGCTCGCAAAATTGTATCTGCATCTGCCGGGTACTGTTCGCTCAGCTTAGCCGCTATTGCGTCGGTTGAGACACCTTTGTGGAATTGTTTTTCAACGAAGCTTCTGATCATACCGACTTCCTGCGAGACCATAAATGGAACAGGGATCTCCTCTCCGATCCAGCTAGGTATTGCACCCGTTGGGTCATCTATCGGTCTGACATGAACCTTCTTTTCATCAACAGTCTGAATTATCCACGGCGAACCTCTAATGATGAATTTGGTGCCAGGCTTGCCGAACTCAGCCATAAATGCTTCATCCAGAACCCCGACAGCCTGATCATTCGACTCGTCGATTACGAGAAACTGTTTCTCCTCAGGAATCATTGACAAGTTGTCGAAGTAATACTCGAAAAGAGCCTTTGTCTGCCGCGGTCTCAGGATCATTTTATCTTCGAAGGAAACCCACGCTAGCCTTGGAAAACGCCCATGCATGTACTTCATTACTCTTGCAATGTCTTCCTCTTCCAGCTTCTCATATGGAAAAGCGATCTTGAACATTTCCAAGATTTCGCCAAAGCTCAATCGCTTGTTCTTTATCAGCAAACCTGCGATCTGGTGCGCCAGAACATCGAACGGCTTAGGCGGAATGTCAACTGGCTCCAGATCCTCCTTCAATGCCTTTTTGGCGATAGCCAATGCCTCAAGGGCATCGTCAGAATCCAAGGCGACAATGATGCCGTCGGCGATTCGTCCGACGCTGTGACCGCTTCTGCCGACGCGTTGAATAAGCCTGGTCGCTTGGCGTGGGCTCATGTATTGGATGACAAGGTCAATCCTGCCTACGTCTATGCCCAGCTCGAGAGAGCTTGTGCACACGAGGCCTTTCAGCTCTCCGTTCTTCAATCCTCTTTCTGCAGCTAATCGAGAGGGTTTGGCGAGTGAACCGTGATGTATGGAGATGGGGTAGTTCATGTCCCAGACTTTGAACCTGCTTGCTAGAACCTCTGATACGGCTCTCGTGTTAGTGAAAAGCAGAACCGATTTATGACGGCTTATGTAGTCTTTGATGACTCGCAGTCGGGCAGCGACTTCTGGATGCGTGTAAAGCTGAGTTGCTAAGCGCAAGTCTTCTTCATCGGGGCGTGGGAAAATGATTTTCAGCCGCATCATTCTTGCAACTGGAACCCGCACGATTTCGACTTTTCTGCCGGCTCCAACGAGAAACTGACCAACTCTGTCGGGGCTTCCGATTGTTGCAGAGAGCCCGATCATTTGAAAGTCTCTTCCAATCAGCGCCCTGAGTCTTTCCAAGGCTAGGGACAATTGGCTTCCACGCTTGCTGTCCGCCATCTCGTGCACTTCGTCAATTATCACCCAGCGTAACTGCTGCAAGTGCTGTCGCATGAGCCAACCAGACAATATAGCCTGTAACGTCTCAGGAGTCGTGATTAAAATGTCAGGCGGCATCTTCGACTGACGAACTCTTTCCTTGGTCTCTGTGTCTCCGTGTCTCACGGCCAACTTTATGTCTAGGTTGTTGCACCACCATTCAAGTCTTTCAAGCATGTCTCGGTTCAAGGCCCGTAGCGGGGTAATATAGAGCACTTTTATGCCTGGTGTTCCCTGATATTTCTGCAGGAGCATGCTTAATACTGGCAGAAAAGCAGCTTCGGTCTTGCCTGTTGCTGTGGGAGAAATGAGCAGAACGTTCTTTCCTTCCAGAATGAGTGGAATCGTCTTTTCCTGCGGTTCGGTTGGCTTCGAAAATTCCTTTTGTTCTACGAGTCTCCGAACTGGCTTGACGAGCAGCTCAAAAGCGTTTGAAGGAGACTCTTTCAATAT
>CAYNQC010000039.1:4380-12078 GCA_964399235.1 uncultured Candidatus Bathyarchaeia archaeon | reverse complement strand
TCTCCGGTCACGATGCCTTCAGCTTCTTCGATGTCTGCAATTCGTTCCGCTATCCGGTACATGATACGTTTGCACAGGAGGCACGTGAACCTTTTCGGCGCTTGTTTCATGATTGTTTCAAGGTTTTCTCCATGTGGAACTATGTACATTTTTGTCGAGAAGCCTATTGACCATTCGAAGAGTTTCCTGGCTGTTTCTAATGCTTTTGCAGTGGTTGTTTCATCCGTGAGCGGCGAGTTATCTAGATATATCGGCACCATAGGGCAGCCGCGTTTCATCGTTAGCCAGCATGCCACTGGCGAATCTATTCCACCACTGAGCAGACAGACTACTTTTCCCTGAGAACCAACCGGGAAGCCGCCGGGACCTGGCAGCGTTTCTGTGTAGACGTAAGCTTCTCTATCCCAGACTTCGATCGCCAGTTTGGTTTGCGGGTTTGTCAGGTCAACGTGGATGTCGTGATGTTTCAGGTTTTCGAGTATTTGTCTTCCAACTTCTCTGCATATCTCTGTGCTAGAATAGGGGTGCGTTCCGACTCGATTGCAGCGAACGGCAAAGCTGCCTCCCCGTTTGATTGTTGAGTCTGCAACTTTGAGCGCCGTGTATATGAAGGTTGGCATGTTTGATGTAGTTTTGATGGCTGGCGACGCCGAGGATATGCCGAAGACTCTGGTTAGGCATGTTGCCGTTTCATGCGGTTTCTGTGTTCCTACGTAGATTCTTCCTCGCCGCCGCGTGATTGCATCGGGAACCAAATCGTTATGTGAAAGGGCGTTCTTGATGTTCTTCAACAATAGATTCTCGTAGGTTTTTCGTGTCCACTCGCTTTTTATGCCTATTTCTCCCCCGAAACGTACTATGACGGAATCAAGGTTCGTACTTCATCTCAACCCTTGTTGGCGAATTCGTTTAGAACGGAACTAGCTTGAGGATTTAACGATTATGTTGGACAGATGATTGATGCTCACTCATCCTCTTAGGTTTTCGCTAGAGTTGACGCCGCAGCTTGTTTACGAAGAAGGGCGTAACCTAAAAAGCGGGCTTCTTCCAGAGTATTCACTATGCGTTCTGGCTTTCGATTGATTTTTCTAGGAACCGGTGGCGGCAGGTTTGTGACAATAACCCAGAAACGACGGACTGCCGGAATTCGGATAATCGGTGAAGATTTGAACCTGCACTTGGATCCTGGCCCTGGGGCTCTTGTTCACTCGATAGAGGAAGGGCTGAACCCACAGAACGTTCGCGCGTTACTTGTTTCACATTGTCATCCCGATCATTATACTGATGCTGAGGTTTTCATCGAAGCCATGACGCGAGGTATGACTCGAAAGCAAGGATTACTAGCCGCGCCGAAGAGCGTCTTGGAGGGAAGCGACACATGCGAGCCTTCCATTTCTCGATATCATCGTCAAATGGTCGAGCGTGAAATCCAGACAAAACCGGGAGTGGAATTTGAAGTCGGTCGAATCAAGGTTTTGACAACGGAAGCAAGGCATACTGATCCTGACGCGGTGGGTTTCAGGTTTGAAACTGAACAAGGAGACTTCGCCTATACAAGTGACACTGAGTACTTTGGAGATATCGCGAAATACTATCAAGGTCTGCGGCTCTTGGCCTTGTGCGTTATGAGACCGTCTGGAAAACCCTGGAAGGGGCACATGTCAACAGACGATGCGATCAAGATACTTTCTGAAACTCGTCCTGAGCAAGCGGTCATGACTCATCTGGGCATGAGAATGCTTCTTCAAGGTCCTAAGAAGGAGGCGCAGCTCATCACAGAAAAAACGGATGTTCCGACCATTGCCGCAGTAGACGGGATGATACTGCATATTGCAGAAACCCTGAGAGTGCAGGCAAGAAAAGGCAGTGGTCAAGAAGACCTGGCGAGTTTCTTATGAATAACTTTTAACTGGACTGGCGGTATATCACAACAAGGATTTGAGCTAATGCGAGTCGTCCTGAGGATAGGCGGGTCCGTTGTTGCTTCACCAATCAATCCCAAGTTAATCAGTGAATACGCAGAATTGTTGACTACCCTCAACAAGCAGAAACACAGCCTGGTTGTCATAGTCGGCGGCGGCAGAATGGCAAGAGAAATGATCAGGGTCGCCAAAGACATTGGGCTCGACGAACCGGCTCAAGACGACATAGCCATTTCTGTGTCAAGGATTTTCGCTCAGTTCTTTCTGAAGAAACTTGGCAGAATCGCCTGCAGAACAGTCCCGTTGACTCTGCAACACGCAGCAGAATGCTTGACTAAGGGAAAAATAGTTGTCATGGGCGGCCTGAAGCCAGGCATGACCACTGACACCGTCGCAGCCCTAATAGCTAGGAAAGTCAAAGCCGATCTGTTGGTGAAAGCCACCAATCAGGACGGTGTCTATGATAAAGACCCCAAGAATCATGCTGATGCCATGAAAATCGATCGTCTAAAATTCGACGATTTGGCTCGCGTTTTTTCAGAGAACAAGCACATAGCAGGAATCCATCAGATCATTGATCCGGAAGCCGTGAAAATACTGAGGCAGTACCGCACCAAAATGATAGTGGTCAACGGCTTCAATCCCGAGAATGTATTGGCCGCGGTGAATGGACAGCCTGTTGGAACTCTGATTGATTAAAAAGAACTGCCTGTTTGTTTCCGCTAGGTTTAAGTATCGCTGTTGATATCGACGGCGATATCAATAGTGATAAACCATGGGCGAGCATGGCAGACATTGGATGCGGCATACAGCCATCGTTCCTAAAGGCTTCATTCGCT
The DNA here is from genome assembly GCA_964399235.1 of uncultured Candidatus Bathyarchaeia archaeon. GTDB lineage: Archaea > Thermoproteota > Bathyarchaeia > Bathyarchaeales > Bathycorpusculaceae > DASPPK01. Next base: position 9,317 of record CAYNQC010000039.1, on the reverse strand, counting down.
ATCACGTACTTGACTCTTTGTCTGAGAAGCCAATGTCTGGTTCAGAAATCATGGAGGAAATTGAGAAGAGGACGAACGGGCGCTGGAGGCCGAGTCCAGGGTCAGTGTATCCAATGTTGGCATGGCTGCAAGATAATGATTACTTGAAAGAAATTTCTGCAGATCAAAGTGGACTCAAGCGTTACGAGCTAACGCAGTCTGGGAAGAAACTGCTCGAAGAGCAGAGAAAAATCCGGTTAGAGTTTAGGAAGGACGCGAAATTCTTTGCTCCCCCGTTTCTCGGCGCCTTATGGTTCAGGATACCGCCTGAAAAAACGGCCGAGGTAAGAGAATCGATGCACAGGGCAATTTCGGCTTTTTTTGAACTTGGGGCCAGCCTTGAGAAGAAGTTTGACGAAGACGCTCTGGGACAAGCTCGCATGGTTTTAGACGATACTGCAAATAGACTTGAGAAAATTAACCGTCAATTGAAGGGAAAGAAAAATGAGTGAAATTGTAAAAGCTGAAGGCTTAACGAAAGTCTTCAACAAACATTTGACAGCCGTGGATCATGTCAACTTCAGTGTTAACCAAGGCGAGATCTTCGGTTTTCTAGGACCTAACGGCGCTGGAAAAACGACCACAATCAACATGTTGATAACGATCCTGAAACCTACAGAAGGCAAAGCCACTGTCTTGGGCTTCGACATTGCCAAACAAAACGGCGCCGTCAGAAACGTGATAGGCGTTGTGCCACAAGAATACACGGCAGATGAAGACCTCACTGGTTTGGAAAACATCCTGTTGTGTTCTGATATGTACGGGATTCCACGGCGTATTGCAAAGGAGCGAGCGGAAGACTTGCTCAAGCTTGTTGAGCTGACGGAGTTCAAGGATAAGAAGGTCCAAACATTTTCCGGCGGAATGCGCCGTAGGCTGGAGCTTGCATGTGGATTGATCAACAGGCCAAAAATACTTTTCCTGGACGAGCCTACTTTAGGCTTGGATGTTCAGACGAGGACCGCAACTTGGAACTACATCAGAAAGCTGAAACAAGAATATGGCATGACGCTTTTCATGACCACGCATTATCTGGAAGAAGCTGATTCACTTTGCGACCGCGTGGCAATAATCGATCATGGAAAAATAGTCGTGGTTGGCCCGCCTGAAGAACTAAAGCACAGCTTGGGCGGAGACATCATAACTATAGGCATCAAGGAAGATGCTGATGTGAGTGAACTTATCAGCCAAATTGAGAATGTGAAAGAAGTCAAGAAAGAAAATGGTTCATATCGAATCAAGGCCGAGAATGGAGAAGTAACGGCTCCATCCATCATTGAAACTCTGAGAAAGAATGGGTACAACGTCGCGAAACTTTCTCTTACAGAACCCACATTAAACGAGGTATATTTGGAATACACTGGCAAATCCATGCGGGATGCAGAAGAGTCGCCTGAGGCTTTTCGCGCACAAAGAATGACCATGTGGAGGGCGCGGCATTGAGCGAAACAAACGCGAATTCCAATAGCAAACTACACGGCCTCTGGGCCTTGACCAACAGAGAGCTCAAGAAATGGTACAAAGCCCCTGTGATATTCGCGCTTTCTATAGTTCAACCAATTCTGTGGATGGGTCTGCTCGGGAAGGCATTGAACATAGGCGCGCTGTTTGATCCAAATAGCGGGTCGTTTCCACCTTTGATGCTCAGTCCGCCATTAACTGTTGGGCAGCAAGTGCAATTGGGGCAGTATTTCTCGGGTTTCACAAAGTACATGTTCGGTGCATCCGATTACTTCTCATTCATGGCTGTAGGCATGGTTGCGTTTTCAGCCCTGTTCACAACGGCGTTTAGCGGCATGTCAGTGGTTTGGGACAGGCGCCTGGGCTTTCTAAACAAAGCTCTGAGTACACCTGTGTCTAGGGCAGTTATAATATTCTCCAAGGTCCTTTCCGCAACCCTGCGATCAATGTTTCAAGCGGGGCTCATAGTAGTCATCGCTCTGGCATTCGGTCTCCAGTTTGGGGAGGGCTTCAATCCACTTTACATACTAGGTGTGTTTGCAATGATGTTCCTTCTCTGTGTGGGTTTGTCTTCGCTCTTCATCGCAATAACAATACGCTCAACAAGAATGGAGACTCCAATGGCTGTTATGAACTTGATAACCCTGCCAATGATGTTCGCGAGCAACGCATTCTTCCCGACTAGATTCATGCCTGACTGGCTGCAAACGGTTGCGAAGTTCAACCCGATGACTTACACTACAGACGCAGTTAGACAGCTCTTGATTTTCGCAACCGATTGGGGGCAGGTTGGAACTGATTTCTTGTACGTTGGGGTATTTGCGGTGATAGTCGCAACGATAGGCATAGTGCTCTCCTGGAGATTCCTGAGCAAGTAAACAGTCAGATGCAAAAACAAAGCTGGTGATATGTTTGGCGATCGTGGAAGCTGTAAACCTTAAGAAGACATATTTGCTGGGAAAAGTTCCCGTCAATGCTGTTCGAGGTGTCAACTTGAATGTTGCGAGTGGTGATTTTCTCGCCATTCTCGGACCATCTGGAAGCGGCAAGTCGACCCTGTTGAACCTGATTGGGGCTTTGGACAAGCCGACGGAGGGAAAGCTGCTTATTGAAGGCGTCGACATTTCGACGTTAAATGACAATCAGTTAACGGATATTAGGCGCCGGGTTGGTTTCGTTTTTCAGTTTTTCAATCTTATTCCCCGCTTCACAGCAAGGGAAAACGTTGAATTGTCGATGTCAATAGCAGATCATGATAAAACTGAAAGAAGAAAACGCGCCGAGGATCTACTGGAAACTGTAGGCTTGAAGGATCGAATGAATCACAAGCCAGCGGAACTAAGTGGAGGTGAACAGCAACGTGTCGCGATTGCTCGAGCTTTGGCAAATAACCCCCGTTTTCTGCTAATGGATGAACCAACTGGAAACATAGATTCCAAAACTGCAAATGAAATCATGAGTTTGGTTAGAGGGTTGAACCAAGAAAAAGGTGCGACAACAATAATGGTTACACATGATCAGCGGCTGGCAGCTCAGTCAAGGAGGACCATATTGATGCTGGACGGTTTGATAGTTCAGGAGACGGTGAACTGAAATGAAAACCAGAGACATTCTTGCCTACTCGTTCAGCGCAATAAAGTTGAGAAAATTGCGTGCCGGCTTAACGACCTTAGGCGTGGTAATCGGGATTGCAGCCATTGTTGCTTTGCTGTCAATCAGTCAAGGTCTGCAAAGCACTATTACCGCGCAACTTGAGAGAGGGCTCGCGACTGACACTCTGCTTGTCACTGCCGGAGGAGGCGGTGGCGCGGGAATGGGTTTTGGGGGTGGCGGGGATTCAGGCTTCAAATTGTTTGTTAGCGATGTACAGACAATCAAAGGAATACAGAATGTTGAGGTTGCTGCAGCAATAATTCAAAGAGTAGGCAACCTCACGGTTGGCGGGCGAAGCGAAATCAGCACAATTGTTGGCGTTGATTTTGCAGAATATCAGGACATCTACGGCGAGACGTTTGTGGCCGACAGGGGAACCATTCCTCTGGATTCGAGAAATGACAGTGTGGTACTTGGAAGACGCGTAATTGACCCTCGGCTGAATGGAACGATGCTTGCAGACGCAAACGATCCGATTAGTATCGTCTGGATCAATGCGACTTCACGCCCACCAACAGCTGTGACGTTGCCCAGAAACATTACGGGAATACTCAAGCAGATTGGATCTTTCGGGATAGGAGGGCCTTCTGACTCCGGCGTTTACATTCCGATTGCTCAGGCCCAGGCTTTGTTTGCCACCAATGAATGTGACTTGATTATCGTGAAGCTGCGAAGTAGTGACCAAGCCGTTATTGATGATGTGACTGACGCAATCAAAAGTGCATTCAACGGCGAAGTTTCAGCAATATCCGCCACGGCAGTTCTCAACATAATTTCGAACGTATTCTCTATCATAGAGCTTTTCTTAGGCGGGATCGCCGCAATTTCACTCGTCGTGGCCGGCGTAGGCATAATGAATATCATGATAGTTTCTCTGATGGAACGGACGAGAGAAATAGGCATACTCAAAGCTTTAGGCACAAAAAGCCGAACGGTGCTCTTGATTTTCCTTTGCGAGGCTGTCATAATTGGTTTCATGGGCGGCGCAATAGGCGTAGGATTAGGCTGGGTTCTGGCAAACGTGGTCGCTCTAGTCTTCCGTGGAGGCGGTGGGTTCATGGGAAACCAAGCCGCAAGAGGCACCTTTGAGATGACGATAACCCCCGTTCTAAGCCCCACAGTGTTCCTCGGAGCCTTAGCCTTCGGAGTGGGAGTCAGCGTGATCTTTGCCATCTACCCAGCCTGGAGAGCTTCAAAGCTTAAACCTGTAGACGCATTGAGATACGAATAGGACAACTGCAGTCGAAGAGGACTTGGTGTTTTGAGCAGAGTCTACCCGAAGCTTCCTATTGTAGGCGTAGGCGTGATCTTGGTCTGTGAGGGCAGGATCCTTCTTGCGAAAAGGAAGAATGAGCCTGGAAAAGACAAATGGAGCGTACCCGGAGGCATCGTGGAACTTGGGGAGACTCTTGAGCAGACTGTTGTGAGAGAAGCTCGTGAAGAGACAGGTCTTATCGTTGAGGAACCCGAGCCTATTGACGTCATAAGTCAGGTTACCCTTGACGAAAATGGCAAGATCAAGTATCATTTCATCATAATTGACTACTTCGTCAAATTCAAGAATGGGATGGCTGAGGCTGGAAGTGACGTTGGAGAGTTGGAGTGGGTTGCCTTAGACCAAGTTGAAAAGAAAGACCTGACAAAGAGCTTCAGGGTTTTCTTCCAGAAGAATGAGGAGAAACTGAAGAAACTAAACTCGTCGCTCTGATGATTGGCAGTGCTCCTCGCAATTAATAGTTCTATCCTGCAAAGAAGAGTCTGGTCTCGCCCATTGTTTTGATGTC
>CAYNQC010000039.1:0-4280 GCA_964399235.1 uncultured Candidatus Bathyarchaeia archaeon | reverse complement strand
CGTGTCACGATGTCGTCCCAGTAGGTTTCGCGCAAGTATAGGTGGGCTTCTTCTGCAAATAGGAAGGCTGCTTTCAGCTTCCAACTCGTGAGGGATTCGACGAGTTTTCCGAGTATGTACTCGACGACTATTTGACGGTCGATCGTTGACGTGTTTCGTAGATTTATTATCACGGCGCCTCCTTGGTCTTTGGCTTTCACCAATGATTCTTCGAGCAAAGTCGCTTCTGCAATGTTGTCCGTGAAGAAGCTGGAATTTACCAGAGCGTGGAATCTTGAGAACAGTGCATCGCGTACGTGTTGGTTGCAGTTCCAGTTGCGTATTGTTTCTCCCAGCTCATGCAGCGTGAGTTGGTCTTTTTCTCGCAGTTCTTTCCATATGCGCCGGAACTCGCGTGCCGACGTGCCTGGCAAGTGAAGCGCGTGTACGAGGATGCCGAGCAGAACGTGCAAGTTTACTTGTTTCAAGGCGACCTTGAAGTTTTGAGAAGGTGTCAGTACATGTATCTTGTCGTAGTTGACGTTTCTTTTCCCGTCAGTTGTCATTCCTAGGCTTAGGTATTCGCCGTTCAGGTCAAAAACAACGACCGTCGCTTTGTATTGAACGAGGTTTACCATGAGCAGTTTTGAAAGGTGGGATTTGCCTGTTTCCTTTTTTCCTGTTATGATGTTGAGTCTTCCGTCCAGCGATGATGCGTCTATGGTAAATGGTGAGGAGTCTTTTGCGGTGCCGAGATTTATCGGAAGGTTTCCGTTGGTTTTTGCGAGCTGCAGCAAGGTGGGAATCGGAAGTTTCTTTATCGTCGATTGTGATCGTGAGGGGAGCCATGAGCTGCTCGGGTTCAAGTATTCATTTTCAACGGTTGCGCGAATCTTGCAGACAAGCAGGCTGGCGTCCTGAATGTAAGTGATGTGAGAGGCGATTTCTAATGGGTCAACGTCTTCACCTTGAATTAGCTCTCCGCCGTCCGGCAAACTGCGCAACAGCTCTTCTAGAACGCCTGGTATGGTGGCAAATTGCACATCGATTACTTGGACGATCAATGCTTTCTCCGCTTCTCCGTCTTCCACCAGCAAATAGTCGCCTTTTTCGACAGTTTCGTTTGGGAAGCTCAGTATTTGGACTATGTTGCCTTCTTTTCTGTACAGTTTCATGAGTAGTTCTCTCCTTTGCCGAAGGGTCCAAACAATAGTCTGTGCATGTCCGGTCGGTTGATGATCTGGAGTCCGCATTTGCGCGTAATGAAGTGTTGCATGGCTAGTACTTCATTGGCTGTAAACGTGCACAGGATGTGGGCAAGTCGAAGAGTTTCAGGATAGCTCTGGGATATGAGGTCGTTTCCCAATAGTTTTTCAACAGCTTCAATCCTTGATTCAGGTGGGATTTGATGATCAATATCGAGTCTGAAGGCGCAATTTCCCTTGCTCAGTTTGGCGACGTAAACGTCTCCAAGGGTAACCATTGGAGGTTTTAATCTGAGACCTAAGGTCTGTAGCAAGTAAGGAGGGCGGTGATCAAGTGCGAAGTCTGTGATTAAACAACCGTTGACTCTGAGGTTTGTCATCTTCGAAAAGGCCAAAACAGTGTTTTTCCTGTCTCTGCCGTTCTCGAGGATTTCTTTCATGCGGCGTATGGGAGTATCCGTTGTTCCCGAAGTCAATGAACCATCGAATAGAATCAGCCCCCCGTTCATTGTCTTGGTGAGCATCGCCTGCAGCCATCTTTCGAGGAGGCCTGCTAGGCGTGTGGGCATCTGTTGCAGAGTTGGTGCGGTTTGACGGTTCTGGTCCCTTGTTGGAGTGAAATATGCTTTTTCGAGTGTGTTGAATATGTCTTTTCTGTTTTCTTCGGTTATATGGAATATGAAGGGGCCGAGCCGAGTGTAGCGGTAGTTTTCTTTCTGCTTCCAGACGTTTGCGCCGCGGACGGCTATGACTATGCCCGTGTTCGTTTCGGCAATCTTCATGGTTGATGTGTCGACTGCTGCGACCATGGTTTCCTTCTGTATGGGTTTCAAGCGTATGGGTTCTGGGTCGAGTCTTAACGTTTGGAGTTGTTCTTCCGTTCCGTTTTGTTGAAAGACTTGCTGATTTAGTTGAATGAATCTGTGTTGAGCGTGAGAGAGTGAATGTAGACTGAGTTGGGTGAATTGTTGAGGAAGTAGCGTGTCCATGGTGGACTGAGGAAAGTTATATTTCGGTGTTGTTGCAATAGTGTATTGTGCAATCACAAGATTCACCAATAGTCAATTGTTTAAGGAAGATATATTTAAGTGTTGCGCATGAACAACATGCACAATACAATAACCAATAGGGTGAGTCGTTGACGGAAAAAGAAATGAAACCGCCCATACGGCTGAAGATGAAAGTCGGAGAAATAGAATTCGAAATAGAATGTCAAGAAGACCAGCTTCAGCCAACGGTAGACAAGATACTGTCATCAGTGACCACTAAACTCAGAGAAACACCTCTCATGCTCGAAAGACCTGCATCACCGCCGAGAGCAGAAACCTGCAAAGGCTTAATCCAAAAGCTGTGGGAAGAAAACTGGTTTGCAGCTGCGAAAGGTTTGAGTGAGGTTCACAGCGAGCTAGCACGCCGCGGCTTCCATTACGACAGAACCGCCGTGGCTCACGCTTTGATCGATCTGGTTAAAGATGGGATCCTGACTCGAGAGGGAAAACCGAGAAGATATCAGTACGCACAAAAAAGGCCTCCGAGCTAGGACTGGATTCGCCGATGCGTTCTGAGTTACATTCCAATTTTCGCTTTGATTTTTGGAAGGATGTCCTTCTGCATTTGGGCAAGTCCAAAAGTGGTGATCTTGTATTTTTCGTCTGCTGTCTTCAACGCGATCTGGTTCTTGACGAGCTCCCCCACGCGGGTACTGGTGATTTTCGTATCTTTTCCAAGTCTTGACTGCAATTCCTCTTTAGAGAGACCTTCGCAACCTATTTTGCCCAGTCGAAAGCCCAGGTGGTTAGCCAACAATAGCAATGAGAGAGTTTCGTTGTCGGTCAGTCTATTCCTCGGCGCCATTATGTATGGACCTTCTTCTGAAAAGGCGATGATTTTCTCGCTGTCTCTGACAAGAGTTTGCAGGTCGATGTTGAGGTTCAATCTGTTGGCAGTCTCAAATGAAGGAAGCATTTCGGCAAAGAACTTGTTTAAATGAAGCCACACTTGTTCTGGGCTGCCTGAAAATGTTTCTTCAACATCCTTGTACTTTATGTGAACTGTCACGAGGTTAGCCTGCTCAGTCAACCCATTTTACCTCTTAGCTTGGCAAGGACTCCGTCTTCAACCCACTTTTCGCCTTGTATGGTGAGCTTGAATTCGGGCCTGTTAGGGTCAGGTTTGAAAACTTGACCTCTCTTGGTCATTTCATTCAGCCGGGCCGGCACCATGCATTTTATCCCACTTGACTCCAAGAGTTTCTGTATCTGCGCTGCAGTGCCTTTCTTTTCTTCTGATGCATACAGTGTTAGGCCTATAGCCTCATAATGCGTGAGGTTTTCACGGGCTATTATCACGGGGCCTTCTGTCGTTGATTCGACTATGCCCTTCAGTTGAACACCTGAAGGCGCCAATCGGCTGGAGACTAGATCTGATACTTTTTCCATGAAGCCATCTGGAAAACTCTCGAGCATTCTGAGAACTTCCTGTGGATTCTCACCCTCGACCGTGATTTCGCCGAATGGTGTCTTTATGCGCACTTCTACCTTGCTCATTCAGCGTCTCCCCGTGAACGAAGGGCTTCTTTTTCTGCCAGAATATATACGTAACCAGCGTTAGTGTTCCATCGCCTGATCTTTTCTTTCTTTACAAGTTCCATGAGCGCGGCTGTGAGCGTTCGGGGTGACTGGTCTATGCCGTTTGATTTCAGTGCATCGCCTAGTTCATCTATGGTGCGAGGACGCCATTTTCCCCAGTCAGTTTCAAGCAGTTTCAAGATTGCCTCATCAATTTTCTCTGAAGAAGAGATTTGTGGATATTCATGCGAAGCAGCCTTTTGTGGATGGGCAGTTTCGGTCTTGACCGTCAATGTAGCCACTTTTCTAGGTTTGACCTTTTCGAAAGCCTTGTCAATGTTTCCGATGAGGTTCGGCAGGTCCTTGATCGTGTTGAGAACTTCTTCATGGTTTCCGTTGATCTCAACCTCGTAGTCGCCTATTTTTACTCTGAAGGCAAAGTTTTCACGAGTTTTCTTGGTAGGTTTGTCTGGCAATTTCATCCCCCGATATAGGAAAGCTGGAACTGCTTTTAGGATTTGCGTATGAC
>CAYNQC010000038.1:0-12131 GCA_964399235.1 uncultured Candidatus Bathyarchaeia archaeon | reverse complement strand
GAAAGCACCTTAACTGGATCAGTGAAATCGTGAAGCACAATGCTGAAGAAGACGAAGTCTGCGCACTCACTGCAGAATACCGTGTCTTCAGCGACTCCGATTCTCGCATCTATATTCATCAGTTTTTCTTCTAACGCTCTTTTTTTCAGCAGGGCAATGGCCTCTTCATCCGAGTCTAAGGCATAGACTCTTCCTTCATCACCAACTATTCTTGCCGCTGGAATGGTGAAAAAGCCGTCGCCACAACCCACGTCCACAAAAGTCAAACCGTCATGCAAACCAATGTCTGTCAGAATGCCTTCAGGGGCTTGCCATTTCCGTCTTTCTCGATCTTCGCCGTAGACTCTATGATGGCACATGCAGGGCATCGCTCGCTACAGACAGTGAGGACTCTGTATAATTGCATTTTTGTTCAGAAAACTGATCCGTCTGGACAACGAGAAAAAAAGCCAGATCCAGTCTAAAATTAATAAGCGAACTGATGCAATTGGATAGAATCAAAGTGAGGAGTAAGAATGGGAAACAGACTGAAAGCAGGTGATAGGGCAAGAAGCTTCAGTTTGCCCGACCAGAACGAAAAGGAATTTGAACTGTCAAAATTCAAGGGCAAAAAAGTGTTACTTTCGTTCCATCCGTTGGCTTGGACTTCTGTGTGTTCTGAACAGATGAAATCTCTTGAGAAGAACATAGAGGCTTTTGCTTCTCTCAAGACTGTTGCTGTCGGCGTCAGCATAGACACGGTTCCGTCGAAGAAGGCTTGGGCAGCAAGTCTGCACATCGAAAAGACAAGGCTTTTGTCAGACTTCTGGCCGCACGGCAAAGTGGCCAAAGCATATGGCATATTTCGTAAAGATGACGGCATTTCTGAACGGGCAAACGTTATTGTGGACGAGAAGGGACAGGTGGCTTTCTTCAAAGTGTATCCTTTGGGGCAATTGCCTGACATAAAGGAGATTCTTGAGGTCCTGGCGAAGATGCCCAAATGAAGTCATAATCTTGCTATGACTCTCAACCCGGTTTTTCTCTCCAAGCTTCCAACCGTGGCTGTCTTCTGTTTGAGCCTTGACGGTTGCAAAGGGCATAAATATTGAACCTGCAAATCTTATCTCTAGGTGTTTGTTGATCATGGTCGACAAGAAGTCTCTGGTTCTTCTGAAGGAAATGCTTGAGTCGTTTGGGCCTGCAGGGTTCGAGGTGGAAACAGCTGGAATAGTGAAGAAAGCCGTCAAAGCTTACGCTGATAGCGTGACGACAGATAAGCTGGGATCCGTAATTTTCACGCACAAGGGAACGGTTGACCGACCGCGCGTTCTGCTTGCCGGGCACATCGACGAAATTGGGTTCGTGATCTCTGGCATTGATGAAAAAACTGGTTTTCTCACGTTCAATCCTCTGGGCGGATGGTGGGATCAAGTTCTTCTTTCTCAACGCGTCACTGTGAGAACTGAAAAGGGTGATCTTCAAGGAGTAATCGCAGCCAAACCGCCGCACTTGTTGACGCCTGACAAGATGAAGAAGGTTGTTGAGAAGAAAAACATGTTCATCGACATCGGTGCGACAAGCAAGAAGGAAGCTGAGGACTTGGGCGTCAAAATAGGCGACCCCGTAGTGCCCTCTTCGCCTTTCTCAACGATTCGCGATGGCAAACTCGGCATGGGGAAAGCATTTGACGATCGCATAGGCGCGTTCATCGCAATGGAAGCCGTGCGCAGACTTGCCCAAGAAAAAATCAAACATCCCAACACGGTTTTCGGAGCAGCTACCGTTCAGGAAGAAGTTGGCGCCCGAGGCGCAGCCACCGTCGCTCATGTGGTAGATCCAGACGTGGCTGTTGTTCTGGAAGTGGACATTGCAGGAGACGTTCCAGGAGTGCAGCCTCAAGAGGCGCCTGCCAAAATGGGAAAAGGTCCATCAATATTGACTTTTGACAGTTCAATGATTCCTAATCAGGCCTTGAAGCGGTTTGTGATTGAGACGGCTAAGAAATCAAAGATTCCGTATCAACTTTCGCTGGTGGCAGCCGGAGGTACTGACGCAAGCAAGATCCACATGAGTCGAGCGGGATGCCCGAGCATCGTAGTGAGCGTGCCGACGCGACACATACATTCGCATGTCGGTATCCTGAGCTTGGAAGATGTGGAAAACGCAGTCAAGCTGACTTTGGAATTGATAAAACGGTTTGACAAGAACACAGTAGAGAGTTTCACAGCTTTCTAAGCCGACGATCTTCTTTTTTTTCTGAACGCTTAATTGGTGTTTTGTTCAGTAAGCTGAAGCATTCTGTCTTCTACGTCTTTTTCTATGGAAAAAAGCGATGAACATGAGCATTACCGAGCCAGCGAACGCCCCGAAAGCCACTGGGGCGGCTACTAGGAGGGGGAAGAAAGTTGTCGTAACAACTGGAAGGATTATCGGGGCAGTGACGATGAATGAAGCTACGCTCATCCACCTTCCCTCCACATCTATGGCTCTGATCGTGTAGTTCCCTGGAGAAACGTCGGGGACTTGGAAAGAGACGCTCCAGTTTCCAATGGGTTGACCGGTAACAGTGGCAACTTGCGAGTTCTCGAAGTAGACAGTGATCTGTCCGCCTGAAGCATAACGACCATGCAGGGTGACAAACGTGCCTGCTGGACCGGAAGACGGAACAACACTGGCAAAAACATAGAAGAGCAAAGGTCCTCCGGTCACATTCGGCTTTAGGATTATGAGGTTTCCAGGGCCATAGGTAAAATTCAGTCCAGGGTAGTGCGACCCGATTGCTGCATTTATCAAAATGCACAGGCTGACCGAATCATTTGTGAGGCTTACATTGTCAAAAACGACGACATTGTAGCATGCAGGGAAAACGGATGGAGTTACAAAATCTATCTGCCAATCTCCAGTGGGGCTAGAGGAATTTGAGCCAAGCGTCAGGTTGCCTCCAGCCATAAGGATCCACGGATTAGTTGTGTTGATTGTGTAGATTTGGGACGAGGGACCAGATAGCAAGGCGGTGATCGTTGAGTTTGGAGTGGCCCCGCTTCCGTAGAGGCGGACGGTTTCATTCGGATATGCTGACGACGGGTTGATACCCGCTATGTGCATCTGTGTATCCGCTGACGATGGCATCACGCATGCTGGAAAAGTCAGAAAGACCAGCATTGTCAGAAACAATACAGCCATCATCCCAGAGTTCGGATGCCACAACGGTTCTTCCTTCCCCAGATTTCTCTTGGTTACACTCTTATTTCAACCTAACTAAATGCACCAATAAATTAAAAAAACATGGTTCAGCTTACTATCCTTAGGGTGAACGTTTGCCAAGGAATCCCAACTTCTATTTCGGTACGGCAGTATTTTTTATTGGTGTCTTGATGACGGCGATCGGGGTTGAAAACCTGGTCATAGGGCGCTCTGACTTCATGATATTCGCGGCCTTGATATTTGGAATTGCTCTTGTACTCATAGGCTATATTGTTGGTAAAAGAAAGGGCGTTCAGGACCTGAGTTCTGAACGATAAAGACGCAGCGGATAAAGCTCGATTGGTCACGGGGATTTTTGCGGCAAAGTCAAATAAGGCTGTGCGAATTCAGGTTAGCTCTGTGAGCTGATGAACATGTCAGGTGCTGAGAGCCTGCTTCCGTTTCTCGATGAAAAGAAGAAGAAATGTGACGACCAGCAGCCGACGATAATCGTTGACAGTCGTGAAGCAAGTACGGCGTCGAAGATTGTGAAGGGACTGCGCGAACGCGGTGTGAACGTGAAGACTGAGACTCTTGAGAAAGGCGACTACATTTTGTCTGATGTTTGTGCGGTTGAGAGGAAGACGGTTCAAGACTTTGTTTATACCCTTACACGGCGTTTCCTTTTTGAACAATTGTTTAGGTTGAAAGAAGTATACCCGAAGGCTCTGATACTGCTTGAAGGCTACTTGCCGATAATTTATAAGTACAGCAGAATCCAGCCTGCGTCGGTTTGGGGTGCAATGTTTAACCTTGCCAGAAACGGTGTGGCCATAATAAACACTACGTCCTATAAGGAGACTGTTGATTTTCTCTATGTTGCTGCTCGCCAGGAACAGGTGATTGAGAAACGCGCCCCAACGGTTCATCCGTTCAAAAGAGTGGATACCATCACCGATGCTCAGCTCTACTTTGTGGCAAGCCTTCCAAACGTTGGCAGAGAAAAGGCCCTGTCAATTCTCAAATGTTATCAGACACCGTTGAACGCCATGATAAATGTTGACGGTTGGTCTGAGACGGTTCATGGACTCGGACCCAAGATAAGCAGCAAGGCTAAAGAGGTCCTAAACACTCCCTTTACGCAGTGAACTGAAATGGACGTTGAAGTCTCGCCTACGAAGAAGGTAGTTATTCTCGGAACCGATAACCGCTCGAAAGATAATATCGCTTGGTGTGCAGCGACCTATGGAGCGAGCAGACTTTACTGGATAAACGGTTATTTGATGTGTCTCGAAGTGTACGAAAAATCGTTTGAACAGGAGATCAAGAAAAAGGAGTTTCCTGTAAGTCAAGTCTGCTATGTTGAATTTCCAAAGTATGGGAAGTTGTACGAGATCGACAAGAGCTTTCAGATTCCTGTTGTGGATGTTTCAGACATGAAGCTGTTTCAGAACATTCTCAAAGCGATACTGGAATACGAAAAGACTCGGAACGATCCTTCCAATTGTAAAGGAATTTAGGCTTCTTTTCCTTTTTCTATGCTTTGGATGCCCAGTTCAAAGGCTTTAAGGTTGATTTCAGCGTATTTTGCGGGGACAAGCTCGCCTATGGCTTCTATCATGCTTTGTTTTTTGAGAGGCAAAATTCCGGTTCCTGCCAGGGCGCCCAACAGAACCACGTTTTGAGTCAGGCTGTTTCCTGCTTTTCTGGCCAGTTGCGCTGCGTCTATTTGTGCGATTTTTTTTGTGAAAAGACTGATGTCTTTCATTACCTTTTCTGAGCTGGGGTACTTCAAGTTCTTGGAGGCCAGTTCGGTTGGCGGGATTTTTTCGGTATTCATTATTACCAGGGTCTTCTCTGAGCAGTACTTGAGGTTGCGAACGGTCTCGATGGGCTCAAACCCTAGGAGCACGTCTGCTTGGCCTTCCAATACCGTAGACGCGTGAACTGTTTCACCTATTCTCACGGTGGTCACGACGGCTCCGCCTCGTTGAGCCATCCCGTGAATTTCGCTGACTCTGACGTTCATACCATCCTTGACGGCAGCTGTTCCGAGCGCTTCAGCGGCTAAAAGTGTGCCTTGTCCTCCGACTCCTGCGATGACTATGTTGAATTCTTTCATTCTGCGCAGCTCCCTTGTATGGCTCCGTATGGGCAAACAGAGATGCACAGTCCACATCCAGTGCAGGTGGCTTCGTTGATTATTGCCTTTTCTTCTTCCACGCCGATTGCGGGGCAGGCTAACAACTTGATGCAGGCCATGCAATTGGTGCATTTGTCTGTGATCTTTGCAGGGGTCTCCTTGATTCCTCGGCGTCGCTTCGCCTTGAGATCCATCAAGGTGCACGGAGATCGGAACACAACAACGGAAGGTCCAGGCTGCTTCAGTGCTTCTTTCAATACGGCCGAGGCTTCTCTTGTTCTGAAGGGATCTACGACCTTGACGTATTTGACGCCGCATCCTTCAGCTACTTTTTCGACGAGAACTTTTTCAGCAGGGCTTCCCATGCCAGTTAGACCTGTTCCGGGATGCGGTTGGTGCCCAGTCATTGCGGTTGTCTGGTTGTCCAGGACTGCTACGACGATTTTGCTGTTGTTATAAACAGCGTTGACGAGTCCTGGAATGGCGGCGTGGAAGAATGTTGAGTCTCCTATTATTGCGATTGTATCCTTTCCTGTTGCCTTCCTTATTCCTTGGGCTGTGCCCACGCTGGCGCCCATGCAAATCATGAGGTCTCCAACGTTCAGTGGCGGAGAGATTCCCAAGGCGTAGCATCCTATGTCTGTGGGATAAAGCGTTTTGTCTCCTCCAACCTTCCTTATGACGTAGAATGAGGCTCTGTGTGGACATCCTGCGCACAGTATGGGCGGTCTTGACGGCAGGTCTCTTTTAATTTCTGCGTATTTCTCATCGATTTTTCGAAAGTCAATCGGCATTGGTTTCGCAGTTATCTTCGCAAGGCCTTCCCCGACCAGTCGTGTTGAAAGCTCGCCTTCTCGCGGGAAGAATTCAGTGTTCATTTTTCCGTATATTTGCCCGTTTGGTGCGTGGTCTTTGGCCATGGCTTTGATTTGCATCTCGAGAAAAGGTTCGAGTTCTTCGACGATGGCCGCTTTGTCGTATTGGTTTATGAAATCGATGATCTTTCTTTCTGGAAGCGGGTGGGTCATGCCGAGTTTCAGGATTCCCGCGTCCAGGTTGAGTAAATCTGCTGCTTCAACTGCGTAATTGTAGGCTGAGCTTGAAGAGATTATGCCGATTTCTGTTCCTTTCCTGACGACTTTGTTGTAGGGCGAAGTTTCACTGATTTCCTTTGCTTTTGCAGCCTGTCTCAGGAGAACCGTGTGTTTTGGTCTTGAAAAGGCAGGGACCATGTTTAAACGTTTCAAGTCTCTGATGAATTGACCCTGCGGTTTTGCTTTTTTCAGGTTTCCGTATGCGACGGGTCCTCGTGTGTGGCTTACGCGGGTTGTTGTTCTCAAGAGGACGGGTAACTCAAGTTTTTCGGAAATTTCGATTGCTGAAACCGTCATGTCTTTTGCTTCTTGAGGGTCAGATGGTTCGAGGCATGGCAAGTTTGAAAGCAAAGCATAGAAGCGATTGTCCTGTTCGTTCTGTGAACTGTAGCATTCAGGATCATCTGCCGTAACAATCACGTATCCTCCTCTGACTCCTGTATACGCTAAAGTCATAACCAGGTCTGCGGCCACGTTTAAACCGACGTGCTTCATAGCTGTCAGGCTTCTTACTCCGCTGTTGGCGGCTCCTGCAGCCACTTCCACGGCCACCATTTCGTTGACGGAGTATTCCATGTATAAGCCTGCTTCAGAAGCGATTTCTGAAATCGAATCTCCTATTTCAGAGGCCGGCGTGCCTGGGTAAGTGGTTACTACGCTGACGCCGGCTTCGAGAATGCCACGGGCGATCGCTTCATTGCCTAAAAGAAGAACCCGTTTCTCAGGCATGTCTTTCAGCAGAATTTTGAGATCGGGCAATAAACTTCTCCTCAATTCTTCGAATTGTTGTCAGTCCTCGACGTTTACATATAGCTTTTGGTGGGAAAAACATGCAAAGGTTGTATCAGAATATGAGACCGAAAGCGTTATAAAAATCTCCACGTGATAACTGCATTCTCTCGAGGTTTGCACTATGTCCATAAAACTTTCTACAGGCGAAGAAATTCCCATTGAAATGCACAAGGCAAGAATGGTTCAGAGAATACAGCTCGTACCCGTTGAAGAACGTCTCAAGGCTATAGAGGAAGCAGGCTACAACACGTTTTTGCTGAAGACGAAAGATATTTTCCTTGATATGTTGACAGACAGCGGCGTAAACGCCATGAGCGACAAACAGTTCGCCGCTTTGATGACGGTTGATGATGCTTATGCCGGCAGCATGACTTTCTACGAGTTTGCCAAGGCAGTGGAAGACGTGTTGGGTTACAAACACGTTATGAACGTCCATCAGGGAAGAGCGGCTGAACATCTTTTGGCAAAAGTCTATGCCAAGCCTGGCGGTGTAATCCCGACCAACTATCACTTTACCACAACACGAGCACACATTGAACTTCAGGGAATGCAGGTTCTGGAGATCTACTATGACGAGGCGTTGAAGACCGAAAGCACAAATCCGTTCAAGGGATGCATGGACCCACAGAAACTCAAAGACGTGATTAAGAAATACGGCAAAGACAAAATAGGCTTCGTACGAATGGAAGCCACCACTAACCTGATTGGCGGACAGCCATTCTCAATGAAAAACCTGAAGGAGATAAAGCAGATCTGCGTCGAGAACGGTCTCCTTCTCGTGATTGACGGAAGCCTGATCTCTGAAAACGCCTACCTGATAAGACAGCGAGAAAAAGGATATGAAAACAAGACTGTTGCAGACGTAGTCAAGGAAATGTGCAGTCTGGCGGATATTTACTATATGAGCGGCAGGAAGAACACGTGTGTAAGAGGAGGCTGCATAGCAACCAATAATCTGAAACTTTTCGAACAGATACAGCCTTGGCTTCCAGTTTACGAAGGGTTCTTCACTTATGGCGGCATGTCCATGAGAGAAGTCGGGGCGATGGGCGTCGGAATGAGAGAGATGGTAGAACCTGAAGTCGCAGGCTGCTCTGTTGAACAAATCAAGTACTTCGTCAACAAACTCGTCAAAGCCGGCATTCCTGTGGTGACTCCTCCAGGCGGATTGGCCTGTCACCTTGACGCAATGAAGTTCCTACCGCATGTTCCACAACTCCAATATCCTGCAGGAGCATTAGCGGCTGCCCTCTACATCTCTTCAGGAATAAGAAGCATGGAAAGAGGCACAATCTCAGTGGACAGAGACCGAGACGGGAAAGAATCGCTCGCAGATGTTGAACTGACAAGAATTGCGCTGCCAAGAAGAGTCTACACAGTGTCACATATAGAATACGCGATTGACAGAATCAAATGGCTTCATGCACACAGAAAACTCGTCAAGGGCTTGAAGTTCGTGTCTGAACCACCAGTGCTCAGGTTCTTCCTCGGCAAACTCAAGGCTTTGGACAACTGGGAAAAAGACCTGACCGAGGCATTCAGGAAAGAAGTAGGCGCACGCTAAGTCCAGAAAAGCAAAAACCCTACCCATACTTTTTCTTGCTTTCGCTCATGCACAACTGTTCTCTATACACTCACGTCAGTGCGTTGCTTCAATTGGTGTTTCTTAGCGTAGTCTTCCTGGAGTTTTTGCGATAGTTTTCCATCTTCCACTATGAATGCACCATAATACCCGCAGTTTCTGCATTCCCAAATAGACCATAGTTGCGCCAAGCCGCGAGCCCAGTAAATGTTAGTTGATCCGCATTTTGGGCAAAACCTTGTTCCGCGTTTTCGGACTCTGCGTTTGGCTTCTGAGCCTGCAGTTTCTCCCATGCATCGCCACGACTCTTTCGAATAAGAGGTAGGCTGGGCTTTCTTGTAAACGTTGTTGCAAATCGCTGTTATGTCATGCCAGTTCTTGGCGCTTGAGCTGTTTGAGTATGCTTTCAACGGCCACCTCAGGTGGCAAGTCAAGGCTTTCACAGTTGAATTCGACAAAGGGCACTTTCTTTTCCTTGTAATGCTTCAAGATCGGCTGAGTCTGGCGTTCATACACTCCGATTCGGTCTTTGATCACCTGAGGCGTGTCATCCGACCGTTGATAGAGCTTTCCACCGCATTTGTCGCAGATTCCTTCGACTTTGGTTTTCAAGAAGCGTATGTTGTAGACTTCGCCGCAGTCTTTGCATATTCTGCGACTTGATAGTCTCTCGATTATTATCCATTCGGGCACCGTGAGTTGGATGACTGCGTCTATCTTGATGAGCCTGTCTAGGGCTCTAGCCTGTTCAATCGTGCGTGGATAACCGTCGAGAATGAAGCCTTTCTTGCTTGAGGGTTTGGACAAGCGTTGTTTCAAGACTTCTATGACCACGTCGTCAGGAACCAGCTGTCCTTTCTCCACAAACCCTTTGACTTTTCTGCCTAGTGCCGTGTCTTCTTTCATTATCTCTCGGAAGATGTCTCCCATCGCGATTACGTCTACGCCAAGTTGCGAGTGCAAGCGCGACGCGTATGTTCCTTTGCCGGAACCCGGCGGTCCGAAAATCACGAATTTCACTTGTGTTCGCCTTGTTCGAAGTCTGCTATTTGCCTTTGAATGCAGGTTTTCTTTTTTCTGTGAAGGCTGCAACTCCTTCCTTCAGGTCTTCTGTGGAGCCGACCACACCGAATCCCTCGCGCTCAAATGCCAAAGCCGCGTCTAGGCTCATGTCTACTCCTTTGGTGATCAACGCTTTTGCAACTCTTAACGCCACGGGAGCCTTCGATGCTAGGTCTAATGCAAACTGTCGGACATTCTCTCGAAATTTGTCGGCAGGCGCGACCATGTTCACAATACCAAGCTGCTCCGCGGTCTTCGCGTCAATCATCCTCCCGGTGAAGACGAGTTCCTTCGCCTTTGTCATTCCTATCAGGCGTGTGAGGCGCTGAGTTCCGCCCCAGCCTGGGATCAAGCCTATGTTGATCTCAGTCTGTCCCACTCGCGCATTCTCTGAAGCTATGCGAAGGTCGCATGACATGGCGACTTCCAGTCCGCCGCCCAATGCGAAGCCGTTGATTGCAGCGATGACAGGCTTCTGCATGTTTTCCAGAGCAATGCAAAGCTTCTCGCCCATGAGTGACAAGTCTCTTGCTTTCAGTGCAGTCATTCCTGCCATGGCTTTTATGTCGGCGCCAGCGGAGAACGCTTTTTCACCTGCTCCAGTCAGAACAACTACGCGGACACTTTCATCTGACTTGACATCTTCCAATGCGATGAGAATTTCTTCTATGACATCTTTACTGAAGGCGTTGAGGGCTTCTGGACGGTTCAAAGTGATAGTGGCTATTCCATCACTTTTCTCGTAAATTATATATTTGAATTCCATTATTCTTTGCTCCTCTTTTACTTCTGGGTCCAATCGTAGAATCCTTTGCCGGTTTTCCTGCCAAGCATTTGAGCTTTCACCATCTGTTTCAGTCCCGTCGTAGGATGAAACTTCGGGTCGAGCTCCTTCGTCAACACGTCTGTGATTGCCAGACTCGTGTCCAAGCCGATGTAATCCAGAAGCATGAGGGGTCCCATCGGCCAGTTCAAGCCGAGCTTTATTGCCTTGTCAATGTCCTCTCGATCGGCCACTCCTTCCCAATATAGGGCTGCTGCTTCGTTCAAAGCCGGCATCAATATGCGGTTGACTATGAAGCCGGGGCTGTCCTTCTTCACGAGCACTGTTTCTTTTTCCATTTTCTTGGCAACTGTCAATATGGCCTGAACAGTGTCGTCTGACGTTCGGGCGCCTCTGATAATTTCGATCAGCTTCATGAGTTGTGGAGGATTGAAGAAGTGCATTCCGCACACTTTCTCGGGGCGTTTTGTGGCTGAAGCCATCTCTGTGATGCTGACAGAGGAAGTGTTAGAAGCAATAATGGCGTGTGAAGGAGCATAGCTGTCCACGTCTCTGAATGTCGCTTTCTTTAGGTCTATATTTTCGGGAACAGCTTCGATTATCAAGTCTGCGTCGGCCACTGCTTGTTTGATGTCGAGTGTTGGATGGATTCTGTCGAGTATAGCGTTCATTTCAGCTTCGGACAACTGACCTTTCTTGACAAAACGCTGTAAGCTGTCTTTGATCATTGTCATTCCGTTGTCGATGAACCGCTGTTCAACATCCCTGAGGTTCACCTCGTACTTTCCAACTTGAGCGGCTACTTGGGCTATTCCATGCCCCATCAAACCGGCTCCTAAAACTGCAATTTTCCTGATTTCGCTCATTTTTGTCACCTTGGTTTGCGAAAGTAAGGTCAATGATTTCGCTAAAAAGGTTTTCCAGACAAATGACGAATATTATCCTCGGTAGGCAAAGCTCCTTTCATATCGTTCGGCGATGGAAAAGCTCTATAGTTCCAAATCGGAACCACTGTTTGCGCGCGCTTTTTGCGGAAGATCACCTTGAAAGTCTTGGGTTCTGAACCCTAGAATTATAAGATGCCACGTTTCCTATACTTCATGTGTAAGAATTGAAGTCTAGCCGAAAATCACTCATACTACTAATTGTTCTGGTTTGTGTTTCAGTATATTCCACGCTTTATACTGTCAGTGCCTACAAGGTGGCGTCACATGTCACTGAAAGCCCTCCAGATCTTCACTGGGGTTCTGCACCAGCCGGTTCATTCTTTCCTTGGCCAAGAGATCCGGGCATGCTTGAGATGCTTTCTGAAATGAGTGAGGTTGACTCATTTATCTACGTATATCTGATCAGATCTTGGGTTCTAGTAGCAGTTACTCTCCTGTTCTGGATTGGCGTTTTTCTACAGGTCTGGAGGATAGTTCGCAACGAACTCACCAGAAGAGAATCCACTTTGAAAGAGCCATGAATTTGTTGAAGTGGGTCAACAGGGAAGAGTCAGGGGCGCGC
>CAYNQC010000037.1:0-12182 GCA_964399235.1 uncultured Candidatus Bathyarchaeia archaeon | reverse complement strand
ATCTGTGACCGCATCCACTCGATATGAAAACCAATTACAGTACTCTTCGAGCGACCTCGACCCATTGAAAAGGCTATGGTAAGGCTCGTTTTCCTCTTTCACAAAAGGAACATAAAAAGGGGTACAAAATGCGCCGAGCGCCACTGTTCGATCCAGAAATGTCTCGGCTTCAAGTTGAGTGAAAGCAGACTTCTTCACGACAAAGAGACATCCAACGTTTCCGGGTTCAGCTTCAAACATGACCACTGCAATATGCTTCCTCAATGTGGATATGTCCATTCCAAGAGCACTAAACGCCTCTACCGTTGTCGAAATAAGTCTTGGAACCTCAAAATTCCATCTAATCATCATGAGAAGTCCATCTTCACCGAGATGGGCAAGATAGTCGACAAAAGCCTCTTTTGTATACAGATAATTCTCAGCCAGAGCCAATCCTCCAGATGAAATCGCCGCCCATGAGTCTACTAATGTCAGAGTGATGACGTCATAGCTGTCGTTTGAGTGTTTTACAAAGCTGCGGCCCTCATCAATGTGTAACTCTACCTTTGGGTCATCATAAGCACTGACAGTCTTTCCTCTACACTTTTCAACCGCTTCTATTACAATAGGGTTTAGTTCGACAGCTACGATTCTTGAGCTATTAGCTGCGAGTGCTATCAGCGCATCTTTTCCTCCTCCAGAACCTATATTAAGTGTTACCGGGTTCGCGACCAGGTAATATGGCAAGAACGCTACGGTGCCCCTTAGGTACTCAAGACTGCCAACTTTTCCATCCCACTTGAGTATGTCAGTAGAAGCACCTGCATCAATGAATACTACGCCTTGCAGGGGGTTTTCGAATCCTTCCACCAGGTCTACCCTGGAGAAGGAATTCCATCTTGTGAAGCTTACATTCAATTCCGGTCTGCCTTCAAGAAGTTTAAACATAGCTTTGTCTGGAGCATTCGAAATTCTAATTGGAGTGTATAGCGTGTTGACGGAAAACAATGCTGAGGTGGTAACAAGGACAATAATACTCATGGCCATCACTTTGCGTCCAGTCACTGTTATGACGAAGAACAGACACGCCAAAGAGCTTAGGACTGCCAATAACAGAAGTGTGGTTTCAGCTCCAAGGAGAGCAAGAGTTGGTTCCATCGCTAGACAGGCAATACCTGCGCCACTCAGGTCCGTCAAATAGAGCTTGTCTGCTGATTCCGCATGTTCACTGTAGAAAAATGCCATACAGATTCCAGCTAAGCAAAAGGGAACTAGAGACAAGACATAAAAGACGCCAATGTTGTTAGGCGCAAACTGAATCTGCTGAACAATCAAAAGATAAATGGGTATAGAGACAGAGTAAAAAACCATAAAAGTCGGAACAATTTTCGCCTTCACGGCATGAAGCCTTCGCATCAGAAACTTCAGGGCAATACCTCCTAACCCCCAGCCAAAAAGCGCGATCGAAGCAGCCAAGAAGGCATAATGGTAGAAAAGGGTCGTAGAGAAAATGCGCGTAAGAGTGACTTGAAGCATAACACCTGAAAATGACACAACGAAAACACACAGCGGCGCCACCAACCCTATCTTCTTGGGCTGGTGAATAATTGTACTCATTGATGGTTCAGGTGTTCAGTTCACACTTATCTCTTTCGCCTAGCGCGCGCAAACTGAATCACAGCGATTCTTGAAATTCGTGCGCGCTAGGTTATTGAGTAACGTAGCTGTTACTCTTCAAAACATCTAGATCTGGGTACAGCATTGCCTGGTTTTTGGACGTCGCCTCAAGGATTCTTAGCCAGCTTTGTGTGTAGACTTTCTTGTCAAATTTCGATGCTTCTTTTACACAGTTGTGGCGGTATCCGGATGGAATGCCTTCTTTCCAAAGCTTCACAGTCTCTTGGGTTATCTCTGGGTCGCTGTGTGCAAGCCAACCAGTAACCTTGTCCACGACACATTCGCTTGGACCCTGAGAATCATACGTTAGAACAGGGGTCCCGCAAGCCATGCTTTCAAGAGGAATGTAACCAAAAGGCTCATGCGTGAACGGGAACAAGGTGAAGAGCGCGTTGGAATACAGGTCTAACAGCTGATTTGTAGTAACTCGCCCCAGGAACTCAACGTTAGGGTGTCTCGTGAGATTCTTCTCGATGTAAGGAGTCTTGGACCCAAACGCCTTAACCTTGACTCCAACATCCGCCACGTCTTTTATGACTGAAAACTTTGTTTCTTTCCCAAAATACGTTAACACGTAATCCCCAGTCGGGCTCGATGTCGAAGGCTGGAATTCATGGCAGTCTATCGGCGGATAGATAACGTCATGAACTTTAATCCCAAACTGGGAGTACATGGAGGCGCAGAATTTCGAGTTCGCTATAACCAGCGAAGAGATCTTGCCCATCTTGTTGATAAGCCTGCTGTCCGCATAGTCAATGGCAGGTTTCAAGAAACTGTACGCGATCTTGAACCCTGTCGAAAGCTCTCTTTCCATATCCTTCAACGCGAAGGAAGGTGGTCCCTGCAAATACCACACCGAAGCGGGCACAGAAATAACCTGAGAAAAATTGATAGTCGTAGAAAAGTCGCCTGTAACGTGTCTCGAGTTGAGTCTCAGGAACGCTTCGCGCCCCCACGTCTCAAACCACAGAACAGATAGACCTGACCTCTTGGCAGCAAGTTTGGCGTGAAGGTTAATCGGGTTAATGCCTTCGGCTTTCAGATGCTCCTCAACGTCTCTCGTCATCATCGGGGACATCATAGAGACCCTGTAGCCCTTTGCGTTGAGCTCTCTGGCGAGATACATCGCTGGCCGAATGGAGCCCTCCAGGTCCATCATAATGTCGCATGCAAGCGTGAAACTCATCTGTTTCAACTGCCAAGGTCTGTAGAGACTAAGCTTTGCCTCTTTTTATAATACTTTCGATGATCTGGAATCAGTTGACAAATGAAAGTTTTCATCAGAACGCTGTCTGCTGACGGATGCATCAAATTCCTTCGAGGAATAATCAAGCTGAAAATGGGTCCTGTTCCAATAGCCTTTTCTATTCCCTGGATATTCTACTACGGCAACAAAACAACGGACATGAACACAATGGCAGGAACGCCGGAACAGGCAGCACAGACACCTGTTTTTCAACAGGCAGACTTTGAAAAGATAACTCAAACAGTGTCCTTGCACTTTCAGACAGTGGATTCTTTCATGGAACATGGCATTCCAACATACCACCTGAAACAACCGCAGGAAACAAAAGAACCGTTCTTGAAGCTTCTGAAAGACTTGGAAAAAACAAAAATGCTCGCTATTCTGCGAAGAATCGATGGCAAGACGGTATTGAAGGTCATTCCGAAGCCGATTGTGAAGCCAAGCAACGTGCTGATAAACTGGCTGCTATTTTTCGCGACCATAGGCACGACTTTTCTCACTGGTTACTTGCTTTCAACAGAGTTTGCAGACAAAGGATTAATGGCGAGTCCTTTCATAGGAGCCGCAGCATTCACCGTTGCAATAATGACGGTGCTCGGTGCTCATGAAATGGGCCACAAACTCACCGCCAACAAAAATGGCATGGACGCAACACCGCCCTATTTCATTCCAGGCCCACCGCCGATAGGCGACCTCCTAGGCTTCGGAACTTTTGGCGCTGTCATAATGCAGAAATCCCTTCCACCGAACCGGGATGCCTTGTTCGATATTGGCTCCAGCGGTCCCATAGTAGGGTTCATTCTGGCAGTGGCTGCCAGCATCATTGGACTAGTTCTTTCCCCGATTTATCCGGGGCCAGTTCCAGGCGGCGGAATTCCTGCCCCCCTCATTTTCGAAGTGTTCGCGATATATCTTATCAGACTTCCGACAAACAGCTATGTGGTTTTGCATCCAGTCGCCTTCGCGGGATGGGTCGGCATGATCGTCACGATGCTCAACATATTGCCAGCCGGCTCGCTTGATGGAGGACATGTGGCTCGATCATTGTTCAGTGACAAGGCCAGGACAGTTTTGACCATGTTGTCTGTTGTCTTGCTGGTAGTCGCAGGTTTTTGGCCCATGGCCTTCTTCGTCCTGTTGATGTCAATGTATAGGCATCCTGGTCCTTTGGATGATGTTTCAGGTCTTTCAACCAGAAGGAAGTTGATTGCTGCAGCATTAGTAGTGATTTTCATTCTGTGTTCTTTCTTGCATTACTGGGTCCTGTATCTGCTGCAACTCTTGGGTCTTTGAGAAGTCTGCTGTCCGCTGTATTTGAGTTCTACAGCCATACGAGAAGGTTTATTAAATATTGCGATGCTAGACACGCTATAGACAGCTATACTGCTGAAAAAGAGGGCCAAAACAAGTAAGGTATGAAAGGCGTTGAAGGGAGCTGCAATTCTCATAGTCTTCTTCGTCCTGTTCACGGGCGCGTCCTTGTTGATTCCTTCGCCCATGTTCCCGGGGAACCTTTTATGCAAACTAATAGGCGGTTTAGCGATCCAGTACACGACTTTCGTCAGCGCCGTCTTAAATGGAATTCTTTATGGAGCTGCGTTGTGGCTTGTTTTCGTCGGGATAAGCAGAAGACTCGAGCGAGAAAGGTAGGTTAATTTTTCAAGAAAGAGTCTAGGCTTCTGGTTGTTGCATGAAACCCGTAAGTTTTATCGGTGTTCCGCACTTTTTGCACATGACAAGTAATTCTGCAAGTTCATCGTTCTTGACTTTGGTATGCACGATCTCGTAGGTGCTGTCAGACTCGTCGTCAGGAGAAATTACAGTTCCACATTTGGGGCATGGGAACGCTCCGTCACCGTCGATCTTCGTCAAGTCAATGACGCATGCCATGTTTTTCTTGACTTCGGTCTTTTTCATCATTTTATCTTACATCCTTTTTCGATGAGTCACTATTGTTGTTCATCGTTCGCTCAGAATATAATTAACCATTATGAATTGCTAATCAATATTTAAGGTAAGTGAACAGAGTTGATGAAAGATATTTCCACCAGACACTGGGAAATCGACAGAATGAACCGTTAAGACGATTTTTCACGGAGGCTGACGACCCATAAAGTTGCATTCTAATCATGCATAAACGCTTGGCCATCTTGCACTTGGTGCTATCCAGGTTACTTAACAATTTATATGTGTTGGATGCAAGAAAATAATGAAAGCGCAGCACTTGGATGAAGGAGGAGAATCCGTTTGAAATTTGACGTAATAGTAGTTGGCGCAGGAACAGCCGGGTGCTTGACGGCAAAGACGGTTGCAGCGGCAGGTCTCAAAGTCTGCATTGTGGAAAGAAAAAAACCCGAAGAGATCGGCGAAAAAGTATGCGGAGACGCCTTGGGCGACCACCACCTGAAAACACTGGGTTTAGAGAAACCTCAGGGTGGAGAGCTTGAAAAAAGAATAGAAGGCATAAGGATCTATTCGCCGGACTTGAATACGATTTTCACCGTAGAACATGAAGATTTCGTCGGCTATCTGCTTAACAGACGTCTTTTCGGACAGTGGCTGCTCAGAAAAGCAGTGGATGCGGGGGCGCAGCTCATCGAGTCAACACAATGCATGAAACCGCTGATCGAAAAAGGCTTTGTCACGGGCGTTTCTGTTAAGAGAACGAAAACCGGCAAGCAAGAGGAACTGAGAAGTGAAGTAACCGTCGACGCAAGCGGCTTCGTTGGAGTCGTTAGAAAGAACCTGCCCAAACCAATTGGAATCGACAGCAAGGTCGCGAACGAAGATGTCGAAGCATGCTACCGTGAAATCCGTCAACTCAAGCAGGAAACCGACAACACGAGTTATTGTGAGATATATCTGAACCAGAAGGTCACTCCAGGCGGGTATGCATGGATATTCCCGAAAGGCGGAGCAAGAGTCAATGCAGGTCTGGGAATCTGTATGCGCGGCAAGTTTCCAAACCCCAAGAGCCAATTTTACAGACACATATTAACAAGACCAATGTTTGATGGTTCTCTTCTTCTCACAGGAGGCGCATGGTACGATCCTACACGCAGACCTTTGGACAACATGGTTGGAAACGGCGTAATCATTACTGGCGACGCAGCTTGTCTCGTCAACCCGATACACGGCGGCGGAATAGGTCCCTCAATGCTCAGCGGGCACTACGCCGGGGAGACAATAGTCAAAGCTCTTGGAAAAGGAGAGCCAAGTCGAGAGGCTTTGTGGCCCTACAACTTCAAGTACAATGAGAAGTACGGCGCAAAACAGGCTAGACTCGACGTTTTCAGAATGCTGCTATTGAAGTGTCGTGACGACGACTTGAACTACGGAATGCGGTGCCATCTGCTGACGGAAGACGATGTGTTGAAGGCCGGTTTAGGCGACGAATTTCATCTCAACATCACCGAAACCAGCCGACGAGTCTTCAGAGGACTCAAGAGGATAGGTTTCTTGAATCAGCTTCGTCTCACAGTGAAATACATGAACCGCGTGAAAGACCACTACAAAGAATACCCGAAAACTATTGAGAACTTTGAGAAGTGGCGTCTGCAGACTGTGGCATTGTTTAAGGAAGCTGCCTCTAAGGTAATGAAGTAGGGGTGAGCATACTCACCGTTCAGCATCTGGGTTTTAAAAGCAAGAGGAATTCTGCGATGCGCGTCGCCGTTCTTGCCTCTGGAGGAAAAGATTCTACCCTTGCGCTTCATCACGTTCTGAAAGAAGGCTATGAAGTGGCTTATCTGGCGACCATGATTCCGCTGAAGGAAGACAGTTGGATGTTTCACTATCCCAATATTCGTCTCATGGACCTCTACGCAGAGGCTGTTGGCATTCCCGTTGTCAAACATGAGACAGAGGGAGTCAAAGATGAAGAAGTTGAAGATCTGAGGCGTTTGATTGAAAGCCTTGACGTCAAAGGCATAGTCTCAGGGGCAATAGCGTCAAACTACCAGAAGAACAGAATTGACGACATTTGCAGACAACTGAAACTGGAGTCTATCACGCCTCTCTGGCATAAAGACCCATTAGAAATTCTGAGAGAAATGATGCGTTTGGAGTTTAACGTAATCATCACCGGTGTCTTTGCTCATGGTCTTGACGATAGATGGCTGGGCAAGAAAATAGACCTTGCGACCGTGGATGACCTTGTCAAACTGAATAGGCAATATGGTGTTTCAATCGTGGGCGAAGGCGGAGAATATGAAACACTTGTTCTTGACGCCGCGTTCTTCAAGAAAAGAATCAAGATCATCAAAGCGGACAAGGTCTGGAAAGGTCAGAACGGCTACTTTCTAGTATCTGAGGCGCAGCTTGAAAGCAAGTGAAAGTCTGGAAAGGTTTATTTCAGTGCTCGCCGCTAAGGTTCAAAGCTAATGGCGGATGAAGTCCGCTGGAATGTGGCCGCAAAAGGCTGAACCGCAAACTAATGATTGAGGGAAAATGAATGGCGTACAAGTACATCGCAGAGGCTTGGAGTAAGCCTGAAAAATCCTTCGTTGACGAACTGAACCGCAAGAGAAGGGTTGAATGGCGCAAAGAGTCAGTAATCACCAGGATAGACAAACCGACCCGTTTGGACAGAGCACGAAAGTTGGGTTACAAGGCAAAACAAGGCTTTGTAATGGTTCGTGTGCGCGTCAGAAGAGGCGGACTGAGAAAGCAGAGACCTACTTCTGGCAGAAGACCAAAACGGATGGGTGTCAAGAAATTCAAGCCGTCTAAGAGCATAAGACTGATCGGAGAAGAACGCGTTGGAAGAAAGTTTCCGAACCTTGAAGTCTTAAACTCCTATTGGGTCGGCGAAGACGGTATGTCAAAATGGTTTGAAGTGATACTTGTCGATCCGCAACATCCATCGATCAAGGCTGACCAAAACATCAATTGGATCTGCCAGAAGCAGCACCAAGGGAGAGTTTTCAGAAGCCTCACAAGCGCAGGAAAGAAAGTCAGAAGTCTGAGAAGAAGAGGACGCGGCGCAGAAAAGTTCAGGCCAAGTTTGAAGGCAGGGGAACGATAGCCAAATGACTTCAAGACCCAAAGTTCTGAGAAGTGATGGAAAAGAAACCGACGGCAAAGGTTTCAGCCGGGGAGAACTCAAAAAGGCGGGTCTAAGCCTAACGGAAGCCGTGAAATATCATATTCCAGTTGACCCCAGAAGGAAGACGGCTCACGAAGAGAACGTCGAAGCCCTCAAACCCATAATTGAGGGGAAAAAGGCCGCGGCAAAATCCAAGAAGCCTAAGGGAAAATCTAAAAGTTAAAGCCGCATTAAAGACGATCAGTGGTACGGTCTTGTCTTCAAAGGCTCCGGTAGGCTATATTGACCTAAGGGTTTTCGCACACGCAACTGAAGACCCAGAAAAGGTGTTGACCGCCGTGCGCAACACGTTGCCATCTGAATTGATTGACAGCGTCACTTTTGGAAGAGCCAACTTGACCGGATATCATGGGAACCCGATAATCCTTCTTGAAGCCAGAATCAAAGATAGAAAAATGGTACATGCTGTTTTTTCAAAGTTGTGTTCGGGTTTGAGCATGGTCGATAAAGAATTGTTGACGAACAAAATCTCAGAGCATCTTGATAAGGGAAACCTCTACATAAGATTAGACAAGCAATCTGCCTACCTAAACGAGCTGAGACTAGGCTCAATAGATCCTATACATCTGAGGATTCATTTCAAACGGCCTCGTGCAGAGGATGTCATAAGCGTCTGCAGAGAATTCGGGTTACTGCCATGAAACGAGTCTATGCCGACCTGCACTTGTGTGCCAATGTCAATGACTTATCACATGTCAAGCGTCTAGCCAACCGAGCCTTAACGCTTGGATACGGGTTTGTAGCGATTTCTTTTCCAGCGAGATACGCTGAACAACTTGTTACCCCGGTCAAGGAGATCTGCAAAGACGTCGGTGTGGAACCAGTGTCGCGTGTTGATTTGAAGCCTCATACACCTGATGAGTTGCTCAGAGACCTGAGGAAGTTAAGGCGGAAGTTCGAAATAGTTGCCGTTGTGTGTCAAGCGAAGACCGTTGCCAGGCAAGCTGCAAAGGACCGACGCGTTGATCTTCTGAATTTCCCGCAGCCTGACTATCGCAGAGTTTTCTTTGACTGGGCAACCGCTGAACTGGCTTCAAACTCGCTGGCTTCCTTGGAAATAGACGTCAAACCATTGTTGATGCTTGAAGGAACGCCAAGAATCCGGCTTCTATCGATTCTGCAGAGAGAGGTTCAGATCGCCAGGGATTCTCATGTTCCAATTGTGGTATCAAGCGGCGTTTCGGAAGAGCTGCTGATGCGAAAACCTTCGGAACTTGCATCACTGGCATCTCTTATTAACATGTATGAGACATTCGCCATGGACGCCGTTTCCAAGAACCCCGTGACGATTATAAAAAGGAATAGGGAGAAGTTGAGTTGGCGTTTTGTTGCCCCAGGCATAAGAGTCGTCCGGAGGGGAAAAGACTGCTGAAAAAAGTCAAACGCCGCTATCTGGCTTTGGAGATAGTTTCCTGTGAAACCTGCAACTCAAACGAGTTCATGGACACCGTCTGGAAAAGCATATCGAAGCTTTACGGTGAACATGGCGCAAGCACAGTCAACCTGAACCTGATCAGTTTCAACGATGAAAAGAAATCTGCAATATTACGCGTAGGACACACGAGTCTAGAATTGCTCAAGACGGCGCTTGCTTCCATAACAAAGGTCGGAGACAAACCGGCTGCCGTTCACATCTTGAGGGTTTCAGGAACGATAAAGGCGCTTCACAGTAAGCTGTGATTCCTGCCCTTCTATGACTACGGGAAAAGTCTTTTTGGTTTCAAGGCATTTCTGGAATCATGGATCGAAGCAGAGAGTTGACCCGTCTCCCAGCATGGCAGTTCCTTATTCTCTCTCTGAGATATTTCAGGTCTATTTTCTCGTGCGCTATCATTACCTTTATGTCTTCGACGTCATGTTTCCCACTTTCTTTGCCTCTTTGAAGAATCGCTTTGAACACAATATTATCTTCAACCGATAGCACTGGAACCTTGACGCCGAGTAGCGTTTTCCAATTTAGTTTTTCTATCATTCTATCATCTAAAAAGAAGAGACATGTGCCTTCATTTGTCTTGATTTTCGCCCCAGCGCCAATGTCAAAGCCTAGCGCGTTTGCATCTGTCAAAACAGTCTTGGCTGTTTCAAGGTCTTCGCATCTGACCAGGATGTCGATGTCCGTGATTTCCCTCTTGCTTCCGTAACAGGAGGCGGCCGCTCCTGCAAAAATGGCCCATGTGATTCCGGCGTGTCTGAGTATGTCTTTGATGTTTGCAAGCGTATCGCTTGCGGTTCTGCTTTTTTTCACGTGACCACCTCTTCCTCCAAGGAATCATGCTTTTTTTTATGTCGTATTCTTGTTTTTTCCATTTTCAAATACGTACGATACGGTATTTTTGATTTCTTCTTTACCCATCATGCACACTTGAAACAGAGCGTGCTTCTTTCCTTACGCAGTATCCTTTCGCAAACACTTTATCTGACTGGGACGATGTTGTAGTGTGGGGGATGATGTTGCCGTCCCAGTCGGATTGTTAAGATGAAGAACTTATGACGGGCAGACCCCAGAACTCGTGGTTTACGCATGCATTTTGGCTTTCAGTATCTTCTTTCTTTTCAGCCCAATTGTGAGTGCGAGTAGCATTCCCATTATGAAGCCGCCTATGTGTGCAAAGTAGGCCACTCCGCCCCCTACGTCGAAGAACCCCATGAGCCACTGAATGATGAACCAGAAGCCTAAGAACAGAATCGCAGGTATTGGCAGTATTATGTAGACTATATAGGTGAGCACGTAGGCTTTGGGGAAAAGCACGATGTAGGCGCCTAAGACTCCTGAAATTGCTCCTGAAGCGCCCAACACGCCGATGCCGAGTCCTGACGGAATTGTGATGCCCAGTATGCTGCTTATTGTTGGGGCATAGAGTATGGCTGCTATGTGCGCAAATGCTGCTGCAAACCCGCTGATCAAGTAGAAGACAAGGTAACCGAAATG
The DNA here is from genome assembly GCA_964399235.1 of uncultured Candidatus Bathyarchaeia archaeon. Taxonomy (GTDB): domain Archaea; phylum Thermoproteota; class Bathyarchaeia; order Bathyarchaeales; family Bathycorpusculaceae; genus DASPPK01. The sequence continues at coordinate 1,244 of CAYNQC010000037.1, read as the reverse complement.
CCCGAAGATGTCTTCGATGTTGTCGCCGAACACGTAAAGGTAGATCATGTTTCCGAACAGGTGATATATTGACGCGTGCATGAACATCGAGGTCACGAGTGTGTAGAGCTTCTGTGCTTGAAGTATTTCTTGGGGCACCATGACAAAATGCGCTTCGACAAAATCCGCAAGTCCGCTTCCGAAGAAGATGCCGAGGCTTGACAACATGTAAACGGCAAAGATCAGAATGTTGCTCAAGAGCAGCAAACGGTTGACATGCGGTGTAGTTTGGGTTCGATTCAAATCTTTAAGCGGCAGCAAGCGGTTACAACCGAACTCCTATAGAAGGTGTCAGAATATTTATTTATTGATGGGCTCCTGGCGGCTTTGAAGACTCTTCTAGCCGTACAGACACTCAACCATTTTGTCGCAGGTCAAACAGCGGTCAGGGACAGGCGTGCCCTTTGCGCGTTTGTTCAGATACCCAAAGAAGTGGGCGCAATTTCCCTCTGCCCCAGGTGCCGTCGGGGCTGGTTCTGTTGGGAGAATTGCGGCCTTTATTTTCTCACTTCCTGAGTGGACGTCCGCGGTATGGACTTTCGTCATGCAATGTGGGCACGCTTGATAGGTCTGCACCATCCGCCCGCTGCTTGAAATTCTCGCCAAGATTGCTTTCTGATAAGTTTTGCCGCATTCATCACAGGTAAGTCCTTCCTGGCCTATGCTGTGTGCAGAGTCTTCGTTAAGCTTCCAGGAGCCTATGTTTATCTGCACCCCTGTCACCGCTTCTATATGAAGCGTGAATCTTAATATTTAATAAACATTTTTGTTTACGTGCTCAACAAAAATACACTTCAACCCACAGCCCTAAGTCGCCAAAGACTTGCTTAAACGCCGAAACTGGACGTTCACAGTTTCACATGAGTCATCAAGGCTCAGCAATGTCAAAATCAGAAACACAGTCAGCTCGCATGCGTATTAGACAACAAGCTTTATAACAAGTTGTCGAACGGATATATTAGACAGGCGCACGTGTGTGCGCTCAGAGGAGAATGGCAGCTTCTTCCTCGTCTCCTTTCTCCCACTACCATTCTCCTCGACATTTTACCGTTAACCAGAATCCAAATCTGCTTCACAGTCACTACAAAACATATAAAGGAATCAGTTTGCCGTTTAGTCTGGACGGGCCCGTGGTCTAGCTGGTTAACTTAAAAAGGCCAAAGGACGCTTCCCTCACGCGGAAGAAATCACCGGTTCAAATCCGG